>DXEU01000160.1 GCA_019114845.1 Candidatus Lachnoclostridium stercoripullorum | reverse complement strand
AATGCATTATATGGAGTGGTATGATGTTGTTCGGTACTATATATAGCGTTTGGAGGCGTGGATTATGGAAATTGAAGAGTGGCTGGGGAAAGACAATCAGCTGGGAATTGATATCTGGAAGAGAAAGTATTGCTATAAAGAGGAAAATTTTGAGCAGTGGCTGACCCGCATCAGCGGCGGAAACGAAAAGATCGCACAGCTGATCCGGGAGAAGAAGTTTTTATTTGGCGGCCGTATCCTGGCCAATCGGGGGCTGGAGTATGTGGGAAGGAAGATCACCCTCTCCAACTGCTATGTGATCGAGCCGCCCCAGGATGAGATTGAGAGCATTTTCGAGTGCGCCAAGAAGCTGGCCCGCACCTACAGCTATGGGGGCGGCTGCGGCATCGACATCTCCCTTTTAAGCCCCAGAGGTGCGAGGATCAACAATGCGGCCAAGGAGACATCAGGTGCTGTGTCCTTCATGGACCTGTACTCTCTGGTGACGGAACTCATCGGACAGAATGGACGCCGGGGTGCTCTGATGATTTCCATCGACTGCTCTCATCCGGACGTGACGAATTTTATCGACATCAAGACCGACTTAAATAAAGTGACCAAGGCGAACATTTCCGTGCGTATCTCCAGGGAGTTTATGGAGGCGGTGAAGAAAAACGGCACATTCCGCCTGCATTTTACCAGGGAGGCCACAGGGGAGAAGATCGAGCGGGAGGTCAACGCCAGGGAGATGTTCCACCACATCGCAGAGACCAACTGGGATTATGCGGAACCCGGCGCCCTGTTCTGGGACCGGGTGAAGGAGTGGAATCTTCTGAGCAGGACGGAGGGATTCTCCTACGCGGGGGTCAACCCCTGTGCGGAGGAACCTCTGCCGGCGGGAGGAAGCTGTCTGCTGGGCAGCATCAACCTGGCGGAGTTCGTGACGGAGCCTTTTACCTCCTCGGCGGCCTTCGACTTTGACGGCTTTAAGCAGTGCGTGCGGGAGTGCGTGCGGGCTCTCAATGAGGTGCTGGACGAGGGAATGCCGCTCCATCCCCTGGAGGAGCAGCGGGAGAGCGTCCGCGACTGGAGGCAGATCGGCCTTGGAATCATGGGCCTGGCGGACATGCTGATCAAGATGGGGCTTCCTTACGGGGATGCAGAGTCCCAGGAACTCTGCGACCGCATCGGCTTCGCCATGGCGGACACGGCGATCGCGGCCTCCGCTGTGCTGGCGAAGGAGCAGGGAATGTTCCCCAAATGCAACATCAATGCGGTGATGGAGACGCCCTATTTTGAGGCCAACACCTCCGCTCCCACCAAGGAGCTGGTGAAAAAGTATGGTCTGCACAATTCTCAGCTGCTGACCATCGCCCCCACGGGAACCCTCTCCACCATGCTGGGGATCTCCGGCGGGATTGAGCCGGTCTTCGCCAATTACTACGTGAGGAAGACGGAGTCCCTTCACGGAAAGGACGTCTACTACAAGGTGTATACCAAGATCGTAGATTCCTACATGAAGGACCACAAGCTGACGGATGACTCCATGCTGCCGGACTATTTTGTCACGGCTATGACCCTGGATTATCGCCAGAGAATCGATATGCAGTCGATCTGGCAGAAGCATATTGACGCGTCCATCAGTTCCACCGTCAATGTCCCCAACCAGTTCACCGTGGAGGAGACGGAGAGCCTTTACCTGTACGCCTACGAGAAGGGGCTGAAGGGGATCACCATATTCCGCGACGGCTGCAAGCGCGTGGGAATTCTCACCCCGGAGGAGGAGAAGAAGCAGAAGGGAGCTGTGGCCGGAGAGGGACTGAAGCGGGGAGAGATCATTCAGGTCAATGACGATGTGATCGGCAAGAAGCGGAAGCTGATCACCGGCTGCGGCAGTCTGCACTGCATCGCCCTGTTTGACCCGTACACAGGGGCGCTGCTGGAATCCTACCTGAGCAAGGGATCCACCGGCGGCTGCAACAATTTCATGATCGGCCTCTCCAGGATGATCTCCATCAGTGCCAGGGGCGGAATCGACATCTACACGATCATCGATCAGCTGAATTCCACCGGCGCCTGTCCGTCCTACACGGTTCGCAGGGCGACCAGGGAGGACACCAGCAAGGGGTCCTGCTGTCCCATGGCCGTGGGAAATGCGCTCCTGGATATGTACAACGAGGTGCAGGCGGAGCTGGCAAGCAGGAGAAAGGGAGAGCCGGGACCTGCGCCAAAGGCGCCGAAGCCCAAGGCGGTGAAGACCGTGAAGGCAGTTCCCACATCCATGGTGTGCCCGGAGTGCGGGGAACCTCTGGTTTTTGAGGGAGGCTGCAATCTCTGCAAGAGCTGCGGATGGAGCAAATGTCTGTAAAATAACAGCGGAGGGCTGCGGAAAGATTCTGGTATCCTGCAGTCCTCCTTTTAACACCTGTTTCAAAGGGAGGATATACCGTTGAGTGAGAATTCTATGACAGCCGCTTCCAGACAGAGATCCGATCTCAGAAGACAGCTGGAGAGGGTGATCAGCCTGAGCATACCGGCGATCTTGGCGGAGATCAGCTCCATGGCGATGCAGTATATTGACGCGGCCATGGTGGGGAGCTTGGGGGCGAAGGCATCCGCCTCCATCGGCCTGGTGTCCACCTCCACCTGGCTTATGGGCGGACTCTGCATTTCCGTGGCCACCGGCTTTTCGGTGCAGGCAGCACACCTGATCGGGGCGGAGCGGCAGGAGGAGGCGAAGCACGTCCTTCGCCAGGCATTTTCCACAGCGATTGTGGTGGGACTCCTCCTGTGTGCGGTAGGGGTGTCCATCAGCGGATGGCTGCCGGCCTGGCTGGGAGGAGAGGAGAACCTGCGGGCGGACGCCAGCAGCTATTTCTTCATCTACGCCTGTGCGCTCCCGGCGGTTCAGCTGCGTCAGCTCTCCGGGAGTATGCTCCAGTGCAGCGGAAATATGAAGACGCCCAGCATCCTGAATGCGGCCATGTGCGGGCTGGATGTGATTTTTAACTGGCTGCTGATTTTTCCGGATCACCACCTTCCGTTCCTGGGAATCACCATTCCCGGGGCCGACATGGGAGTGGCGGGAGCTGCCCTGGGCACGGCTTTGGCGGAATGGGTGACGGCGGCGCTGATGGTATTTGCGGTGTCCGTGCGCTCCCCGATGCTGAGGCTGACCGGGAGAGGCAGCTGGAAGCTGACGCCTCAGTGCGCGTCTGCTGCGGCCAAGATCGCTCTGCCCATGGCCTTTGAACACACGGTGCTCTGCGGGGCACAGATCGCCTCCACCCGCATCGTGGCTCCCCTGGGGACGGTCTCCATCGCCGCCAATTCCCTGGCGGTGACGGCGGAGAGCCTCTGCTATCTCCCGGGATACGGAATTGCTGCGGCTGCGACGACCCTGGTGGGACAGAGCCTGGGAGCCAAGAGGAAGGATCTGGCAAGGCGGTATGCCAGGCTGTCCGTCCTTCTGGCCGTGATCCTGATGGCGGCCATGGCGCTGGTGATGTTTTTCGCCGCCCCTCTGGTGTTCGCCATGCTGACGCCGGATCCGGCGGTGCGGGAGCTGGGGGTGCGGGTTCTGCGGATTGAAGCCTTTGCCGAGCCGCTCTACGCGGTGTCCATCGCGGCGGCAGGGGCTCTGCGGGGAGCCGGGGACACCTTTGTCCCCAGCCTGCTGAACCTGACCAGCATGTGGGGAGTCCGCATCACAGCGGCCACCATTCTGGCGCCTCGCCTTGGGCTGACGGGTGTGTGGCTTGCCATGTGCGGGGAACTGTGCGTGCGAGGGCTGCTGTTCTTAGTGCGCCTTCTCCGGGAAAAGTGGCTGGAGCACGCCATGGTCATTTAGTATACGTTTTAGCTATGGATATGCATTTGATATAAGTATTTGAAATTTTGAACAGCTTCTATATACTGAATACAGATAAAAACAGAGGAATGAGATCGAATGACAGACATATTTTTTGAGAATGAAGATGGGAGGTGTTTTTCATGCTGAATCCGGAGCTGTGGGCCCTTCTGGCGGATTCCTTCTGGAAGATCCTTCTCCCGGGGCTGACCATGACCATCCCCCTCACGGCAATCTCCTTCGCCCTGGCGATGGTGATCGCCATCGCGGTGGCGCTGGTGCAGTTTGCCAATATTCGGGTGCTGAAACAGATCGCTCGCTTCTATGTGTGGGTGGTGAGGGGGACGCCCCTGCTGGTGCAGCTGTTTGTGGTGTTCTACGGGCTGCCCAACGTGGGGATCCTGATTGATCCCTTTCCGGCGGCGGTTCTGGTATTCTCCCTGAATGAGGGGGCTTACTGCTCGGAGACGGTGCGGGCCGCCCTGGAATCCGTGCCGCCGGGGCAGATGGAGGCGGGGCAGTGCGTGGGAATGTCCTATCTGCAGGTGATGCGGCGCATCATTCTGCCCCAGGCTCTGCGCATCGCTTTTCCCTCCCTCTCCAATTCTCTCATCGCTATGGTGAAGGACACCTCCCTGGCGGCCAATATCACGGTGACGGAGATGTTCATGGTGACCCAGAGAATTGTGGCAAGAACCTATGAACCCCTGGCTCTCTACATAGAAGTGGGCGTGGTTTACCTGATTTTCTGCACGGTGCTCACCAAGGTGCAGAGGCTGGTGGAGAAGCATATGCGGGTATGTGCGTGAGGAGGCGGAGGAGATGCTGGAAGTAAAAATGTTAGAAAATCCTTCCATCGCCTGGAAGTTTTAAAGGGCGTGGACCTGACGGTGGACCAGGGAGACGTGGTGGCCATTTTGGGCCCCAGCGGCTCGGGAAAGACTACGCTCCTGCGGTGCATCAATTTTCTGGAGACGGCTGACGAGGGAGAGATGGTCTTTGACGGGGAGCATTTTTCCATGAACGGGATTTCCAGGAAGGATATCGCCAGGCTGAGAAAGAAGACGGCTTTTGTATTTCAAAATTACAATCTTTTCCGCAACAAGACGGCGCTGGAGAATGTGACGGAGGGACTGATCATCGCCAGAAAGATGCCGAAGGCCCAGGCGATGGAGATTGCGGAGCAGGCGCTGAAAAAGGTGGGACTTTCCGACCGCAGCGATCATTATCCCAATCAGCTGTCCGGGGGCCAGCAGCAGAGGGTGGCCATCGCCAGAGCGCTGGCCACCAGCCCGGAGATCATCTATTTCGACGAGCCAACGTCGGCTCTGGACCCGGAGCTGACCGGGGAGGTGCTGTCGGTGATGCGGCAGCTGGCAGATGAGGGGATGACCATGCTGGTGGTGACCCATGAGATGAATTTTGCGAAGAATGTGTCCAACAAGGTCGTCTTTATGGAGGATGGAGCGGTGGTGGAGTCCGGTTCCTCAAAGGAGTTTTTTGCCAATCCCAGAGAGGAGCGGACGAGAGCTTTTCTGAGGACTCTGAGCGGTGTAATTTGAGTAAAAATAGTATTCAAAGGAGAGGTTGAGAGATGAGAAGAAGAGATTGGATAGCGGTGATGGCTTTGACGGCGGCGGTGCTGGGCGGAGCGGCCGTGAGCGGCTGCTCCCAGGACGGCGGTCAGGCCCAGGCGGGCGAGGAGAATGCCGCTGGCGGCTCTCAGAATGCGGCCGGGGAGGCGGGCCAGGACCTGCTGGCGCAGATTCAGGAAAAAGGATCAGTGACCATCGCCATGGAGGGAACCTGGGCGCCATGGACGTACCACGACGAGGATGACCAGCTGGTGGGTTATGATGTGGAAGTGGGCCAGCGCATCGCGGAAGGCTTAGGTGTGGAGGCAGAGTTTGTGGAAGGAGAGTGGGACGGCCTTCTGGCTGGCCTGGATGCCGGGCGCTACGACATGATGATCAACGGCGTGGACATCACGGAAGAACGTCAGAATGCATATGATTTTTCGGATCCCTATGCCTACAACCGCATGGCGGTGATTGTCCGCGGGGATAACCAGGATATCCAGTCCATGGAGGATCTGGAGGGGAAGCATACGGCCAACACCATCTCCAGCACTTATGCGGAGACGGCGGAAGCGTACGGGGCGGAAGTGACGGGCGTGGACGATCTGAATCAGACTTTTGAACTGCTGCTCAGCGGCCGGATTGACGCCACCTTAAACTCCGAGGTGACCTACTACGACTACATGAAGGCCCACCCAGATGCGGATATCAAGATCGCTGTGCTGGCGGACGATGCCTCGGAGGTGGGAATTCCTTTCCGCAAGGGGGAGGAGACGGCTAGCCTGCGGGAGGCTGTGAACGGCATTCTGGATGAGATGAGGGAGTCTGGAGAGCTGTCCCAGCTGTCCGAGAAGTATTTTGGGACCGATATCTCCAGCGCATCGGCGAACTGATATGGACGAACGGACATGATGATGCAGATGGAGAAGGGGAAGCGTCCGCCGGATGCAGCCGCTTCCCCTTCTCCCATTGCCGTTTGGTCAGTCCCAGCTGAGTTTGCCGGTCTTTGCGGCCTCCTCATAGCGGGAAATCTTGTAGTCCAGCCGGTCCAGAGCCGTCTCGATCTGCTCCTTCTGCTTTAGGAGAGTGTCCCTCTGGTCCTTGAGGAGATCCAGACGCTTGGAGATGGTGGAATCCCCCTGCTGATACAGCTGGACATATTCCAGCAGCACCTCCACGGACAGGCCGGCGCTGCGCATGCATTTGGCCAGCTCCACCCAGCCCAGATCGCTCTCCTGATAGTTGCGGATCCCCCCGGAACTTCTGGTCACGCGGGGAATCAGTCCCACCTTCTCGTAGTAGCGCAGGGTCCCCTGGGGAATGTCATATTTTTCGCTCACTTCTTTGATTGTCATCAGAATCATCTCCTTGATGGATATAGTATAGACCTTAAAGCTGACTTGAAGTCAAGAAAAAAAGTTGTCCTTTTGTCAGAATTTGGGGTGCTGCAATAAAATTGACCACATTTCTTAATAAAAAAGTCGCAGGTTCCTCTCCCATTTGTGATATACTCCACGTAGGCGCTTACATGGAAACAGCGAGATTACTGAGGAGGATATGAGAATGAGATGGAATCATATACGCACATGGATGTTGGCTCTGGGGATGGCCGCTGCGGCCTCCTTTCCCGGATTGGCTGCGGAAAACGGGCTGGACGTCTCCAACCTGACCTGGGACGTGGACAGCGGAAGCGCCAGCTGGACCGGCGCGGCGGATGCCTCCAGCTATGAGGTGCGTCTCTATATGAACGGGGCCCCCATCGCCGACGCGAGAACAGTCTACGGCACCAGCTGCAATTTCCCCGGGGCGATGATGAGCGGCAGCTACACCTTCCAGGTCCGCGCAGTGGATGAGGAGGGAAACCGGGGCGAGTGGGAGACTTCAGAGCCCTGGAACATCAGCTGGGCAGACATCGGGTCCATGCCGGAGTACAGCTATTATGGGAACAGCAGCGGAGGTCCCGGGGATCCCAACGCTGCGGCCAGATGGGTGCAGAACGAGAAGGGCTGGTGGTATCAGAACGCGGATCAGAGCTATCCCACGTCTTGTTGGCAGCAGATCGACGGAAAATGGTACAATTTCAACGAGTACGGCTACATGCGCACGGGCTGGATCCTGTGGAATGACGTGTGGTACTACTGCGGTGCGGACGGCGCCATGCT
This sequence comes from Candidatus Lachnoclostridium stercoripullorum, assembly GCA_019114845.1. Taxonomy (GTDB): domain Bacteria; phylum Bacillota; class Clostridia; order Lachnospirales; family Lachnospiraceae; genus Lachnoclostridium_A; species Lachnoclostridium_A stercoripullorum. Next base: position 4,820 of record DXEU01000160.1, on the reverse strand, counting down.
CACGGACACCGTGACGCCGGACGGGTATACCGTGGGCAGCGATGGGGCCTGGGTGCAGGGCTGACGGTCAAATCCGTCTTGAAGACAGAGGAAAACTGTGCTAGAATAAAGTTAGATTTCAGAAGAAAGAGGGGAATCCGTTATGGAGAAAGAAATTTTAACATTGGTTCAGGGGAAGACCCACGATTTAATGAATGCCGCTTCCTGCTACGCGGGATTGAAGGAGGCTGCCCAGGCATGGCTGGACGCAGTCGGAACGGACAAAGAGGCTGAGATGACGAAAAAGTACATCGAAGAGCTGGAAGCTGACATCATGCCGGTGGATGGATTGATCGCATTTGCAGAGTCCGAGGCGGGCGCTCAGGTGTTCGGACCGGAGAAGACCAAAGAGGTGGCGGCTCACGGCAAGGAGATCAAGGCGGCCGGCGCGAAGTACTGCGACTGCCCCGCGTGCGCGGCGGCGGAGGCCATTCTCTCCAAGAAAGAGCAGATGCTGGGCTGAGATGTGAAATGTGAGGAATAAGGACGGCGGAGCTGCACAGGATGCAGTTCCGCCGTTTTCGTACGCGCTTGTATTTTACCATCCAGCGTCCGTGTTGACGGGAATCCGCTTCCGGCCCAGACGGCTGAAGAAATGGTAGTAGATGAAGAATGCCACGGATGTGGTCGCCCAGGAGAGGGGGTAGCTGATCAGGATGGTGATCATGGTCCGGTTGAAGGGGACGGCGATGATCACCCAGGTGATCCTCAGCACACAGACACCCAGGCAGGTGAGCAGCATGGGAATCCAGCAGTCGCCGATTCCCCGCAGAGCTCCGGAGTAGATCTCGATCAGGATGTAGGTGAAGAACATGGGCACCATAAAGTGGAGAATGTCCAGTCCGTTGGCGATTACCGCCTCATCGGTGGAGAACAGGCGGAAAATATACACTCCGAAGAAATAGAGCACCAGGGAGAGGAAGATGGTGGTGACAAAGGTCATTCCCAGGCAGACCCGAACTCCCTTCTTCACCCTCTTGGGCTGGTTTGCCCCGTAGTTCTGGCCCACGAATGTGGTGATGGAGATTCCGAAGGCGCTCATAATCATCCAGAACAGGCTGTCAATCTTGGAGTAGGCCGTGTATGCGGCGATGGTGGTGGTCCCCAGGGTGTTCACGCTGGACTGAATGATAATGTTGGAAATATTGTACATGACGGACTGCAGTCCGGCGGGCAGGCCGATTTCCACGATCCGGCGAACTAGAAATCCGTCCAGGCGCAGCTTTTTTATGTGCAGCTTGTAGGATTCGGAGGTTCTGGTCAGCACCAGAAGCACCAGGGCGGCGCTGACGGCCTGGGAGATGATAGTTGCCCAGGCGGCACCTGCCACCTCCATGTTGAATTTCACTACGAACAGGAGATCCAGCACAATGTTGGTAAAGCAGCCCGCGATCAGGAAAAAGAGCGGCCGCCTGGAGTCCCCGATGGCTCGGAGGATACCGGCTCCCATGTTGTAGATCAGGTTCGGAATGATTCCGATAAAATAAATCCGCAGATAGGTGGTGGCATAGTCCATGACAGAGTCGGGAGTGCCCATGGCCTTCAGGGCGTAGGGAGCTCCGAAGAGTCCGATCACCATCATGCCCGCGCCCACAGCGATGGAGAAGGCGATGGCTGTGTGGACCGCCTGGCTCACCATCTCATCTTGCTTGGCGCCGAAAAACTGGGAGATGGTGACGGTGGCGCCGGATGCCAGGCCGGTGAAAAAGCCGACGAACAGGTTTACCAGGGTGCCGGTGGTTCCGCCCACAGCCGCCAGGGCCTCCGTGCCCACATACTGGCCTACCACCACCGCGTCGACGGTGTTGTAAAGCTGCTGAAAAAAGGTCCCGAACAGGATCGGGAAGAAGAATAGAAGAAGCTGCTGCCAGATCACTCCCTCTGTGATGCTGTGCCGATTGACTGCGGCACGTTCCATACTCTTTTGTCTGCTCATAATTCATCCCCAAATGTACGCAATATAGTTTAGTAGGTTACCGGTCTCATTATATTTACTTTTCCGCCTTTTGTAAAGCATTATTGATGGCATTTAACAATGCCATGGAAGTATACCGGCTGTCGCTGGCGTAGGAGAGATTTTCCGTGGACTGGGAGGCGCAGATCTGCTCTGCCAGATCGTCCAGAGCCGGCTGCACCAGGGGGTACATGGTGGTCACGGCTTCGTTTAAGGGCACCAGATCGATGGAGTTGATGTGATCACTGTCCACGGACACCTGCACATCCACCTGCTCATTTCCCAGGCGGATGGAGGAGGTGTAGACCCCGGGCGTGTACAGAGATTTGACCTGGTCAGAGGATGCCGGAGAATCCTTTTTCCCCGGGCGGAACATGAACAGGAAGAGGGAGATCAGCAGGATGCCCAGGAGAAGGAAAATGCCGGTGTAGATGATCTCCTTCATCCGCAGCACCACGATTTTTGTTTTGGAGCTCATAAAAAAGACCTCCGGATGGGTTTGATACAGCCTATGTGGGTGGAAAAAGGATTATGAAAAAGTAAAAAAGGAATTGTAAATGAGTCTCCAGTGTGTTACAATAACAGAACAAATGTTCGTATCAAAACCAGAGGAGGCAGACAGGATGGCGCTTCAGTTTATCATGGGAGGATCGGGGGCCGGGAAGACCCGTTTTTTATACGAAAGGCTGATTGAGGAGTCGGAGAGAAGGCCGGGACAGCAGTTTGTGCTGATCGTCCCGGAGCAGTTCACCATGCAGACCCAGAAGGAGATCGTATCCCTCCATCCCAGGAGGGGGACGATGAATATCGATATCGTCAGCTTTGAACGGCTGGCTTACCGGGTGTTTGAGGAGTTGGCGGTGGTGAACCCGGCGGTGCTGGACGATATGGGGAAATCCATGATTCTGCGCAAGGTCGCCGCCATCCGCGGGCGGGATCTGGGGATTTTCCGCGGTCACCTGGGCAAGGCCGGGTTCATCGGACAGCTGAAATCCATGGTGTCAGAGCTCTATCAGTACGGGATTTCCCTGGAACAGCTCCGGGAGATGGAGACCTGCGCCTCCAGCCAGCTCCTGAAGGCGAAGCTGCGGGATCTGGGGGTCCTGTACGAAGGGTTTCAGGAGTACATCCGGGAGAAGTTTATCACGGCCGAGGAATTGCTGGGGGAGCTCTGCCGTGTGTTTCCCAGATCAGAGCGGATGCGGGGGAGCACGGTGGTGCTGGACGGCTATACCGGCTTCACGCCGGTGCAGTACCGGCTGCTGGAGCAGATGCTGGTGTGCTGCAGGGATGTGAAGGTGGCGGTGACGGTGGAGCGCTCTGCAAAGCCCTACGAGAGGAGCGGGGTGCAGAATCTCTTCTATATGAGTAAGGAGACGGTCTGCCGCCTGAGCGCCCTGGCGGCTGCCAACCATGTACCCCAGGAGAGGGATTGCTGGCTGGAGAGAAGGCCTTATCCACGATTTAAGAGCGGGGAACTGGATTTCCTGGAGCAGAAGCTGTACCGCTACTCCCGGGCATTCCGCAGCGGCCAGCCGGAGAACATTTTCCTGTACCGCGCCTTAAATCCCAGGGAGGAGATTCAGTTTGTGGCGGGCCGCATTGAGTCCTTGGTGCGGGAGCAGGGACTGCGCTACCGGGAGATCGCCGTGGTCACCGGGGATCTGGAGAGATATGGGAAGGAGGCGGCCTTTCAGTTTGAGGAGAAGGGGATTCCCTGCTTCCTGGACGTGAAGAAGAGTATCCTGGAAAATCCCTTGGTGGAGTTTATCCGGGCGGCTCTGGAGGTGGTGCGCAGCGACTGTTCCTATGAGGGGATGTTCCGCTATCTGAAAAGCGGTCTGGCGGTGGAGCCAGAGCAGAGGGAGATGTGCGACCGGGCGGAGAACTACTGCCTGGCTCTGGGCATCCGCGGGTGGAAGCGCTGGGAAACGCCGTGGGAGCTGGTGTACCGGGGCGGCAGGAATCTCAATTTGGAGGAGCTGAACGCGTTCCGGGAGAAGGTGACGGCTCCACTCGCCAGGCTGCGGGAGGGGCTGCGGGAAAAGGACAGAACCATGCGGTCCATGACGGAGGCCCTGGTGAATTTCCTCACGGAGATGGAGGCGGAGAGGAAGATCCTGGCCTGGAGTGAGCACTTCCGGGAGCAGGGGGAGTATCAGCTGGCGGACGAGTACAGCCAGGTGTACGGCCTGGTGATGGAGATGTTTGACCGGCTGGCCGCCCTTCTGGGGGATGAGAAGGCGGGCATCCGGGAGTTCGGGGAGATTCTGGACGCCGGCTTCGGCGAGATACAGGTGGGTGTGATCCCGGCCACTGTGGACCGGGTGGTGGTGGGAGATATCACCCGGACCCGGCTGAACCATATCCGCGCCCTGTTCTTTGTGGGGGTGAACGACGGCGTTGTCCCCGTGAGACGGGAAAACGGCGGGATCTTGTCGGAGACCGACAGAGAGTTCCTGGAAGCCAACCGGATGGAGCTTGCCCCCACCGCCAGGAAGGAGGGATTCCTTCAGCGGTTTTATCTGTATCTGGCTCTCTCGCGCCCGGAGGAGTATTTGATTCTCTCGTTTGCGTCCATGGACGGGGCGGGGAAGAGTCTGCGGCCCTCCAGCCTGGTGCGGGAGGTGGAGAAGCTTTTTCCGGATCTGGCTTGCAGGGATGCCGCACAGGAGCGGAGGATTATGTCCCCCCAGGAGGGAAAACACGCCATCGCAGGGATGCTGCGGGAGGGGAGAACCGGGGAGACGGACGACCGATCCCGGGAACTGTACCGCTATTTCTGGAACCGCGAGACGGACAGGGAGTGGCTGAAAAAGCTGGTGGA
>DXEU01000159.1 GCA_019114845.1 Candidatus Lachnoclostridium stercoripullorum | reverse complement strand
AGTCGAAACATACGGCTCATCACTTGACGAGGTCTCCCACGAGTTTAGTGATGAGGCGTTTCCTTGCCAGTCTCCTGTTTGATCGGTTCAAAATTTCGCTTGGCTAATTTTCAACCATATCCATTTACTTGGTTTCGTTCTGAATTCTTCTCGAACCCAAGGTCCAAACCAGACCTTCTTGTTCTTAGAATTTTCAGGGTTTTACATACTGTTTAATCTTCAATTTTCAAGGTTCTGGGCTTTGTTGTTGTCTCAGCAGCAACTCTCTTATGTTATCACAAGTCGTTCGCTTTGTCAACAACTTTTTTTATTTTTTTGAAGAATTTTTTTTGATTTCTTCTTTTTTCCTGCCCGCTTTTCAGCGGGCGAAGATTATAATAGCAGAACCCATTTCAAATGTCAACAACTTTTTTGAATTTTTTTATTTTATATAAAAGCGTGCGCTTGGGCGCGAAGTGCACATCTCGGCCGAAAAAAGAGATCCCCGGGATGCCCCACGAAGGCCCTCCCGGAGATCGAATCGGCAGGGCAGCACCGCTTTACCTTACCCGATATTGATTCACCACATCCATATTCAGTTCAATGCCCAAACCGGGCTTCTGGGGAACCAAGTAATTCATCTCCCCGTCGCACTGGAGGGGTTCCCTCAAAAGCTCTGTGCGCAGAGGATTGGCATTTTCCTCCGATTCTATGAAGGGCACGTTCGGCAGGGAGGCGGCAAAGTGGACATTGGCCGCCGTCAGAACTGCGGAGAAAAACGTGTGAGGGGTGAACAGGCGATGATGGGCCTGGGCGAGGGCCGCGATGCGCCTGCACTCCGTGAAGCCTCCGCTCCACCCCAGGTTGGCCTGTACCACATCCAGTGCGCCCTTTTCCACGAGCTCTCTGTATCGCGTCAGCCCCTGCTCCTCCTCGCAGCCCGCCACGCGGGTGTGCTTGAGGGCGGAGGCGATTTCCCGGTACCCGTCCACGTCATCGGAGCGGATCGGCTCCTCGATCCAGTATATTTTGTACTCATCAAAATATGGCTCCGCAGCCAGGACCTCGTCCTTCTCCCAGGTGCCGTTCATGTCCAGCATCAGGATCCCCTCGTCTCCGATGGTCTCTCTCACTGCCCGCACCCGTTCCATATCCTGCTCAAATGAGTACAGGAAATCTCCCTTTCTCACATACCGGTGGGGGGTCTGTGTGCTGTTCAGCCGGCGTCCGATTTTCATTTTGAACGCGCTGTATCCTCTTTTCACATAGCCTTCCATCTCACGCTTTAAATCGTCCACCGATTTTTCCGGGCCGTAGAAGCCTCCGCTGGCGTATCCCCTGACGCGGTCGCGATTGGCGCCCAGGAGGCGGTACAGGGGGAGATTGGCCGCCTTCCCCAGTATATCCCACAGGGCGATATCGATGCCGCTGATCGCCCCCATCACAATCCCTCTGCGGCCGTTGGCAAAATTGCTCCACACCATCGTCTCCCACAGGTACTCTATATCCAGGGGATTCTTTCCCAGCAGAAGCCCTTTCAGCTGTCTCTCCACGACATCCGCCATGGCGCTCATGGACGCGCCGAAGGTGGCGCATTCTCCCAAACCGGAGATGCCCTCATCCGTCTCCACCTGGACCAGGAGCGCTCCCCTGCCGAAGCAGGGTGAGCATCCGTCTGCGATATAGGATGTGTACGGATATGTCAATTGAATGGTCTGAATATCTGTAATCTTCACGCGGTTCCTCCTTTATTGAAACAGCCCTGGAATGAGCAGGGACAGCGGCGGGACAAAGGTCACGATCATCAGGTCAACCACCAGCACTCCAAAGTAAATCATCAGATATTTCATCATCCCCTCAATCTTAACCTTGGCGCTGTCGCACACCACATAGAGGTTCACGCCCACGGGAGGCGTCATCATTCCAATCGCCAGATTCGTCATCATGATGATTCCAAAATGGATCAGGTCGATTCCCAGCGTCTGCGCGATGGGGGCCAGCAGCGGAGCCAGGATTACCATCGCAGCACCCGCCTCACAGAAGCATCCCACAATCAGAAGCATGATATTGATCAGAATCAAGAATACGTACTTGCTGCTGGAAATGCTGAGGAATGTCTGCGCCAGCGCCTGGGGCACCTGCTCCCTGGCCAAAATCCATCCAAAAATGGTGGAGGCGGACATAATGAGGCAGACCGTCGCCATGGTGATCACAGAGTCGTAAAAGATCTTGCCAAGATCCTGGATCTTGATCTCCCGGTACACGAACACGCCTACCACCAGGCCGTAAAACACAGCCACCACTGCGGCCTCCGTGGGAGTGAAAAAGCCGCTGTAGATTCCGCCCAGAATAATCACCGGCATGAGGATCGCCAGAATTGCCTCCTTGAAGGACTGTACCTTCTCCGCCCCCGTGCTCTTCTCAGTGGGGATAAAGCCCTGTTTCTTTGCGAGTATGTGCGCCACAGCCATCAAGGTGGCGCAGATAAACAATCCAGGCAGGAAACCGGCCATGAACAGCTCTCCGATGGACTGCTCCGCCGCCACGCCGTACTGAATCAGCCCGATGCTCGGGGGAATGATAACCCCCAACTCCGCCGAGGAAGCGATGGTGGCCGCCGCGAAATTGCGGTCATACTTATGCTTCAGCATTTCCGGGATGATAATCGCCCCCACAGCCGCCGCCGTGGCGGCGCTGGAGCCGGAAATCGCCGCGAAGAATGCGCAGGTGGCCACCGCAACCATGGCAAGCCCGCCGGGAATGTGGCCGAGAAAGCTGTTGCAGAGATTTACCAGCCTCCGGGAGATTCCTCCGGCACTCATCAGATTTCCCGCAAGCACAAAGAAGGGAATCGCCAGCAGAGTGAAGCTTCCTGTGCCTGAAAACATTCTCTGTATAATAATAGAAAGATTGGTTCCGCCGTCCGCGACTAAGGCCAGTGCGGATGACCCCACCAGTACGAAAGCAATCGGAACTCCCAAAATCAGGAGTATCACCATACTGATAAATAATACCGCCGTCATTCTTTTTCATCCTCCTCACAAAAGTTCAGATACGTGGAGATGCCTGTGTTGATGAGCATAAACAGGGCTCCCACCGGGATGGACGCATACATCAGTCCCATGGACATTTTCAGGATGGGGGTCGTCTGCGCCCACACCTGCGCGGCCGTTCGGAACCCAATGACCATCAAAAACACCAGAAGCACCGCAGCCGCCAGGTTGATCACCGCCGTCAGCGGTTTGATCGCCTTTTTCGGCAAAATCATGAACAAAAGTTCCAGGCCAACCAGGGACCCCTTTCTCACTCCCAGGGCAGAGCCCAGAAATGTGCACCAGATGAGCAGATACTTGGACAGCTCCTCGCTCCACGGGATGGAGGCGTGGACCAGGCGAAACACCACCTGGGCAAATACAACCGCCGACATCACAGCCAGCATGGCGATCACCGCGATCCCCAGGAGGCCATTGATCGCCCTGTCAATTCTTTTTACCGCGTCTTTCATCGCTTCCCCTTCTTTCCTGTTTTTCAGCCTTATTCCTTGGCAGCCGCCTGGATCTTGTCAATGATTTCTCCGAACTGCCCTCTGTACTCCTCGTAAACCGGCTGGACCGCCTCGATAAACGGAGCCTTGTCCACCTCATTCACCACCATGCCTGCATCTGTCAGATCCGCCACGATCGTCTCCAGCTCCTGTCCCGCCAGCTCTCTCTCGTAGTCCACAGATTTCCTCAGGGCATCCTCCACGATGACCTGCTGCTCCGGGCTCAGCTTGTTCCAGGTGATCTCGCTCATCATCAGAGGGCAAACCGGATAAAAGTGCTCCGTCAGAGACAGATAATCCTGCACCTCGTAGAAGCGAGAATTGTAGATGGTGAACAGCGGGTTCTCCTGGGCGTCCACCGCTCCGGTCTGAAGTGCGGTGAACAGTTCGGAAAAGCTCATGGACACGGCATCCATTCCCAGCGCCCCCAGGGCATCCACACACACGGAACTCTCCAGCGCGCGAATGCGGATTCCCTGGCAGTCCTCAGGGGTTTCTATGGGGTGCTGGGAGTTTGTCATGCTCCGAAGGCCGAGGTCGTAGGTTCCAAACACTTTGATTCCCTGGCTCTCCAGATCGGCAAATAATTCCTGTCCCACCTCTCCGTCCAGCACTTCAAACGCCTGCTCCTGCTCTCAAACAGATACGGCATATTAAACACGTCCATGTCAGGGTCAAAACCGCTCAGCGCGGAGGCCACCGCCGCCGTAATGTCCAGGGTTCCCATCTGGAGACTCTCCACGCACTCCCTCTCGTCCCCCAGAGTGCCGTTGGGGGAGACAACCACGGTGATGCTGCCGCCGGATTCCTCCTCCGCCAGCTCTTTAAAATAGAGGGCCGCCTGCTGATACGGATGACCTTCCGCCTGTCCGTGGGCGAAGGTCAGCGTGATGGGGTCTCCCACCGGGACATTTCCGCTGTCCTCCCCTGCATTTCCGCATCTCCCTGCTGTGCCTGCGCCGCAGTGGTGCTCTCCGTGCCATTTCCGCCGCACCCCGCCAGAGCAGATGTCAGCATAGCCGCCGCCAAAACAATCCCTAATTTTTTGTACATTTTCTCATTCTCCTCTCCATAAAAAGAATGTTTCTTTGTGTAATTTCATGATAGCACTCATTTCTTTTTATGAAAAAGGATATATCTTGTATACAAGATATATATGGTTTTCATACTTTTTCTGGATTTATCCACAAATTCATGATAAAATGTGATAGAAATGCTGTACTCGAACTGTGAGACAGGAGAGATTCTATGACAGTTAATTTAAAGAACAA
>DXEU01000158.1 GCA_019114845.1 Candidatus Lachnoclostridium stercoripullorum | reverse complement strand
TGGAGTTCAGCTACAAGAACGACGAGCTGGGCGATCCCATGATCAACGATTACTACGCCATCGCCATCGGCGCCGCCACCCGGGAAGAGATCGACCGCATCACCGAGCTGGTGTTCAAGGTCAACGATTTCCTCAAGCGCTACTTCGCCGAGGCCGGCATCGAGCTCATCGACTTCAAGGTGGAGTTCGGCCGCTACAAGGGCCAGATCATCCTGGCTGACGAGATCTCTCCCGACACCTGCCGTCTGTGGGACATCGACACCCATGCCAAGCTGGACAAGGACCGTTTCCGCCGGGATATGGGCAAGGTTGAGGAAGCCTACGAAGAGGTCTTCCGCCGTCTGGGTCTGTAAGGGATCTGCCTATGTGCGAAGGCGAAACCCTTTGCCGCGCCTTGCCGGATAAACCCGGCGAGGAGTGCGGCGTATTCGGCATGTATGATACCGCCGGCGGCGACGTGGCCTCCACCATCTACTACGGCCTGTTTGCACTGCAGCACCGGGGCCAGGAGAGCTGCGGCATCGCCGTCAGCGACACCGCCGGTCCCCGGGGTCAGGCCCGGTTTTACAAGGGCATGGGTCTGGTGAATGAGGTGTTCACCCCCGACGCCCTCCAGAACCTCCAAGGCAACCTGGGGGTGGGCCATGTGCGGTATTCCACCGCCGGCAGCAGCACCCGGGAGAACGCCCAGCCCCTGGTACTGAACTACATCAAAGGGACCCTGGCCCTGGCCCACAACGGCAACCTTGTAAACGCCGCAGAGCTTCGCAGGGAGCAGGAGAGGACCGGCGCCCTCTTCTCCACCACCATCGACTCGGAGGTGATCGCCTGCGGCATCGCCAAGGAGCGGGTGAACTGCTCCTCCGTGGAGGAGGCCGTCAAGCGCACCGCCGCCCGCTTAAAGGGCGGCTACGCCCTGGTGATCACCAGCCCCCGCAAGCTCATCGGCGTCCGGGATCCCCACGGCTTAAAGCCCCTCTGTCTGGGGCGGAAAGGGCCGGCCTGGATCCTCGCCTCAGAGAGCTGCGCCCTCTCCTCCCTGGGGGCGGAATTCGTCCGAGACATCCGCCCGGGGGAGCTCATCGCCATCACTGCGGACGGCCTCTGCTCTCATCATCTGGACCTTCCCCAGACCAGGACGGCCCACTGTGTATTTGAGTACATCTATTTCGCCCGCCTGGACAGCGTGATCGACGGCGTCTCCGTCTACAATGCCCGCCTCAAAAGCGGGGCCGCCCTGGCCAGATCCTGCCCCGCAAAGGCCGACCTGGTGGTCGGTGTCCCCGACTCCGGCCTGACCGCCGCCGCCGGCTTTTCCCAGGAATCCGGCATCCCCTTCGCCATAGCCTTCCACAAAAACAGCTACGTGGGCCGCACCTTCATCAAACCCACCCCCGAGGAGCGCCAGAGCGCCGTCCAGATGAAATTGAGCGTGCTGGAGCCGGCAGTCCGCGGCAAACGGATCGTGCTGGTGGACGACTCCCTCGTCCGGGGCACCACCATGTCCGCCCTGGCGGCCATGCTCCGAAGGGCCGGGGCCAGGGAAGTTCACGTGCGGATCTCCTCCCCGCCCTTCCTCCACCCCTGCTACTTCGGCACCGATGTTCCCTCCAACCGGCAGCTCATCGCCTCCGACCACTCCGTGGAGGCGGTCCGCCGCCTGATCGGGGCCGACTCCCTGGGCTACCTCTCCATGGACGACCTGGCGGGTATGACCGAGGGCCTTCCCCTGTGCCGGGCCTGCTTCGACGGCCGCTACCCCATGGAGGTGCCAAAGGGCGACATCCGCGATGCCCTGGAGAATATTGGAAGCCGCTGAAATAAACAATGGGAAAAACCCCCGTGGCAGGCCGATAAGGCTTGCCGCAGGGGCATTTCCCATGATTCTGCACACGCAAATGTCCATTCTATATCCGATCCTCAGTACGTCTCCAGGGGGATCGTCAGTAGGTCTCCAGGGGAGGCTGCACGGAATCCGGCAGCGGGCACTCGTACCGCCCGCCGTTTCTCTTGGCCACCTCCGCCTTGGCCCTCTCCACCACATCCGGCCGCTCCATGGTGCGGATGCAGGACAAGGCCAACACCTTCGCCGCCGTCAGAAGCCCCTTGTGGGCCAGCGGACTGCAGGACTGGGCGGTCATCTGCCAGGTGTGCCCCACATTTCCCACGCAGGCGGTGGCGATGCGAATATTCAGGGTGGGAACTGCATAGCCCACATCCCCCACATCCGTGGATCCCGCCTGGAGAACAATATTTCTCGGGTCATAGGGGTGCACTTCGCTGTCCAAGGGGCGGTTCCAGATCTCCTCCACCCGGTCCTCCCCGTAGATCTCCCCGATGGTATCCCGGATCCTGGCCTTGGTCTCCTCATTGTAGGTCTCCAGGAAGCTCTTTGCCAGCCGGTAGTCCTCCTCGCTCCACTTGGGAGCGCCGATCTCCGCCAGGCACTCGTCCGCCACCGCCGCCAGGGCGTTGTTGGGGATGTACTCTGTGAACGCCATGGCCAGCTCGCACTCCACGGTGGTGCCCGTCATGATGGACGCGCCCCTGGCCACCTCCTTCACCCTGGCGAATAGATCCTTCACCTGGCTCACGTAGGGGGCCCGCACCTCGTAGCGGACGCAGGCGTGATCCTGCACCACATTGGGGGCAGTGCCGCCGGTGTCAATGTAGGCGTAATGGATCCTGGCCTCCGGGATCACGTGCTCCCTCAGATAGTTGCAGCCGACGCCCATGAGCTCACAGGCGTCCAGGGCGCTCCTGCCCAGAAAGGGCGTGGAGCCCGCGTGGGAGGAAATCCCTTTAAAGTAGAAATTAGCGCCCATGATGGCGTTGGAGTGCACCGCCTCCACCTCGTTGACCGTGGCCGGATGCCAGGTGTACACGAAATCCACCCCCTCAAACACCCCGGCCCGGGCCATAAACTGCTTGGAGCCAGCCCCTTCCTCCGCCGGACAGCCGAAATAGATGACGGTGCCGTCCCTGCCGGTCTCCCGCAGGTACTCCTTCACCGCCACCGCTGCGGCCAGGGATCCGGTTCCCAGGGCGCAGTGGCCGCAGCCGTGTCCGGCGCCTCCCGGCACCGTCTCCCTCTTCACCGCCGATCCCGCCTCCTGGCTCAAGGCTGCCAGGGCGTCGTACTCTCCCAGAATGCCCATCACCGGCTTTCCGCTCCCCTGGCTCCAGGTGCCGGTAAAGCAGGTGGGAATCCCGGCCACGCCGGTCTCCACGGCAAATCCCTCGTCCCGCAGCATCTGCTCCAGCCTGGCGGCGGATTTCACCTCCTTAAAGGCCAGCTCCGCATAGCCCCAGATGTCGTCGTTCGCCTGTATGTATTTTCCGCCGTTGGCGTCCATGTACTGTTCGATCCACTCTCTGTCGCTCATTTCTCTCTCCTCCGGTCTTCTATCATCCAAATGCTTCCATTCCATTTCCCCGCGGCCGTCAGCCCTCCGCCAGGCGCATCTTCCACTCCATCACATTCACCGCCTGGGACAGCACCGTGGTCACCAACAGGTAGATCAGCCCGGCGATGATGATGGACTCGATGGGAATGTAGGTGGCCGCCAGCACCGTCTTGTAGGAGGTGGTCAGCTCGTTGATGAAGAACACGGACGCCAGGGACACCTGCTTGATCATATTCACAAACTCATTTCCCAGGGCGGGGAGAATGTTGCGCACCGCCTGGGGAAGCACCACCTTGAACATGGCCTGGCTGCCGGTGAGCCCCAGGCTTCTGGCCGCCTCCATCTGGCCGGAATCCACCGCCTGGACGCCGGCGCGGATGATCTCTGCCACGTAGGCCCCGGAATTGACGATGAGGGCGATGATGATGCAGGCCACATCGGGGATCTCAAAGGGGAGAACCCTGGGAAGAAGGATCCAGAAAAAGTACAGCTGCAGCAAAATGGGAGTGCCCCGCAGCACCCACACATACCCCTTCACAAACAGTTCCAGGGGGCGCAGCTTCGCCATGCGCATGAGGGCCAGAGCCGTCCCCACAGCCGTCCCCGCCACGATGGTGATCCCCGCCAGGCAGAGAGTCCCCGCCAGGCCCTGGGCGTACACGTATCCATATTTCTCCATGATTTTAATAATTGTATCGATCATAGCTCCGTCCTCCTCAATTGATTCCCAGGCTGGCCGCGTAGTCCGCATACTCCTGGTACCACTCCTTGTAAAGTCCTTCCTCCGTCATCTGGGCGATGATCTCGTTCACCGCGTCCCGCAGCTGCGTCTCCCCCTTCTTCATGCCGATGCGGGTGCCCTGGGTGGACTCATCTACCGTGAAGCGAAAATCCGGCACCATGATCATGCCGCATTTGGGGTTGGCCTCCAGATACAGCTGGGCGGTGGCCGCCGCCGTCACGCAAGCGTCCGCCTTGTGCTCCTGCACCATGAGAAACCCGTCGGTGGTGGCGGAGACCAGCTTCAGCTCGCCGTAAGCGGGAATCTGCTCCTGGGCAAAGACCTCCTGGAGGGAACCGCTCTGCACCACCACCGTCCGATCCCCCAGGTCACCGGCGCCCTGGATCTCGTCCAGGTCCTCCTCCCGCACCAGGAGTCCGTACCAGACGGTCTCCTCGTCGAAGTAGTAGCCGTCGGAGAGCTCCATGGCCTGAGCCCTGGCGGGGGTGTAGGCCAGAGCCGAGATGGCCATATCGTACTTTCCCTCCGAGACACTGCTGAGGACGGCGGTGAAATCCAGGGGAACGATCCGGCACTCCACGCCCAGATGATCTGCGATGTAGTGGGCCAGCTCAATATCAGCTCCCACGTACCGCTCATCCCCCGATTTGGATGGGTCGATGAACTCGTTGGGGGCAAAATACGGCTCCGTGGCCACGGTCAGATATCCCCTCTCCTTGATCTCCTCCAGCCGGTTTCCGCCGGACATCTCCGCCCCTGCGGTCTCGCCGGCGGCCAGGGCCAGGATGTCCGCCTCCCCTCCCACCGGGGCCTCCACCGTCCCCAGCACGGAGCAGCCGGTGAGGGCAAATCCCGAAAAAAGCGCTGTCAGCGCCAGAACCAATCCCACGCCTGTTCTCCTCATCTCTCAACCTCCGCCTCGCATATCCCGCTTTTACTTTAGTCTGCTAATATGGTAGCATTATAAAATATTATGGAGAAGTTGTCAATCCGTGAAAAGAGAATCTTTGCACTTTTTTCCATACATCCCAGGCACGCCGGGGCGCGGGCCGGCGGATCGCCGCCGGGCGCAAAACTGCTCTCCCAACGCCAGTTACAATAAGCTGCCGTTCCCTCCGCGGAACGCGAAAATGCCGACGCCCTGCGGCGCCGGCATCTTTGCATACCAGAAAACATCAAATATCCCATCAATCCGTCCCATCAGTAGAACAGCCCGCCCAGGTTGAACACTCCCAGGGCCGCCATGACCACGTTTATGAACACATTTCCCACGGACAGCAGGAACAGGGTTCGGAACATTCGGTTCATCTCCTCCGTGGTGGTCTCCCTGGCCGCCGAGTAGGAGGACATGATGATGGCTCCGCCGGTGGACAGGGGGCTGATGGCCGCCGCAAAGGAGGTGGCGGTGATGGCGGAGATCAGCTCCACATAGCTCACCCCGCTGCCGAAGGTCTCGCACACGCTGGCGGCGATGGGGTACATGGTGGGCATCACCACGCCGGTGGTGGAGCTCACCCAGGAGAGAATGCCGGAGGTGGCCGCCAGAATGGGCGTCGCTGTGCCCTCGCTCATGAAGCTGGTGAGGAAGTCGGAGATCAGGGTGATTCCCCCCAGGGTGTGGATGACATTCACCAGTACGCCCATGCCGCAGATGAGGATCAGCGTTCCCCAGGGAATGGTCTTGATGGCCTTCTTCTCGTCCACAGCTCCCAGCAGCACCAGGACGCCGGCGGCGGCGAAGGCGAAAAGCCCTGTATCCAGCTTGAAGCCGATGCAGCACACCACCATGACGATGATGGCGGCGATGGTCAGAAGCTGATCCCGGTTGAATTTGGGAATCTCCGAGAGCTTCATGGGATTGTCCGCCTTCACCTTGTAGCCCTTGTATCCCATGTACACCACCAGGGTGAACACGAACCCGGACAGCAGGGTGGTGAGAAACAGATGGAGGCTGAAGCCGCTGTAGCCCATGGGCTCCGACAGGCTCTTGGCCAGAATGCCCGTCATGGAGAGAATGGAGGCGCAGCCCGCGTTGGCTCCCAGCTTCGCGTAGAGTGCCGTGGCCATGGGGTTGATCTTCATCTCAAATGCCAGGTACATGGCAAAGGTGGTCATCAGCACGCCGGCGGCGATGTGTCCCGGCCCGATGGCGGAGATGAACGCCGACAGCACAAACATCAAAATGGGAATAAATACGGTGTGCCTGCCCACCAGGGCCACCACCTTCTTGGAAAACAGGTCTAAGGTTCCGTTGTTGGAGGCCATGCCGAAGAGAAAGGTCACGCCCACTAGAGTCACAAACATAGAGCTGTTGAAGCCGTCGGCGATCTCCGAGGCCGACATTCCCCCCGCCAGGCCCAGCACAAAGGCCGCGCCCATGGCGAAAAATCCCAGATTTACTTTTTTGATAAAGCCCACCGCCACCACGACGGCCAGCACAACCAGTGAAATTACAGAAATAGTCACAATAGATCCCCCTCTCGATCCTTCCTATTATAATTCAGCTCTCACAGTTCCCTCCATGATCAGGTTCGCCGTCCGAAATCCGAAGGTGTCCTGAATCTGGGGAACTGCTCCGTTCTCCTTATAGTCGACGCCGCACTCCAGGATGCCGCTGCCGTGCCCGATGCGGATAAACTGGGGATTCATCCCCTTCCGGCACACCTGATTCACCACACTCCCGGGAATCACCGCCGCGGCGGCGGTGCACATGGCCCCGGTCATGGCGTAGCTGGGGTGGGCCTTCTGCATGGACATCATCCGGGACAGCAGGTCGATCTCCTCTTCTTTGATCTCCCTGCCGTCGGCTGCCAGGTAGTCCTCCGGCTCCGCCACAAAGGTCATCTTGGGGATTCCCGGCGTCTCCCAGGCAGACCGCGTCCAGTCCTCGATCAGGCCCAGCTTCACAGCCGCCAGGCCCCTCACCTTCTCCAAAAGATCCAGCTTCTGCGGATCTGCGTTCAGCTCATCCGGCAGCTCCCGCCCCGAAAGTCCCAGATCCCTCGCCCTCACAAACACCAGGGGATTGGCCGCGTCCACGATGGACACCTCCACCGGCCCCAGATCCGGCACCTCCAGCACATCCACTGGGCTGCCTGTGGGCAGAAGCCCCTTTCCCAGGGTTCCCGCCGGGTCCACGAATTTTAGGCGGATGGGCGATGCCGTCCCCGGGACGCCGGCGATGGCGAAATCTCCCTCATAGACCACCTTGCCGTTCTCCGTCCGGATGTCCGCGGCGATGATCTTGTCCGTGTTGGTGTTGTAGATCCGCACCGTGGTCTGTCCTTCCCTGGCCTCCACCAGCCCGGTCTCGATGGCGAAGGGGCCGACTCCGGAGGAAATATTTCCGCAATTGCCCTTGTAGCTGACAAGGGGCTTGTCCACGGAGACCTGGGCGAAGGTGTAGTCCACATCCGCGTCCGGCCGGCTGGACGGCCCCACGATGGCCACCTTGCTGGTCACCGACTGGGATCCCCCCAGACCGTCGATCTGCTTCTTGTCCGGGCTTCCCATGATCCGCAGCAGCAGCGAATCCCATTTTTCTCTCTCCGCAGGCATATCCTTCTCCAGAATATACACGCCTTTGCTGGTGCCGCCCCGCATGATCACGGCCGGTACCCGGTAGATTTCCATTCTGTCCTCTCCCATTCTGCTTCTCCTCTTTTCTATTTTTCAGACCGGCCGGATCTGTCTTTGATGATTCCATTGTAATCCATTTCCGTGAATTCGTAAAATTCATGTTTTTCATTTAATTCATTCTATTCAGCTATAATATTGTGTAGATTTTCCATGGAT
>DXEU01000157.1 GCA_019114845.1 Candidatus Lachnoclostridium stercoripullorum | reverse complement strand
TCCTGACGGTACAGGTTCACCGTGACCCGGTTCCGGTCCTGTCTGCCTCCGGGGACGATGGTCATCTGCCGGCGGTAATCCCCCGCCTTAAAATAGGTCCGGCAGATCTCCCTGGTCTCCGGCCGCAGCTGGCGATCATAGAAATCGCCAGATTGGGCAGTTTCTCCGCCAGACTGGGCAGTTTCTCCACCAGGCTGGGCGGACTCCCCGCCGGGTGTGGCTGATCCCCCGCCGGCCTCTTCCCCGGACTCGTCCGCCCCGGCGGTCTCCTCCGCAGCTTCCTCCCCGTCCTCCAGGACCACCCGCTGCCAGGTCTCCTCACGCACAAGCCCGGCCTCCAGCGCCTGGCAGGCGGACAGCCCCAGGCTCAGGGAGAGAGCCAGCACTCCGCATATTTTCCATCTCATTTTCCTGTATCCTCCGTAAACTTCAAAGTCACTGCCTGTACCAGCTCCAGCTCGGCCAGCTTTTCCGGTTCAAAGAAGGCCTCCAAATCCTGAAGTTCCATCCTGGTTCCGCTGTCATAGAGCATCAGGGCCACCGGCAGCTCCTCCCCCAGTTCCATCTCCTCGTACTGTCTGAGAAATCCCACAGAGGAGCCTGTAATCTCCTTCTCCAGAGGAATGGGATCTGTCTCATAGGAAGCTCGTCCTTCCGCAGTGATGTGCAATCCCACGGAGTAGTCCTCCAGAAGCTCCAGGGCAAACACCCCTGCCAACGTTCCATCCTCCTCTCCCATAGAAATCTGACCGCCGCCAATGTTCTCCCAGGCACCGTCATCCCCCAGAAGATATACGTTTGCCTCCAGCCCCGAGGCCCCCGATGGGGCACAGAAGGAGATCAGCTGGGAACGGCCTCTCATGCCGAAGGCTTCCAGCACATAGCTCTCCCCTTCTGACAAGGGGTATGGGGCCGCTCCCGGCTTGTCCAGAACAGCAATCTCCGGGGGCGGGTCCATGTCCGCGGGCCCGCTGCATGCGGCAATAAGAGAGACTGCCAGGGACAGGAAGACCATGAATCGATTGGTTCTGCGCATTCTCTTTTCCCCCCGTCTTCTCAGCAGCAATTGAAATTCTCCTTCTCATATCCCCGCAGAGTCTCCGCCATCTCCGGCCCGAATTTCTCCGCAAAATCCGCCAGCACCGCCCGGCAGAGGCAGGCTCCCTCCTCCCCGAAGATCGCCTGCACCATCTCCCCGATGGCGTAGTAGGTGTGGGCGCAGTGGTAGTCGAAGCCCTTGACGTACTCCATGTGCTTCTCCCGGCTGGTCTCCTCCGTCATGCCCGCGTCCTTGACCCGGAAAATACAGAAATCCTCATGGTGCTTGGTCTGCACTGTGCGAAACTGAATTTCCCCGTTAAATCCCTGGTTGATGGCCTCGTCCAGGCAGGAACAGTAGAGCGCTCCCGCCTCCTTGGCGTCAAATTCCTGAAAGGCCAGATACCAGGGACAGACCGTCACATGGGACTCAAAATCCGGGGAAATGCTCACAATCTCCATCTGATTGGCCGTGCCCGACTGCACCGCCTCCTCCGAGGACACCCACTCCCCGTACCGGCAGAAGGTGCCGTAATCCAGGGGTTCCCCGGCCCGGATGGCCCGCTGGGCCATCCGGCTTCCCCGCTGCATGGCGTAGTGCTTGACCCCGTGGAGGAAGGCGGCCCGCCCTCTCTCCCCAAAGGTCTCCGAAAGTCTTTTATAATAGGAAGACACGATAAAAACCTGCGTTCTCTCTGAAAATCCCATCTTCTCACTCCCCATTCTGCTCTGTACTCCGAGCCGATCAGTCAATAAATTTCACCCGGGCCTCGTCGTAGTGACCTCTCTGGGCCGGCTCCTCGTCCGCCACTCCCACGGCGATCACCGCCATGGGGATGGTGTCCGCCCCGATCAGCTCCTGCATCTGCTTATACCGCTCCTCGGACGGGTACAGACCGCACCAGCAGGTGCCGTAGCCCAGCTCCAGGGCTGCCAGCAGCATATTCTGGATGGCGGCACCGCAGTCCTCCATCCAGAAGGCATTGTCCTCCCCCTTGTCATTTTTCAGGATTCCGCACACCACGATGGCCGCCGAGGCCGTCTCCATCATCTTCGTGTAAGGGCTGATCTCCATGATCCGCTCCATGGCCGCCCGGTTTCGGATCACCGCAAACTCCCAGGGGCGGCAGTTTCTGGCGCTGGGGGCAAGCATGGCCGCCTCCAGAATCTGGCGCATATCCTCCGCCGGAATCTCGGCTCCCTTCACGTATTTGCGGATGCTTCTTCTCTTTTTAATCGCTTCCAGTGTGTTCATATGTTCTTCCTCCTTTTCTACTGCTCTCCCGCGCTGCCCAGTTTCCCTGCGAAATCCTCCGCCAGCACCTGTTTCAGCGCTTCCTTCTTCGCCGCATCCAGCTTCAGCACGCGGATCTCCCCGCACACCTGGGCCATCCCCTCGTCCGCCGTCATCTTCGGCTTGCGGATCAGCAGATCCTTGAGGGCCGTGTAGTAGACAAACTCATAGGTCACGTCCTTCTGCTTCAGCACCTGCTCCAGGCGCTCCCTCACCTGCCTCTTGTGGGGCAGACCGCCCTCAAACACCCGCTCCGTAAATTCCCGGTAGTCCCGCTCCTTCTGGGGGGCGCTGCGAAAATCAAACCATCCTCTTCCCAAAGTCCATCCCTCCTGTCTCTCACTCAATCATAGCAGATGGCAGGGGGTTCCGTCCAGCAGACGGGCGTTAAAATTCTCTTTTGGAGTCCTCAGAAAAAATATTTAAAAAATTTTTCTGTTACCCCGTTTTTCTCTTTTTCCGCCCGTATTCTCTCAGTGAAAAGAAAAACAAAACCAAAAAGCAAAGGAGAGATCAGTATGATGAAGAAGAATTGGATGAGAAATTTACAGGTGGCAGCTCTGGCGATGGTGTTTGCGGCAGTGGGAATCACGGCGGAAGCCCAGGCAGCTCCCCGCAGGGGCCTGATGGGCTGGGAGAAGGCGGAGGCCATCGTTCTTGAGTATCTGGATCTGGAGAAAGAGGATCTGAGAGACAAGGAGTACGAGCTGGACGACGGCGTCTACCAGCTGGAGTTCTTCGCCAACGGGCGGGAATACGAGTTTGAGATTCACGGCACCACCGGGAAGATCCTGGAAGCCGAGTCGGAGCGGGAGGACGATGATCGCTGGGACGATGACGACCGCTGGGACGATGACGACCGCTGGGACGATGACGACGACCGCTGGGATGACGATCGCTGGGACGACGATGACGACGATCGCTGGGATGACGATGACGACCGCTGGGACGACGATGACGACGATCGCTGGGACGACTGATCAGAGGTGAGAGGAACATTTAACAACAGGCAAAATGACAAAGCAGGCGCCGGGGATACATCTCCGGCGCCGATTTTGGATCATCACGACATCTCCGCCTTCCGGGGAATAAAGAGACGGGTCAGATCCGCCCCTTCCAGCCGCAGCAGCCATTCTTTCTTATGGATTCCCCCCGCGTAGCCGGTCAGGCTGCCGTCTGCGCCCACCACCCGGTGGCAGGGGATGAAAATGCTCACGGGGTTGCGGCCCACCGCTCCCCCCACCGCCTGGGCGGACATGCTGGCCAGCCCCCGCTGCCCTGCCAGCACCTTCCCGATCTCCCCGTAGGTCATGGTCTTTCCATAGGGGATGGCGCAGAGGATCTTCCACACCTCCCTTCGAAACTCCGACCCCGCCGGGCGGAGCGGCACGGAGAAGTCCGGCTTTCTGCCGGAAAAATAGACGTCCAGCCAGCGCTTCGCCTCCTGGAGAACCGGCGTCTCTTTCTCCTCCCGCTCCCCGTCCAGGCCGGCGGCAAAATATTTCTGTCCCTCAAACCAGGCCCCTGTCAGGCCCTCTTCCTCCGCCGCCAGAAGCATTCTGCCCAGGGGCGATTCATAGTGGGTGGTATACTGCATCGGTTATTCTCCTCTCAGCGTCTTCTCACAGATTCATCACGCAAAAAAGCACCGCCGCCTGAGCCGCCAGCATCAGGGGCAGGCCCACGGCAAAGTAATCCCTGCGGGTCTTGTGGTGAAACAGGTACATTCCCGCCAGTCCCCCGGCGGCTCCGCCGAAAAAGGAGAGCCCCAACAGGGTCACAATCCGAATCCGGGGACGATTTCTCACCGCCTTCCACTTGTCGATCCCGAAGGCGGCGAAGGTGACCAGGTTGACCAGCACCAGGCAGGCGGTGAGCAGCCGGTGGGCGGAAAAAAATCTCCAGAAGGCGAAGGTAAATTCTCCCCCGCTGCCGTTTTTCAGAAAAACCAGCAGCGCCCCCTGCAGCACCGCCATGCAGGCCACAAACACCCGGGACATCATATTGCTCTTGTCCAGCCGACGGTTTAAGAGGATGAGCCCTGCCAGGACTCCCAGCGCTCCCCCTGGGAGGGAGATCCCCATCAGGACCGCCCCCATCTGCCGGCCTGTTTTCCCCCGCATCCAGGCGTCCGCCGCAGCCAGCAGAAAGCCCGCCATATTTATGATCACCAGATACTGGATTGCTCTGCTCCACTCCATAGCTGTCTCCTCTAACCATTGTTTACCCCTATTATAACGGCATTTTCCCCCTATTTCCATGAGATTTTTCGGCGGCGCGGAAAAATCCCCGCACACTCCGGGATTTTCACGGCCCCCGCATCCCGGACCTCCCCTTGACTCTGCCTCCCCCGAATTTTATAATCATATGCGACAACAGACGACAAAGTCAAGCAGGCTATGAAACTTTTAATTGCTGAAGGACTTATAAACGAGTCCCAACTTGCTTCTTAGCATATCTCAACAAAATCAA
>DXEU01000156.1 GCA_019114845.1 Candidatus Lachnoclostridium stercoripullorum | reverse complement strand
GGTTTTGTGGTACAATTTCACATATTAATACTTTTTACAAATTCAATCGAATGCGTAAGTAGCTAGGAGGAGTAAGTATGGCAAAGGAAATGATAGCAATGCTTCTTGCCGGCGGTCAGGGATCACGTCTCTATGCCCTGACGCAGAAGCTGGCAAAACCTGCAGTTCCCTTTGGCGGAAAGTATCGAATCATCGACTTTCCCCTGTCGAACTGCGTAAACTCGGGAATTGACACAGTGGGAATTCTGACTCAGTATCAGCCGATGGTGCTGAATGAGTATATCGGCAACGGCCAGCCCTGGGATCTGGACCGTCTGCACGGCGGCGTTCACGTGCTGCCCCCCTACCAGAAGGCATCCGGCTCTGACTGGTACAAGGGAACGGCCAACGCCATCTACCAGAATATCGCCTTCATCGAGCGCTACAATCCTCAGTATGTGATCATCCTGTCCGGCGACCAGATCTGCAAGCAGGACTACAGCGATTTCCTTCGCTTCCACAAGGAGAAGGGGGCGGAGTTCAGCGTGGCCGTCATGGAGGTGCCGTGGGAGGAGGCATCCCGCTTCGGCCTGATGGTTACCGATGAGAACGACAAGATCACCGAGTTCCAGGAGAAGCCGAAGAACCCCAAGTCCAACCTGGCTTCCATGGGTATCTACATCTTCAACTGGGATATTTTAAAGAAGTACCTGGTGGAGGATGAGGCGGATCCGGAGTCCGAGAACGATTTCGGCAACAACATCATCCCCAACCTGTTAAAGGACGGCCGCAATATGTACGCCTACCATTTCAACGGCTACTGGAAGGACGTGGGAACCATCTCCTCTCTCTGGGAGGCCAACATGGAGGTTCTGGATCCGGAGCACAGCGGAATCAACCTGTTCGACGACAACTGGAAGATCTACAGCCGCAACAGCGGTATGACGGGCCATCGGATCAAGAAGGGCGCCGTGGTGGAGAATTCCATGATCACCGACGGCTGCGTGGTGTCCGGCACCGTGAAGCACTCCATCCTGTTTGCCGGCGTTCAGGTAGAGCCGGGCGCTGTGGTGGAGGACGCGGTAGTCATGGGCGGAACCGTGATCAAGAAGGGCGCTGTGGTGAAGCACTGCATCGTAGCTGAGAACGTTGTGATCGGTGAGAACGCCGTGGTCGGCGCTATGCCCACGGAGGATGAGAAGGGCGTGGCCACAGTCGGATCAAATGTTTATATTGGAGACAACGCGAAAATCGGACCCAATGCGATGGTCAGCGACAATGTAAAGGGTGGTGAAGAACAATGGTAAATTCTAACGTAGAAGCTCTGGGTATTATTTTTCCAAACAGTCATGATTCTCTGGTGCCGGAACTGGTAGGCGAGCGCCTGATGGCTTCCATCCCCTTTGCCGGCCGTTACCGCATGATCGACTTTGTGCTGTCCAGCATGGTGAACAGCGGCATCGGCAACGTTTCCATCGTTGTGCGCAAGAACTACCATTCTCTGATGGATCATCTGGGATCCGGACGTGAGTGGGACCTGACCCGCAAGAACGGCGGCCTGAACATTTTCCCGCCCTATGCGGAGAAGGGAATCAAGGTATATAACGGAAGAGTGGAGGGCCTTGTGACCATCCTCGGATTCCTTCGGGCACAGAAGGAGAAGTACGTGGTGATGTCCGACACGGATATCGCCGGCAACTTTGATTTCGGCGCCATGATCGACGCCCATATTGCCAGCAAGGCGGATATCACCGTGGTCTACACCCAGGAGAAGCTGCCGGCCACCGCTCTGGCCGCCGACGAGGAGAGCCAGGACCTGTACTACACCTTCAACGTGAACGACGACGGCAGGATCGTGGGCATGGAGATCAACTCCAAGGATACGGGCCTCACCAACTTCGGCATGGACATCTACATTATGGAGAGAGAGTTCCTGATCCAGCAGATCAGCTACGCCTACACCCACGGCTATGTGAACTTTGGAAGAGACATCATCCTCAGACAGCTGGATACCCTGAATGTTCAGGGCTACCGCTATGACGGATACATCGCCCAGATCACCGGCCTGAAGGGATATTTTGATGAGAATATGCGCCTGCTGGACGACGAGAACCTGAACGCTCTGTTCTCCCCCAGCGCCATCTACACCAAGATTCGTGACGACAACCCCACCCGCTACATCACGGGCTCCAAGGTGGAGAATATCATGGCGGCTGACGGCTGCGTCATCGAGGGCGAAGTGGAGAACAGCGTGCTGTTCCGCGGCGTGAAGGTTGCCAAGGGCGCCAAGGTGAGAAACTGCGTGCTGATGCAGGATACGGTGGTGGAGGCGGGAGCCGACATCGAGTACCTGGTGACGGACAAGAACGTGGTGATCACCGAGGGCAAGGAGTTAAAGGGAACGGATACATTCCCGGTCTATGTGGCCAAGAACCAGAAAGTTTGATGGGGAAGGCCTTGTAATCCCCAGCGGAATGTACTATAATAGGATGAATATCTGAAAAGAGATGAATCCGGCAAGGCGCACGGCAGTGCGCTTTGTCGGATTTTCTAGTGCGCCATGAGGGAAGATTATGAGGAATATCAAACTGACACTTGAGTACGACGGCAGCCGGTACGACGGCTGGCAGCGGCAGGGAAACACGGAGAACACCATCCAGGGGAAGCTGGAGATGGTTCTGGGGCGGATGACCGGGCATCCCGCGGAGGTGTGCGGGGCCGGGCGGACGGACGAGGGGGTCCACGCCCAGGGGCAGACCGCCAATGTGCGGGTGCCGGAGCATTTCACGGCGGGGGAAGTGAAGGATTACCTGAACACCTACCTGCCGGAGGATATCCGCGTCGTCCGGGCGGAGGAGGTGGGGGAGCGCTTCCACAGCCGGTTAAACGCCAGGGGGAAGCTGTACCGCTACCGGATCTGGACGGGGAGCCGCAGGCCGGTCTTTGAGAGAAAGTATCTCTGCGGCCTGGGGCATGGGCTGGACGCGGCGGCCATGAGGCGGGCGGCGGAAAATCTGGTGGGAACCAGGGACTTTAAGAGCTTTTGCGGCAACCGAAAGATGAAAAAATCCACAGTGAGGACCTTGTACTCCATCGACATCCAGGAGAAGGGGGAGGAGATCGCCCTGGACTTCTACGGGGACGGTTTTCTGTACCACATGGTGCGGATTCTGGCGGGGACGCTGATGGAGGTGGGGGAGGGAAAACGCTCCCCGGAATCCATGGCGGACATCCTGGCCGCCCGGGACAGGCAGGCGGCGGGGCCGACGGCCCCGGCGGAGGGGCTGTGCCTGGTGCGGGTGGACTATGACGGGGAAGCCGGGGGCAGATCGGCGAGACGGCAGAACGGAGGACAGAGGTGAGGATATGACGGAATTTTTAATCAGACGGTTTGTCAGAAACTATGATCAGGTGCAGGACGTGGAGGTGAGGACCCGGTACGGGGCTCTGGCGGGAATGGTGGGAATCTGCTGCAACATTCTCCTGTTTATTGCCAAGCTGGCGACGGGAATTTTTGCCAACAGTATCTCTGTGATGGCCGACGCCTTCAACAACCTGTCGGACGCAGCGTCCTCCATCATCGGCATTGTGGGGGTGAAGATGGCGGAGAAGCCGGCGGATGAGGAGCACCCCTTCGGCCATGGGCGGATCGAGTACATAGCGGCGTTCATCGTGGCATTTCTGGTGATCGAGGTGGGATTTTCCCTCTTTAAGACCTCCTTCGCCAAGATCCGCAACCCGGAACCCATGGTGTTCCAGTGGATGTCCGTGGGGATTCTGGCCCTCTCCGTGGGAGTGAAGCTGTGGCTGGGCATGTTCAACCGCAAGCTGGGGAAGCGGATCGACTCCAAGGTGATGATGGCCACGGCGGCGGATTCCCTGGGGGATGTGGCGGCCACGTCCGCCACCATTCTCTCCATGCTGATCTTCGGACTCTTGGAGGTCAATGTGGACGGGATTGTGGGATTGGCTGTGTCGGTGGTGGTGATGATCGCCGGCGTCAACATCGCCAAGGATACCCTGGCCCCTCTGATCGGGGAGGCCATTGACCCGGAGGTGTACCGGGAGATCACACGCTTTGTGGAGAGCTATCCGGGGATTGTGGGCACCCACGACCTGATCGTCCACAACTACGGTCCCGGGAGGAGCATGGCCTCCATCCACGCGGAGGTGCCCAGCGAGGTGAACGTGGAAATTTCCCACGAGATCATCGACCAGGTGGAGCGGGACGCCCAGAGGAAGATGCACTTATTTCTGGTGATCCACATGGACCCCATCGAGACCCAGAACGAGCGGGTGGAGAATTTCAGGAAGATCTCCGAGGAGACGATCAGCCAGGTGGATTCCCGGCTGTCCCTCCACGATTTCCGGATTGTGGACGGGAAGGAGCACGTGAACCTGATCTTTGACCTGGTGGTGCCCCGGGACTACACCCAGGAGATGAAGAGCCAGGTGAAGCGGAAGACGGCGGATCTGATCCAGGGGAAGATCCCCGGGAGCCTGTGCATGATCACCGTAGAAAACAGCTACTGCGCGGAAAAAAATGATTGACATTCTATGACTTTTGTGCTACTCTACATGAGTATTGACTGCCGAAGACAGTAGGCGCCGCAAGGCATAAGGTATGACCGCCTACCGAGGAACATACAAAGCTCATAGAGAGAATTTGTAGAGCCTTTCTGTCTTGGACAGGAGGGCTTGTTTTTTCGCAGGTGATACTC
>DXEU01000155.1 GCA_019114845.1 Candidatus Lachnoclostridium stercoripullorum | reverse complement strand
TTTACCGTGCTGAGGGGACTTCGGGCGGCGTCCATCGGCCTGATCGCCGCGTCTGCCGGCACCATTCTGGCCATGGCCCTGGCCGGTTCCACCGTGCTTGGCGGCTTCCAGATTCCTGTAAACCTTATCGCGGTGGCACTCTTCCTGCTGTCCCTGCTTCTGCTGCGGAGGTTTCGTTTAAACCCGATTCTGGTCATGGCGGTGAGCGGCGCCGCCGGGGCTGTGATCTACTCTATTCCCTGGTGATGGCTCCGCTCCCGGTCTCCTCTCCCCTCTCAAACTGGCAGCGCAGTTTTTCGATGGCCTTCTTCTCAATGCGGCTCACATAAGAACGGGAGATTCCCAGAACCCCGGCAATCTCCCGCTGGGTGTGTTCC
Organism: Candidatus Lachnoclostridium stercoripullorum; assembly: GCA_019114845.1. Lineage (GTDB taxonomy): Bacteria > Bacillota > Clostridia > Lachnospirales > Lachnospiraceae > Lachnoclostridium_A > Lachnoclostridium_A stercoripullorum. The sequence continues at coordinate 16,719 of DXEU01000155.1, read as the reverse complement.
CGCTTCCCGAACAGACCATATCGAAGGCTCAGAACCTGCTTCTCGTTGTCTTTCAGGCAGGTTTCAAACGCCTGATACAGTTCCTCCACATCCTGATCCAGGATGATGGAATCCAGGGTTTCTTTTCCCTCCGCCTCGATCACATCCACCAAACTGACGGTCTCCCCATCCTTATCCACGCCAATCGGCTCAAAGAGGGAGACTTCCCTGGAAAACTTTTTGCTGGCCCGCAGGAGCATGAGTATCTCGTTCTCCACGCACTTGGCCGCGTAGGTGGCCAGGCGGGATCCGCGGTCCGTCTTAAATGTATTGACCGCCTTGATCAGGCCTATGGTGCCCACGGACAGGAGATCCTCTGTGTCGTAATCCGTTCCCTGGTATTTTTTCACCACATGGGCCACCAGCCTCATGTTCCTCTCGATCAGCACGTCCCTGGCTCTCTGGTCGCCATCCTTCAAACGCCCCAGGTATTCTCTCTCTTCGCCGGCAGTCAATGGTTTTGGAAAAGTTTTCAAAGGAAGCCACCCAAAAAGCTGTTTATTTTAATTTATGCCAGGGCCGTTCCCTTAGTGCTTTTACAACTATTTTTTCAGTTTATCGAGGAGCGTCCGCCTGACGCTCTCCGCATCCGCCTGGCCTCTCGTCTCCCTCATGACCTGGCCGACCAGGAAGGAAAATACCTTCTCCTTTCCTCCCATGTACTCCTCCACGGACTTTGCGCACCGGGCCAAAACCCGATCCACCGCCTCCTCCAGGACTTTTTCGTCGCGGACCACCGCCAGACCCTGCTCCTCCATATACTGCTCCGGGTCCACGTCCTCCTGAAACATGGCTGCAAATACCTTTTTCGCTGAGTGGGGAGTGAGTCTTCCCTCGTCCTCCGCGCGGATCAGGGCCGCCAGGTGTTCCGGTGAAAACTTCAGATCCCGGGGTTCCACCTCTTCCTCCCTCATCCGCCGCATGGTCTCCCCCATGAGCCAGGAGGCCGTCCTGCGCCCATTTCCGGAGAGTTTTGCCGTCTCCCCGAACAGCTCCGCCATATAGACGGAGGAGGTGAGAACGGAGGCCTCATACTCGGTCAATCCCCAGACCTCCCGCATCCATCTCTCCCACTCGCCTCGGAGCATGGGCTGGCGGGAACGGATCTCCGCCAGCAGCTCTTCGCTCACTGTGACGGGCGGAAGATCCGGGTCGGGAAAGTAGCGGTAATCCTTCGCGTCCTCTTTGGAGCGCATTGGGTGGGAGGATTCCTTGTTTTCGTCCCAACGTCTGGTCTCCTGCGTCACCTTTTTTCCCTCCTCCAGCAGTTCAATCTGGCGCTCCCGCTCCCCTTCCACCGCATGGACGATGGCCTTGAAGGAATTCAGGTTCTTCATCTCCGTCCGAACGCCGAAGGTCTCTGACCCCGCCTCCCGCACGGACAGGTTGACGTCCGCCCGCATGGATCCCTCCTGCAGCTTGCAGTCGGACACCTTCAGATACTGCAAGGTATCCCTCAAAGCCTCCAGATAGGCCACCACCTCGTCGGCGCTCCTCATGTCCGGCTCCGACACGATCTCAATCAGCGGCACGCCGCTGCGGTTGAAATCCACCAGGGAGCAGTCCCCCCACTCGTCGTGAATCAGCTTTCCCGCGTCCTCCTCCATGTGAATCTCGTGGATGTGGATGACCTTCCGTCCCGCCGCCGTCTCAATCTCCACCTCTCCGTCATGGCAGATGGGCAGATACAGCTGGGAAATCTGATAGTTTTGGGGGTTGTCCGGATAAAAGTAATTTTTCCGGTCGAACCGGCTGTACCGGTTTACCTGACAGTTTAGGGCCAGCCCCGCTGCCAGGGCAAATTCCAGCACCTTTCGATTCAGCACGGGAAGGGCGCCCGGAAAACCGGCGCACACTGGACAAGTCTGGGTGTTGGGCGCCGCCCCAAATCGGGTGGAGCAGCCGCAGAAGATCTTTGTTTTGGTGGCCAGCTCCACATGGACCTCCAGGCCAATGATGGTTTCATACTGTTTCATGAGCACTCTCCTCCTTCCCTCTTCCAAACCTCCGCCCACGATCCCCGCAGAGCCTCACAGGCAAAGGCAGCCCGGAACACAAGATCCTCCCGAAATCGGTTTCCCATGATCTGGATTCCCACCGGCAATCCCGCCTCGTCCAGGCACCAGGGCATGGACAGCCCGGGAATCCCCGCCAGGTTGGCAGCCACCGTGTCAATATCTCCCAGGTACATCTTCAGCGGATCCGATAGACTTTCCCCCAACCGGGATGCGGTGGTGGGGGCGGCGGGGGCCAGCAGCACATCGTACTTCTCAAACGCCCGATCGAAGGCCTTTTGCACCAGGGTCCGGACCTTCAGCGCTTTGAGATAGTAGGCATCGTAGTATCCGGAGCTCAGCGCAAAGGTGCCCAGGAGAATTCTCCGGCGAACCTCCGGTCCAAATCCTTCTGTCCGGCTCTTCTTGTACATCTCATGGAGGCCGTCCTCCGGCGCTTTCTCAGCCCGCCGACCATACTTCACCCCGTCAAACCGCGCCAAGTTGGAGCTGGCCTCGGCGGAGGCGATGGTATAGTAGGCGGGAATCACATAATCTTCTAACCCCAGGGAGAAGGTCTCCACCAGTGCGCCGGCCTGCAAAAGCGCCTCCCCCGCCTGCAAAATTCCTCTGCGCACCGCCAGATCCGTCCCCTCTCCGATGTAGGCCTCGGGGATTCCCACCCGCAATCCTGCGGCTCCCCGCAACGCCTCCTCCGGTTTTCCTCCGCCTATCGGACCTCCTGGAAATCCATTTTTCCCCGCCGCGCTGGTGGCATCCCTGGGATCGTGAACCGCCAGAATCTCGAGAAGGGCGGCGCAGTCGGAGACGTCCCGCCCGATGGGGCCGATCTGGTCCAGAGAGGAGCCGTAGGCGATCAGCCCGTACCGGGAGACCCTCCCATAGGTGGGTTTGATTCCCGTGACCCCGCACCAGGAAGCCGGCTGGCGGATGGATCCCCCGGTGTCTGATCCCAGGGCCGCCGGAGCCTCCCCCGCCGCCACGGCGGCACAGGACCCGCCGGAGGAACCACCCGGGGCACGGCTCACATCCCAGGGGTTCTTGGTGGGGCCAAAGCAGGAGGTCTCCGTGGTGCTCCCCATGGCGAATTCATCCATATTGGTCTTTCCCAGGATCACTGCCCCCGCCCTCTCCAGAAGCTCGGCGACGGTGGCGGAGTAGGGCGGCACAAAATCTGCAAGAATCTTTGAGCAGCAGGTGGTGGGAATTCCCCTGGTGCAGATATTGTCCTTCAGCGCCACCGGAACCCCCGCCAGGGGCCCGGCATATCTCCCCTCGCGGATTCCCCGGTCCGCCTCCCTGGCCCGCCGGATGGCGGCCTCCCCGTCCAGGTGGACGAAGGCATGAATTCGCTCCTCCTCCCCTTCCGTCCGGTCCAGGAATGACCGGACTGCCTCCTCGCTGGTGAATTCTCCCTGTCTGATCCGCTCCCCGATGGAAACGGCTGTCATCTCCCATATTTTCATCGTCATCCTCCTACTCCACCGTCCTCGGGACCACGTACTGACCATCCTCCCTGGCAGGCGCCCCGGCTAAAAGTTCCTCCCTCATGTCCCCGTTGGTGACCTCGTCCTCCCGGAACACGTTTTCGATCTCCCAGGGCTGAACCATGGGCTCCACGCCGGAGGTGTCCAGCTCGTTCATCTTCTCCACATAGCCCAGCATCTTCTCCATCTCCGCCGCAGCCTGCGCTCTCTCCTGCCCCGACAGCTCCAATTTTGCCAAAATCAGCACATTCTCCATCGTCTTCTCATCGATTGTTCCGCTCATTCTCTCCGCCTCCTTCTCACGGTGTCAGCCTTCCCATGTCTCTCGGGAACAGGCATCCCTCCCGCACGTTGTCCTCCCCCAGCAGCTGCACCGTCAGCCGCTCCAGGCCGATCCCCAGGCCGCCGTGGGGCGGCATGCCACACCGGAACGCCTCCAGGTATTCCTCCATGCCCTCATCCGTCATGCCCCTGGCCGCCATCTTATCCGTGAGCATCCTGTAATCGTGGATTCTCTGACCTCCGGTGGTAATTTCCATCCCCTTATAGAGCAGGTCAAAACTCAGAGTAAAGCGAACGTCCTGCGGGTCGTCCATGGCGTAAAACGGGCGTTTTTTCGACGGATAGTGGGTGATGAACACGAAGTCGCTGCCAAATGTTTCCTTCGCATAGGTTCCAATCAGGCTCTCCTCCTCCGGCTCCAGGTCAAAGGGCGCCCTCGCCCTCCGCCCGTAGGTCTCGGAAACCAGGCATTTTGCCTCATCGAACCGCAGAGCTGGGATGAAGGGAATCTCCGGGACGGTGACATCGAGAAGCTCCAGCTCCCTGGCGTACTCCCGCTTCAGAATCTCCATCACATACCGGAGCATCTCCGTCTCCATGCCCATCACATCCTCCATGCCCCGGATGTAGCCCATCTCGAAGTCCAAGCTGGTGTACTCGTTTAAGTGCCGCCTGGTGTTGTGCTTCTCCGCTCGGAACACGGGGCCAGTCTCAAATACCCGGTCAAACACGCCCACCATCATCTGCTTGTAAAACTGAGGGCTCTGGGCCAGCACCGCCGGCCTGTGGAAGTAGCTGAGCTTGAAAATATTCGCCCCGCCTTCCGCCCCCTTCGCCCCGATCTTCGGGGTGTGGATCTCCGTAAAGCCCTGACTGTAGAGGAAATCCCGAAATCCCCGGACGATTCCCTCCTGGACTCGAAACCTGGCCCGCTCCCGCACATTTCTCAGAGAAATTGCCCGGTGGTCCAGCCTGGCCTCCAGGGAGGCCCCCAGCTTCCGCTTGTCCACGGGGAGGGGCAGCGGGCCGGCGGGAACTGAGAGAATTTCCGCACTCTCCGCGGCAATCTCCACACCGCGGGGCGCCCGCTCCTCCCGGCGGAGCACGCCTTCCACGCGGACCGTGCAGCCCTCCCGGATATCTCCCGCCTGCTCAAAGCCCTCTCGGTCGAACACCGTCTGCAGCAGCCCTTCCGCCTGGCGGAGCACCACAAAGACAATCTCCCCCATATTTCTCACCCTGTGGACGGCTCCCTCCGCCTTCACCTCCATCCCCTCCCGCTCCAGCGCGGCCAGCTCGTCAACGGTGCGCGTATCCTTTTCCTGAATTCCCACAATCTGCTTCATATGCTGTCTCCTCCTTTTCCGTTCCGGAACCTCCGCAATCCTCTCGGAGCGTTTGGGTTTGACAGGAAACGAAGTTTCCGCCAAACAAAAAAGTCCCGGAACATTCACATTTAATGAATCTTCCGGGACGGGATAAACTTCTTCCCGCGGTACCACCCGCATTGCCTTTTCCCCTGGGAGAATCCCCAAACGTCCAGGCCTCTCATGAAGGACGCCGCACGCGCCGGCCCGTATGGCGAGACTATCCCCTCGCTCCTACAGACCACCTTGCCTGCTGCCGGGCCAACACCCGTAACGCCTTCCCGCTTAACGCGCGGTGCACGGACCGCCCTACTCTCTGTTCAGACGGCCGGCTCCGGAGTGTTCCCTTCCCTCTTTCCTCCTGCAGACGCTCTCAGTCGGTGACGTCCGCTTCCTGTCGGCCTCCGGGGGGTGAGTCTCCTTCCATGCCTTTGCTGTTTTTTGATTTTCTTTATGAATCCGTATTATAGTGAGTCTATTTTCAAATGTCAAGCACTAAATTCTTACATTCTGCGACTTACATCCTGCGGATCCGCTCCACCGCCTCCCTGGTGCTCTCATGGCTTCCAAACGCCGTGAGCCGGAAATACCCCTCCCCGGATGGGCCGAAGCCGGAGCCGGGAGTGCCGATGACGCCGGCGTGATCCAGCAGATAGTCGAAAAACTCCCAGGAGGTCATGCCCGACGGAGTCTTCATCCAGACATAGGGGGAATTGACGCCTCCGCAGGCCTGGTAGCCGCAGGAGAGAAGCCCCTCCCGGATCACGGCGGCATTCTCCATGTAGTAGGACACCTGCTCTTTTATCTGTCTTTGTCCGTCTGACGCGTACACAGCCTCCCCCGCCTTCTGCACAATGTAGGGGGTGCCGTTGTACTTGGTTCCCTGTCTGCGGAACCACAGATCCCTGAGGCTCACCCCATCCCTCCGCAGCTCCGCCGGCACCACGGTAAATCCCAAGCGCACGCCTGTGAATCCGGCGTTCTTGGAGAAGCTGCGGAACTCGATGGCGCAGGTTTTCGCCCCCTCGCACTCGTAGATGCTGTGAGGAATCCCCTCCTCCGTGATATACGCCTCGTAGGCGGCGTCGTAGAGAATCACGGACCCGCTCGCATTGGCTGCGTCCACCCACTTCTGCAGCTCCTCCTTTCGGATGGCCGCCCCCGTGGGATTGTTGGGAAAACACAGGTATATGAGTTCCGGAAGCCGCTCCGGGATCTGGGGTACAAAACCATTTTCCAGGGTGCAGGGCATGTAGGTCACGCCGGCGTACCTCCCAGTGGCTAGGTCGTACGCTCCCGTCCGTCCCGCCATCACATTGGTGTCTAAATACACGGGATACACCGGATCGCACACGGCGATGTGTACGTCATTGGCGAACATTTCCTGGGTGTTCCCGCAGTCGCACTTCGCCCCGTCGGAGACAAAAATCTCATCGGCGCTGATCTCACATCCCCGGTCCCGGTAGTCGTGCTCTGCGATCACCGACCGGAGAAATTCATACCCCTGCTCCGGGGCATAGCCGTGAAAGCTCTCCGCCCGGCCCATCTCGTCCACCGCCCGGTGCATGGCCTCCGTCACTGCGGGAACCAGAGGCAGGGTCACATCCCCGATTCCCAGCCGAATCAGTTTCCGATCCGGGTGGGCCTGCTGGAAGGCCGCCGTCCGCCTGGCAGTCTCCGAAAACAGATAGCTTCCCTGAAGTTTCGCATAATTTTGATTGATCATGTTGGATTTCCTCCTCTATTCGTTCTCATAAAGCACCAGCACCATTCTGGCTGATTCCGCCATAGTGCGCCCTGCCTCCATGCTGCGCTTCTGCAGATAGCGGTGAGCCGCCTCCTCGGACAGGCGGTTTCTCTCCATCAGCAGCTGCTTGGCCTTTTGGATAACCCGCTCGTCCTCTGGACTGCGCACCTTTCCGCGGCGGGATGGCTCCTGGGCATCCCGCCCCATCATCATCCTCACCGTGTTCACCAGATCAAAGACACGGAGGGGAACCGCCACCGTCATCACATCGGAGGGGCAGTCTGAAAGCTTGGCTTCCGGCCCGACGACCAGCAGTTCCACCCCCTTGGGGAGATACTCCCGGAGCTGAGAGCAGTGCATATCCTTCAGCCGAACGCCGCTGATGACGATTCCTCCGTCCATCACAGAAGCCTCCTGCAGAGCCTGCGCTCCGGTGGTGCAGCAGACGGAATCCTGGAACCCATTCCGCTCCAGCGCCCGCCCGATTTTCCTCCCATCGTCCTCCCTGGAAAATACTATGATGATGCCTTTCATCCTCTCCCCCCATCCCGGCGTGCCAGCCTGTTCTCCGTCAGTACCTGTATAAATATTCTCTCAGTTCCCAGGCTGTCACCTGGCGCTCATAGTCCAGCCATTCCTCCTGTCTGCAGGCCCCGTAGCGTCTCCAGAGGGGTTCTCCCAGAATCTTTTTCACAAATGCATCTTCCCGGAAGCAGGCGATGGCTGTCCCCAGATTTTCCGGCAGACGCCCCAGGCTCTCCCCCTCGCGAATTTCTATCCTCTGCGCGATGCCGTCCAGCCCCGCTTCCAGACAGAGCGCCAGGAGCAGGTAGGGGTTGGCCGAGCCGTCTGCCCCTCGGAATTCCACGCGTGTCCGTGTACCGCGTACAGGTGGGATTCGGAGCAGACTGTTTTCCCTTCGGGAGGACCAGCACAGCTCTGTGGGCGCTTTCGTCCCGGATACCAAGCGCTTGTAAGAATTGACCAGCGGATTGGACACGGCAGCCATGGCCTTCATATGGGTCAAAAGCCCGCCGGCAAACCACGCCGCCTCCTCAGAAAAGCTGCCTTTTTCCTCCCCGGCAAACACATTTTTTCCGTCTTTACAGAGGGTGAAATGCAGATGCACCCCGGACCCTTCTGCGTCCCCCAAAGGTTTTGGCATAAACGTGGCATGAAGCCCATGCCGCTTGGCCACCGACCGGACGGCGGAGCGGAAGGTGACAATCCCGTCCGCCGCCTCCATCAGCCCCATGGGCTTTAAGTCGATGCCGTGCTGACCCGGAGAAATTTCGTGGCGGGAGGCCTCAACCTCCACCCCCATCTCCTCCAGAGTCCGCACCATATCCCGCCTGGCATTCTCCCCCAAGTCTATGGGGTGGGCATCCAGATACCCGGCCCGCTCATGGGTCACCACCGTGGGGCGGCCGTCGTCGTCGCTGTGAAACAAAAAAAATTCACACTCCGGCCGCACAGACAGCTCATATCCATTGGCTGCCGCCCGGCGCTCCGCCTGGCGCAGTACCTCCCTGGAATCCTCCGCAAAAAGAGTTCCGTCCTCCTGATAGAGACTGCACAGCAGACGGGCCACGTTGCCGGGCTGGCTCTTCCAGGGGAGGACGGTGAAGGTGGAGGGATCCGGTTTCAGCATCAGCTCCACTCCATCTTCCCCGTCCCGACCAGCTAAGAAACTGCCATCCACAAAGAACGACTCTTCCCTCAGCCTGGCAAACTTGGCCGGCGTCACCGCGATGCTCTTTAAAGTCCCCGTAATATCTGTAAACTGGAGGCGAACCGTCTCCACCCCATTCTCCTCCATCTGCCTGACCAGCGCATTGATGGTCTCCTGCTTCACCCTTCATTCCTCCTTCCCGGTTCCAGGTTGGTATATCCCATCAGGGATTCATCCACCTCTCTGGCTGCCTCCAAGCCTTCCCGCACGGCCCACACCACCAGGGACTGGCCACGGCGCATATCCCCGGCGGTGAAGACAGCCGGATTGGCCGTTTTATGGCTGCCGTCCGACGGGGCGGTGCGGCCTCTTTTATCCAAGGCTACGCCGAAGCTCTCCGCACAGTAGCTCTCCGCTCCGGCAAATCCAGCGGCAATGAGCACCAGATCCGCCGGCAGCTCCTTCTCTGCCCCCGCTTTGGGCACCATCCTGGGGCGCGCCCCGGCACTGCCATCCGGGAGCTGCTCCGGCTCCAGCTCTACCGTCCGCACTCGGCATACATTTCCATGTTTATTTGCCAGGAATTCCGTCACAGTCGTACAGTACCTTCTGGGATCGGCTCCGTAGGCCCAGGCGGCCTCCTCCTGGCCATAGTCCGTCTTCTTCACCCTGGGCCACTCCGGCCACGGGTTGTCCTCCCCGCGGTCTGCAGGCGGCTCCGGCATCATCTCCAGCTGGACTACCGACTTGGCTCCCAGGCGAACCGCGGTGGCCACACAGTCATTTCCCGTGTCGCCTCCTCCGATGACCACCACCCGCTTCCCCGCTGTCTTTGGGTATTTTCTGTCCTTCAGACCGGAATTCAGCAGACTTTTCGTCACCGCCGTCAGAAAATCCACGGCAAGATAAATGCCTCCGCTCTCCCTGCCTGGAACCTGGATGTCTCTGGCCATTCCGGCTCCGCAAGCCAGGAGCACCCGGTCAAACTCCTCCAGCAGGCGCTCCCCTGCCACATCCCTGCCCACGTCCGTCCCCGTGACAAACCGTATTCCTTCCGCCTCCAACAGGCGGATTCTCCTCTCCACCACGGCCTTGTCCAGCTTCATATTGGGGATACCGTACATGAGCAGTCCTCCGGGCCGGTCGCTTTTTTCAAACACCGTCACCTGATGGCCTCTCCGGTTCAGCAGAAAAGCTGCTGCCAGCCCCGCCGGGCCGCTCCCCACCACCGCCGCTGTCTTTCCCGTGCGGACTCTGGGCGGCTCCGGTTTCACCCAGCCGGCGGCGAAAGCCCTCTCTATGATTTGCAGCTCATTTTCCTTGGTGGACACCGGCGCCCCGTGGAGGCCGCAGGTGCAGGCCGCCTCGCAGAGGGCCGGGCACACCCTGCCCGTAAATTCTGGAAAACAATTGGTCTTGGCCAGTCTCCGGTAAGCCTGCTCCCAGTTTCCCGTGCACATCAGATCGTTGAATTCCGGCACCAGATTCTTCAGGGGACAACCGGACACCATCCCGTTTAACTCCGCCGCTGCCTGGCAGAAGGGAACGCCGCAGGCCATGCATCTGGCCCCCTGGAGTTCCTGCTCCTCCCCGGAAAGCAGGCAGTGAAATTCCTGAAAATCCTTCACCCGCTCCCTGGGCGGCCGCACGCTCCCATTCTCCCTGCTGTACTCTAAAAATCCTGTCGGTTTGCCCATGGCTATGCCTCCCTTCTGTTTCCTGTGCTCTCGTAAAAGGCCTCGATCTGCGCCTGCTCCCCCGTCAGCCCCTGCTCTTCCAGCCTGGCGCACAAAAGCATCACTTTCCGATAATCATTGGGAATAATCTTTTTAAATTTCGGCAGATAGTCGTTAAAATGCTCCAGGATCTCCCTCCCTCTGGGGGATCCCGTATACCGGGTGTGCTCCTCAATCAGGCCCTTTAATTCCTGGACATCATAGCGGTTCTCCACCATCTCCATCACCACCATCTCCTTGTTCAGATGGCGGTACAGCTCGCTGTTCTCATCCAGCACGTAGGCGATTCCCCCGCTCATGCCGGCGGCAAAATTTTCCCCGGTTTTCCCCAGGATCACCACGCGGCCTCCCGTCATATACTCGCAGCCGTGATCGCCCACGCCTTCCACCACGGCGTTGGCTCCGGAATTTCTCACGCAGAACCGTTCCCCGGCCACGCCGTTGATGTAGGCAGCTCCGCCGGTGGCGCCGTAGAGCGCCACATTTCCGATGATGATGTTCTCGTCAAACCGGTACCCTGCGCGCTCCGGCGGCGATACCGCCAGAATGCCGCCGGACAGCCCCTTGCCAAAATAGTCGTTGCTGTCCCCCTTCAAATTCAGGGTCAGTCCCTTCGGTATGAATGCCCCAAAACTCTGGCCTCCAGCTCCCCGGCAGTTCACCACGCAGGTGTTGTCCGGCAGTCCATCCTTGAAGCGTCTCGTGATCTCCGAACCCAGGATGGTTCCGAAGGTGCGGTCCGTGTTGGACACCTCCACGGACACAGCGCAGGGCTTACCCGTCTCCAGCGTCCCCTGAAATGCCTTCAGCAGCACCCGCATATCCAGGCTTCTCTCCAGATGAAAATCATAGGCCTTCTCCCCGCAGAACACGGCCCCCTGACCGCTGCAGCACCCTGCCAGAATCTGACTTAAATCCACCTTTCCCCGGCGGCTGCAGGCATTCGCCGGCTTCGCCGTCAGCAGATCGGTCCGTCCCACCAGCTCCTCCACCGAGCGGACGCCCAGCATGGCCATGTATTCTCTCAGCTCAGCGGCTATAAAGCGCATGAAATTTTCCACGTATTCCGGTTTTCCGGAAAAGCGTTTCCGAAGCTCCGGATTTTGGGTGGCGATCCCCATAGGGCAGGTGTCCAGGTTGCAGACCCGCATCATCACACAGCCCAGAGCCACCAGGGGGGCGGTGGCAAAGCCGAATTCCTCGGCTCCCAGCATGGCAGCTATCGCCACATCCCGGCCTGTCATCAGCTTGCCGTCCGCCTCGATGGCCACCCGCTCCCTCAGGCCGTTCTTCACCAAGGTCTGGTGCGTCTCCGCCACCCCCAGCTCCCAGGGAAGGCCGGCGCTGTGGATGGAACTGCCCGGGGCTGCCCCCGTTCCCCCGTCGCTTCCAGATATGAGGACCACCTGAGCTCCCGCCTTCGCCACACCCGCGGCAACCGTCCCTACTCCCGCCTCGCTCACCAGTTTCACGGAGATTCTGGCGTCCCGATTGGCGTTTTTCAGGTCAAAAATCAGCTGGGCCAGATCCTCGATGGAGTAGATGTCGTGGTGGGGCGGCGGGGAGATCAGAGTCACCCCCGGCGTGGAGTGACGGGTCTTAGCCACCCAGGGGTAGACCTTGCCCGCCGGCAGATGCCCGCCCTCCCCAGGCTTGGCCCCCTGGGCCATTTTGATCTGAATCTCCTTTGCGCTCACCAGATAGCGGCTGGTGACGCCGAACCGCCCGGAAGCCACCTGCTTGATGGCCGAGCACCGGTCGTCGTCCGTTCCGGCGGAGTCCAGGCGCTCCTCGCTCTCCCCGCCCTCGCCTGTGTTGGACTTTCCGCCCAAGCGGTTCATGGCGATGGCCAAGGCTTCGTGGGCCTCCTGGGAGATGGATCCGTAGGACATAGCCCCCGTCTTAAACCGCTTGACGATCTCCTCCGCCGACTCCACTTCCTCCAAAGGCAGAGGGCGGTCCGCCGGCACAAACTCCATCAAGCTGCGGAGACTGCCGTAGCATTCCCGGTCCGCCGCCTTTGTATATCTTTTAAACAGCTCGTAGTCCCCCGTTCGCACTGACTGCTGCAGAAGGTGGATGGTCTCCGGATTGTACCGATGCACCTCCCCCTGGCTCCTCATCTTGTGATCTCCCACGCTGTCGAAAGTCAGGTCCGTCCACAGCCCCAGGGGATCGAAGGCCCTGGAATGGAGCACATCCGCCTCCCTGGCAATATCCTCCAGGGTGATGCCCCCCACCCGGCTCACAGTGCCGGTAAAATACCGGTTGATCACCTCCTGGGAAATACCCACCGCCTCAAAGATTTTTGCTCCCTGATAGGACTGGATGGTGGAGATCCCCATCTTGGAGGCGACCTTCACAATCCCGTGGAGCACCGCACCCCGGTAATCCGCCTCCGCCGCGGAGTAATCCTTGTCCAGCATATGCTCCTCGATGAGCTGCCCCACTGTCTCCAGCGCCAGATAGGGGTTGACGGCGCTGGCGCCGTACCCCAGCAGAGCTGCAAAATGGTGAACGTCCCTGGGCTCTCCCGACTCCAGGACCACCGACATGGCCGTCCTCCTCCTGGTCTGCACCAGGTGCTGATGGACAGCGGAAACCGCCAGCAGGGAGGGGATGGCCACATGGTTTTCATCCACGCCCCGATCCGACAGAATCAGGATGGCCGCACCGTCCCGATAGGCTTTGTCCACCTCCACAAACAGCTGCTCGATGGCCCGCTCCAGCCGGGCGCTCTTGTAGTAGGTGATGGGGAGAACCGCCGTCTTCAGGCGGCCGCTCTTCAGTTCCTTCAGCTTCAGCATGTCCGTGTTGCTCAAAATCGGCTGGCTGACCTTCAGCACCTGGCAGTTCTCCGCCAAATCCTCCAGCAGGTTTCCATCCCGCCCCACATATACGGCCGTGCTGGTGACGATCTCCTCCCGGATGGCGTCGATGGGCGGGTTCGTCACCTGGGCAAACATCTGCTTGAAATAGTGGAACAAGGGCTGGGGCTGCTGGGATAGGGCGGCCAGCGGGGTATCCGCCCCCATGGCCCGCGTCCCCTCAGCTCCGTTTAAGGCCATCTCCCGGATGGAGGTGCGGTACTCCTCGTAAGTATAGCCGAAGGCCTTCTGCAGCCTGGCCCTCTGCTCCGGCGTGTGCACCGGCACGCTCCTGTTGGGAATCTTCAGATCCTCCAGGCGCACCAAGCCGCCGTCCAGCCACTCCCCGTAGGGCTTCCGCCCGGCGTAATGGCTTTTGATCTCCTCGTCCTGGATGATCTTGCCCGCCCGGGTGTCCACCAGCAGCATTTTCCCCGGGTGAAGCCGCTCCTTCAGCACAATCTCCTCCTCCGGCACCGGGAGCACTCCCACCTCTGAGGCCAGGATCACCGTCCCGTTCTTTAACACATAGTACCTGGAAGGGCGCAGGCCGTTGCGGTCCAGAACAGCCCCCATCACATCCCCGTCGGAGAACACGATGGAGGCGGGGCCGTCCCACGGCTCCATCATGGTGGCGTAATATTGATAAAATTCCCTCCGCCTCTGATCCATAGCCCGATGGTTCTCCCAGGGTTCCGGGATGGCGATCATCACCGCCAGCGGCAGGTCCATGCCGTTCATCATGAGAAATTCCAATGCGTTGTCCAGCATGGCAGAATCCGATCCCTTGGCATTGATCACCGGAAAGATCTTGTGGAGCTCCTCGTCCAGGCAGGGGGACTCCATGGTCTCCTCCCTGGCCAGCATCTTGTCCGCATTTCCCCGGATGGTGTTGATCTCCCCGTTGTGGACGATGAGGCGGTTGGGGTGGGCCCGCTCCCAGCTGGGTTCCGTGTTGGTACTGAACCGGGAGTGGACCATGGCGATGGCGGACTCGTAGAGCTCTGACTGCAAATCCGGATAAAAGGTGCGGAGCTGACCCACCAGAAACATGCCCTTGTACACGATGGTGCGGCTGGATAAAGAGGCCACATAGGTGCCGTCGTTGCTCTGCTCGAACACCCGGCGGGTGACGTAGAGCTTCCGGTCAAATTCCAGGCCCCTTGCCGTCCCCTGCGGCCTCCCCACAAATCCCTGCAGGATGCAGGGCATGCACTCCCTGGCCTTTTGCCCCAGGACGTCCGGGTTTACCGGCACCTGCCGCCAGCCCAGAAACTCCATGCCCTCCTTCTCCACGATCACCTCAAACATCTTTTTGGCCTGATTCCTCTTCAGCTCATTCTTGGGGAAGAAAAACATCCCGACGCCGTAATCTCTCTCCCCGCCCAAGGAAATGCCGATCTTTTCACATTCTTCCGTGAAAAACCGGTGGGAAATCTGAAGGAGAATCCCCACTCCGTCTCCCGTCTTTCCCTCGGCGTCCTTTCCGGCTCGGTGTTCCAGGTTCTCCACAATCCGCAGCGCCTGCTCCACCGTGTTCCGGCTCTTTCTTCCTTTCATGTCCACCACGGCGCCGATGCCGCAGTTGTCATGTTCAAACTGGGACCGATAAAGGCCCTGCTGGTCCGGGTTCTGTCTCATAAGCCGCTCCTCTCTCTGCTCTATCGTTGATCTGTTCCGACTGCCTGCCGCCTATCTCCCCCTCTGGCAGCGCTTTCTCTCCGCTGCCGCCCTCACTAGCCCGGTGAACAGGGGATGGGCGTGGTTGGGGCGGGACTTAAATTCCGGGTGCCCCTGGGTGGCGATGAAAAATGGGTGTTCCGGCAGCTCCACCATCTCCACAATGCGGCCGTCCGGGGACAGGCCGGAGAGGCGCATCCCGCAGGAGCGGAGAACCTCCCGGTACTCATTGTTGAACTCGTAGCGGTGGCGGTGGCGCTCCGCGATCTCCCGGGCACCGTAGAGGGCCTCCGCCAGGGATCCCTCCTCCAGCACGCAGGGGTAGGCGCCCAGCCGCAGCGTGCCCCCCAGATCCGTCACCCCGCTCTGCTCCGGCAGAAGGGCGATCACCGGGTGGGCGGTGTCCGGATTCAGCTCCGTGCTGTCCGCGTCCTCATAGCCGATCACATCCCGGGCAAACTCGATCACCGCCAGCTGCATCCCCAGGCAGATGCCGAGGAAGGGGACTCCCCTGGTTCTGGCGTACCGAATGGCCTGGATCTTTCCGTCGATGCCCCTGGTGCCAAATCCCCCCGGCACCAGAATGCCGTCGGCGCCCCCTAGAAGGGCTTCCGCCGTCTCCTCCGTCACCTGCTCGGAATCCACCCAGCGGATGTTCACGCTGCACCGGTTCACGATCCCCCCGTGCTTTAAGGCCTCCGCCACGCTCAAGTAGGCGTCGTGGAGCTGCACGTACTTTCCCACCAGGGCGATGGTCACGGAGCCTTCCGGGTGGCGCAGGTTCCACACCATATTTTTCCAGTCCTCCAAGTCCGGCGTCCCGCAGGGGAGGTGAAGGCTGCGGCACACCACCTCCGCCAGGTGCTCCCGCTCCATGGCCAGGGGCGCCTCATAGAGGTATTCCACGTCCAGATTCTGCAGCACATGGCTCACCGGCACGTTGCAGAACAGGGCAATCTTCTCCTTCACATCCTCCCCCAGGGGCACCTCCGACCGGCACACCAGAATGTCCGGCTGGATGCCCATGCCCTGGAGCTGCTTGACGCTGGCCTGGGTGGGCTTGGTCTTCAGCTCGCCGGAGGCGCGGAGGAAGGGGATGAGGGTGACGTGGATCAGGATGGCATTCTCCCGCCCCTGCTCCATCTGGAACTGGCGGATGGCCTCCAGAAACGGCTGGCTCTCGATATCTCCCACCGTTCCCCCCACCTCGATGATGGCGATGCAGTCCCCCTCCCCCTGGTCTCGGTAAAACCGGCTCTTGATCTCATTGGTGATGTGGGGGATCACCTGCACTGTATGGCCGCCGTAGTCTCCCCTCCGCTCCTTGTGGAGCACAGACCAGTAGATCTTTCCCGTGGTCACGTTGGAGTTGACTCCCAGGTTCTCGTCGATGAACCGCTCGTAGTGGCCCAGATCCAGGTCCGTCTCCGTCCCATCGTCGGTGACAAACACCTCCCCGTGCTGGATGGGGTTCATGGTTCCCGGATCCACATTGATGTAGGGATCCAGCTTCTGCATGGTCACCCGGTAGCCCCTGGCCTTCAAAAGTCTCCCCAGGGACGCCGCCGTGATTCCCTTTCCCAGTCCCGATACCACTCCGCCTGTGACAAATACGTATTTTACCGACATTCTTTCCGCTCTCCTCTCATACAAAATAGAAAAAGGGGTCTTAATCCCTGGAACCGCCGGTTGTGCCGGCCGTCCGGTTTTAAGACGCCCTTGTCTTCAAAATTTCTTTTAAAGCCATATCATATTCCAATTTTCTCGATTTGTAAAGGCCCAAAAAAAAATTTATTTTTACTTGACAAATGTCCGGATCGGAGTATA
>DXEU01000154.1 GCA_019114845.1 Candidatus Lachnoclostridium stercoripullorum | reverse complement strand
TAAAGGGTATGAAAGCTCCGGATTCTCTCTGAAACGCTTCAGAAACTCGTTGACAGTTGTTTTGCTGCAGTCGCCGCAGCTTTCGGCAATCTCACGGCAGCTAAGATGGTTCACAAAGTGAAGCCGTAGTACTTTTTTGTAATCCATAGTAGGACCTCCAGATATAATATTTCTCCGTGTTTAGGAGATAAGCTTATTATATCTGAAGATATATTGTCCGGTTAATGTGTCCCCGTCTGTCCGCTAATTATGTCTCGTGCTGTCCGCCGAATATGGCACAGGTGTCCGTTTGGGCTGGCAATCTGCAAGCTGGCTGCCGCCGCCCTGGAGCAGATGGATGAGCGGGGATATGATGCGGAATTGAGAGCTGAGGGCAGTGTCGAGATGATTTTAAAATATGGGATTGCCTTTTCTGGGAAAATGGTCCATGTGGAGGCGGCCGCAGAGCGGCTGTGACAGATCGAGTGCCGGGGAGATCTTCCCCGGCACTCTCACTCTCTCAATGTGTTTTTTCTCAATGCATCTTGATCTGATAATGTCCTGCGATCCAGGCCCCATCCGGCAGCTTGTAATCTTTTCCGGCGGGAGCGCCCATCACCCAGCCGTTGGGGGAGGCGTAATACTTCTCCATGACGCCCGCGTAGTGGAGCATGACGATGCCGGCGTTTAAGCGGGCGTCGTCGGGGGCGGTCTGGTCGTCCGGCAGGCATACCAGGGACAGAGTTTCACTGTCCAGGATAAACCGATAGGGCTGCAGGTTTAGGTAGGAGGGGGCGCAGCAGGCGGCGATCAGGGCGCTGTAGAGGCCGCTGCGCAGCGGCAGGGCTTCCAGCTCCTCGCTGTCGGTCCAGTCCCCGGAGCGGACGGCGTAGCTCACCGCCAGCTTGGGGGCGATGAAGCCGGTTCTCTCCTTGATGGAGACATCGGAGACGCTCTTGATGTCCAGGCGGGAGGAGGGCAGCATGACGGTGGCGTTGCCGAAGGCAACCAGGGCCATGGGAACCAGGTCCTCCGCCAGGTTCAGGCGATTTTTCACTTCCAAGGGGTTCTGGATGGTGATCCAGCAGGATTCCACCTCCAGCTCCGTCAGCTTCAGCACCAGATCCTCCCCCATGAACCCGGCGTTCTCCATGGCGTAGTCGTGGGGCGCGGAGGAGACCAACAGGTAGTGGGGGGCTTCGATCATCAGTCCGAAATAGCCGACCACGCCGTTTAAGAGGGCGGCGGCATCGGCGCCCAGAATGGTGATGTCCGTATGGATCTCCGGGAAGAGTTTGCGGCAGCTGGGGAGATAGTTCTGCAGCTCCGTCAGCTGGCGGTTGGAGATCGGGCGTTTCTTGAAGCTCCGGGTCGATTCTCGTTTGATTGCAAGGTTATAATAATCCATACATCATCCACCTTTCTGTCAGTCAATAAAAGACTGTTCATTTTTATAGTTCGATTTTAACATCAATGACAGAATATTGTCAAATTCTTTGTGCAATTCAAGGGCCAGATTTCCGGCCAAATGGGGGCGGCGGAAAATATTAAGAATTTATAAAAAGGTTGACGGGGAAGGGGAGAAGAAGTATAATACAACCGTAACAAAATTTAACAATTATGTAACAATTATAATAGATTTGTTTCCCGGCACGTCGGGGCTGATCTGGATTGGAGAGAGATCATGAATTTTAGACCACATCGGATACTCGGTTTCATCGGCTTGTGCGGAGTCATCGCTGCGGCCAACCCCATGGATACCATGGACGCCATGGCGGCCCCCCAGGTGCTTAATGGCCCCGGCATGGAGCAGACCAGCATGATGACGGTGATCAGCGACAGCGTGTTTGTGAAGACGTCCGCCGGCGGGGACGAGGTGCTGACGGAGGCCATCCAGGGCGCGTCCTTCCACGTGGTGGATGAGGCGGAGAACGGGTGGATCCAGGTGGCTGTGGGAAGCGAGCTGGGCTATCTGCCGGTGACGGAGGATATCAAGATCAGCGAGAATGAGGAGGCAGCCCAGGCGGTGAAGGAGGAGGTCCTGGCCCAGGCGGCAGCCGAGCAGGCTCAGGCGGACAGGCGCCAGAACCTGGTGAATTACGCTCTGCAGTTTGTGGGCGGCCCCTACCGCTACGGCGGCAATGATCCCCACACCGGAGTGGACTGTTCCGGCTTTACCCGCTATGTGATGCAGCACGGAGCCGGCGTCTCCATCGCCAGAAGCTCCACGGCCCAGTCCAACCAGGGACGGGTGGTCAGCGCGGAGGAGATGCGCCCCGGCGACCTGATCTTCTACGGCAGCGGCCGGAGCATCAACCATGTGGGCCTCTACATAGGGGACGGGCAGATCGTGCACGCCTCCACCTACGAGACGGGGATCAAGACATCCCCGTGGAATTACCGGGCTCCGGTGAAGATCGTGAACGTTCTGGGAGACTGATGGTATATTTTCTGAAAAGTGTGCCATACTAACCTCGTAACCAATTTCAGTCAGGAGGTAATAATTATGGCCAACAGAAATTACAGAGATATGGATGACAGCACCCCCAGAAATTCTCAGAACTGCGACCGGAACAAGAATCAGAACAACGACCGGAACAAAGCCCAGAACGGCTCTGACAAGAATAAGAGCCAGAACGACAGCCAGAATTACGGCAGCCGCTAAAGGGCGCAGGAGAGAGAGCCGCTTCGTGACCGCGAAGCGGCTTTTGTCATATTCTACTGGTAAGAGGACAGACTGCCGAGGAGTGATGTGCGGTGAGAGTTCCCTTTCCCATGATAGATGGACAGATGCTGGATGACATGCTGGAGCGGGGCGGTGATTTTCTGCTGGTGGATCTGCGGTCCGAGCGCGAGTACGCCGCCGGCCGCCTGCGGGGGGCGGTGAATATCCCCTGTTCCCGCCTGCGGGCGGAGTACCGCGGGCTTCCGCGGGACCGGCTGGTGGTGTTTTACTGCGGCAGGGGTTCAAACAGCCTGCTGGCCTGCAGCCGCCTGGCTCCCCTGGGGTTTTGGGTGGCCGACCTGGCCGGAGGTCTCGCCTGCTACCGGGGAAAATTTCTGGAAGAGGGCCCGGGAGCGCAGGGAAATGTTGACAGAAGCCGGCGGCAGGACGTACAATGGTAGCGAATCTACGAAGTCAGGAGAATGCTTATGAAATATATGTTTGCGTCGGACATTCACGGGTCCGCATACTACTGCAGAAAGATGCTGGATGCATTTGAAAAATCGGGGGCTGAGCGGCTGATCCTGCTGGGAGATATCCTCTACCACGGCCCCAGAAATGATCTCCCCAGGGAGTACGCTCCCAAGGAGGTGATCGCCATGCTCAACGAGAAGAGGGACCGGATCTACGCCATCCGGGGCAACTGCGACACGGAGGTGGACCAGATGGTGCTTCAGTTCCCCATTCTGGCGGACTACGCCCTGCTGGTTTTAAACGGCATCACCTTTTACGCAACCCACGGCCATGTCTATCACCAGGACCACATTCCGCCCATGATGGACGGCGACGTGCTGGTCCACGGCCACACCCACCTGCTGAAGGCGGAGCGGGCGCAGGCGTCGGACGGAGAGCGGACGGTGGAGATCACCGTGCTGAATCCGGGCTCCACCTCCATCCCCAAGGGGGGAAACCCGCCCACCTACGCCATTCTGGACGGCAGGGAGTTCTCCATCCTCACCTTCGAGGGGGAGACGGTGAGATCCGCCGTCCTGTGAGAATGTTCGGCGCAGAATGAAATAGAATTGAGGATCATACGTGGAGAAGAGATTTGAACTGATCGCCCCCTGCCATTTCGGCCTGGAGGCGGTGTTAAAGAAAGAGGTAACGGACCTGGGATACGAGATTTCCCAGGTGGAGGACGGAAAAGTGACCTTCTGGGGAGACGAGGCGGCCATCTGCCGCGCCAACGTATTTCTCAGGACTGCAGAGCGGGTGATGGTGAAGGCGGGGAGCTTTCGGGCCACCACCTTCGAGGAGTTGTTCCAGGGCACGAAGGCGATTTCCTGGGAGGACCTGATCCCGGAGGACGGAAAATTCTGGGTGGCCAAGGCCACGTCCATCAAGAGCAAACTGTTCAGCCCCTCGGACATCCAGTCCATCATGAAGAAGGCCATGGTGGAGCGGCTGAAGGAGAAGTACGGAGTCTCCTGGTTCCCGGAGACGGGCAGCAGTTACCCCCTGCGGGTGTTTATCTACAAGGATGTGGTGACGATCGGCCTGGATACCACCGGCGTCTCCCTGCACAAGCGGGGCTACAGGACCATGACCAGCAAGGCGCCCATCACAGAGACCCTGGCGGCGGCCCTGATCCTTCTGACGCCCTGGCACAGGGACCGGATCCTGGTGGATCCCTTCTGCGGCAGCGGCACCTTCCCCATCGAGGCGGCCATGATGGCGGCCAACATGGCCCCCGGTATGAACCGGACGTTCCTGGCGGAGGACTGGAAGAACCTGATCCCCAGGAAGTGCTGGTACGAGGCGGGGGATGAGGCGGCGGACCTGGTGGACGACCAGGTGGAGGTGGACATCCAGGGCTACGACATCGACGGCGAGGTGGTCCGGGCGGCCCGGCAGAACGCCCAGTCGGCGGGGGTGGATCACATGATCCATTTCCAGCAGCGGCCCGTGAGGGAGCTGAGCCATCCAAAGAAGTACGGTTTCATCATCACTAACCCGCCCTACGGGGAGAGGATTGAGGAGAAGAAGAATCTGCCGGAGCTCTACCGGCAGTTCGGGGAGCAGTTTGCCGCCCTGGATTCCTGGTCCGCCTACGTGATCACCGCCTACGAGGACGCGGAGAAGTACATGGGGCGGAAGGCGGATAAGAACCGTAAGATCTACAACGGCATGATGAAAACTTATTTTTATCAGTTCCTGGGGCCCAAACCGCCCCGGAGAAGGCAGGGAGAATAATTCTTGAAGATTCGAGTTTGGATTCTGGGTTTTGTGGCCATGGCGGTCCTGGGTATGGGCGGAGCCGCGGCGGCGATGGGAAGAGAGCGGCCGCTCCCGGAGAGATACGACTACCGGGAAGAAAACCGGGCGCCCCAGGTGAAGAACCAGGGGGTTCTGGGGACCTGCTGGGCCTTCGCCTCCCTCACGGCCCTGGAGACCTCCCTCCCGGCGGAGGAGCGGATGGATTTCTCCGAGGACCATATGTCCCTCTGGGACCGTTTTCCCCGGGGGCAGAGGGATGGAGGCGACTACATCATGTCCATGGCCTACCTGCTGTCCTGGCAGGGGCCGGTGCCGGAGTCGGCGGATCCCTACGGCGACGGCGTGCGCACCGGGGGCCTGGAGGCGGCCGTGCATGTGCAGGAGATCCAGCTCTCCACGGACCGGGATTACGAGAAGATCAAACGGTCGGTTTACGAGACTGGGGGCGTTCAGAGCAGTATTTACACGGATCTCCAGGGGGCCTACAGCACCTCCCCCTACTACAATCCCGACACGGCGGCTTACCGGTACAATGGGGAGCTGGAGCCGAACCACGACGTGGTGATCGTGGGCTGGGACGACAGCTATCCCAGGGAGAATTTCACCATACCGCCGGAAGGGGACGGCGCCTTCCTCTGCATCAACAGCTGGGGGGAGGCCTTTGGGGACGATGGATTTTTCTACATATCCTACTACGACGCCAGGATCGGGGAGGTGGCCATCTCCTACACAGGCGTGGAGGACAGCGGCAACTACGACCAGATCTATCAGACGGATCTGTGCGGCTGGGTGGGACAGATGGGCTATGAGGAGGATACGGCCTGGTTTGCCAATCTGTACACCGCCAGGGGAGATGAGAACCTGGAGGCGGCGGGATTCTACGCCACCGGGCCGGACACGGACTATGAGGTGTACGTGGTGGAGGATGCGGATGGGCCGGAGAGCCTGGAGAACCGCCGCCTGATGGCGGAGGGGCATCTGGAGGAGGCTGGGTACTATACCATCCCCCTAAAGAGGCCGGTGCGCCTGCAGAAGGGCCAGAGATTCGCCCTGGTGGTGAAGATCAAGAGTCCGGGCAAGGTGCATCCTGTGGCCATCCAGTATGACGCCGGGGACGGAAAACGCCGGGTGGTGATCAGCGGGGAGGGCTATCTGAGCCACAACGGAAAGCGCTGGGACCGGGCGGAGGAGGAAAACTGCGACGTCTGCCTGAAGGCCTACACCACAGAGCAGTAGAGACATGGAGCAAACGGGAGGAAATATGGAACACAGGATTGTATTTGCCACGGGCAATGAAGGAAAAATGCGGGAGGTCCGCCTGATTCTGGCGGATCTGGGAATGGAGATCCTCTCCATGAAGGAGGCCGGGGCGGACCCGGACATCGTGGAGGACGGAAAGACCTTCGGCGAGAATGCGGAGATCAAGGCCAGGGCGGTCTGGGAGCAGACCGGCGGCATCGTGCTGGCGGACGACTCCGGCCTGGTCATCGACTGGCTGAACGGGGAGCCGGGAGTCTACTCCGCCCGCTATATGGGGGAGGATACCTCCTACGAGATCAAGAACCAGGCCCTCATCGACCGCCTGGCGGGGGTGGAGGGAGCGGACCGGAGCGCCCGCTTTGTCTGCAACATCGCGGCGGTTCTCCCCGACGGACAGGTGGTCCACACGGAGGAGACCATGGAGGGGAGGATCGCCGAGAAGCCGGCGGGCCATGAGGGCTTCGGCTACGATCCCATTTTATATCTGCCGGAGTTCGGCAAGACGTCGGCGGAGATCACCATTGAAGAAAAGAACCGCATCAGCCACCGGGGAAAGGCCCTGGAGGCCATGAAAGTGAAGCTGAAGGAACTGTTTGGGGAGGATAAATGAGATGAAGATACTGATTGTCAGCGACACCCACCGCAGGGATGAGAACCTGAAGAAGGTGATTGAGCAGAACGTCCCGCTGGATATGTTCATCCACCTGGGGGACGCGGAGGGAAGCGAGGACCGCATCTGGCAGTGGCTCAATCCGGACTGCCGGATTGAGATGGTGCTGGGGAACAACGACTTTTTCTCCATGCTGGACAGAGAGCGGGAGGTCCGCATCGGCAAGTACCGGGCGCTTCTGACCCACGGCCACTACTACGGCGTATCGGTGGGCATGGAGCGGCTGAAGGAGGAGGCCAGGGCCAGGGGCTGCAACATCGCCATGTTCGGCCACACCCACCGCCCGTATCTGTCTCAGGAGGAGGGGCTCACGGTGCTCAATCCCGGCAGCCTGTCTTTCCCCCGCCAGGACGGCAGGAAACCTACCTACATGCTGATGGAGATCGACGAGGACGGGGAGGCCCACTTTACCCCCAAGACCTTTGAGAAGACCTGAAGGGAGCGGCTGGAGGCGCTTTTGCGGACGGCCCAAAATTTCTTAAAAAAATGATTGACAATACAGGAGTCATAGTATATAATTACATCTGCGCTGTTGATGAACAGTGCCTGTAAGTTGTGATTCCTAGCACGGGGTGTGGCTCAGTTTGGCTAGAGCACCTGGTTTGGGACCAGGGGGTCGCAGGTTCGAATCCTGTCACCCCGACTTATATACATGCGGGTGTAGTTCAATGGTAGAACACCAGCCTTCCAAGCTGGATACGTGGGTTCGATTCCCATCACCCGCTCTGCCGTGTGAAGCGGCTGATACATCATACGAGTCTGTAGCTCAGCTGGATAGAGCAACGGCCTTCTAAGCCGTGGGTCGGGGGTTCGAATCCCTTCAGGCTCGTCTCGGACAGATTCCTGTCCGCTTATGGTGGGTATAGCGCAGCTGGTTAGCGCGCCAGATTGTGGCTCTGGAGGCCCAGGGTTCGAATCCCTGTACCCACCCTTCATAGTGAAGCAACGGAGAAGCCCCGCATTTTGCGGGACTCTTTTTGCATAATAAGGTTTTTGGGCCATCGCCAAGCGGTAAGGCACAGGACTTTGACTCCTGCATCCCGCGGGTTCGAATCCCGCTGGCCCAGCTCATCGGCCGGAAGCTGCAGTCCCGCTGCGGTTTCCGG
>DXEU01000153.1 GCA_019114845.1 Candidatus Lachnoclostridium stercoripullorum | reverse complement strand
GTGGAGATCTCCGGGGGAACCGTCTCCACGGGGGAGGTCTCCGGCTCCACGTAGGCAACTGCGTCCTCCTTGGTGGGGTTCTCCGGGCCAGGCTCCTCAAAGGAGGCGGCCGGAAGTCCCTCCACGAAATGGGACATGGCGTTCTTCCAGATCTGTGCCGGGTAGGTGCTGCCCCACAGGGAGGAGAGGGTCCTGGGCTGGTCGTATCCCACCCAGACCGTCAGCGTGTAGTAGGGGGTCATGCCGCAGAACCAGCCGTCCCGGCTGTTGTTGGTGGTGCCGGTCTTGCCGGCGGCCTCGATGTCGCCGGTCCAGCCCATGCCGCTGGCGGTTCCCCGGGTGACCACGCCCGTTAAGATGTCAACCATCACCAGGGAAGCATTCTCCTGGTACACCCGCTCCTCCTGGGGATCCTGGAAAATCTCCTCCCCGTTCTTGTCCTTCATGGAGACAATGCAGGTGGGGTTCCGGTACATGCCGCCGTTGGCCAGAGCGGCGTAGGCCCCGGCCATCTCCTCGCTGGTGACGCCGTGGGTGAAACCGCCCAGGCAGGCGGCCATATAGTAGTCCCCCGCCACAATGTTGTCGAAGCGCATCTTCGTCAGGGAAGCCATGCCCACCTCGGGGGTGATGTCGGCGTACACGGACCAGGCGACGCCGTTGCGGCTGCGCTCAACCGCCTGGCGCAGGGTCATGGTGCCGCCGGGGAGGCGGCTCATGTCCGCGTTCTCACCCGCCGCCTTGGCCGCATCCACATTCACATCCTTCACGATGGTGGTGGAGCCGTAGCCGTTCTCCAGGGCGGGGGCGTAGACGATCAGAGGCTTGATGGAGCTGCCGGGCTGGCGGAAGCTCTGGTAGGCGCGGTTCAGGCCGTAGACATCCGTCTCCTGGCTCCTTCCGCCCACGATGGCCGTCACCTTCCCCGTCTCATTGTCGATGAGGGTGGCCGCCCCCTGCAGGGCGTACACCCCGTCGGAGGAGGTCTCATCGTCGAAGCTCAGCCCCTCGTCGATGGCCTTCTGCAGATACTCCTGCTGCTCCGGATCCAGGGAGGTGTACACGTCGTAGCCGCCGATGTAGAGTTCCTGCCTGGCGGCGGCGTAGGCCTGGTCGTATTGCTCCGAATACTGCTCATATTCCTTGTCGCTGGTGAAGCCGTACTCAAACTCGAAGCCGTCCAGCTCCATGAGATAGCGCACCGCGCAGTCCACGGCGTAGGTGGTCTCATAATTGTGGAAGCCGTAGTCCGGCCGCTGGATGACGATCTCCTCCTCCACCGCCGCGTCGTGCTCCTCCTGGGTGATGTACTCCATCTCCAGCATATCATCCAGGATCTTGTCCCGGCGCTTTAAGGCGTTCTCCGGGTGGCGGTAGGGGTTGTAGTAGGTGGGCGAGTTGGGGATGGCGCAGAGGTAGGCGATCTGGCTCAAGCTCAGCTCCTTGGAGGACTTGCCGAAATACCCGATGGAGGCCGCCTCCAGCCCGTAATATGTATTGGCGAAGCTGATGTCATTGATGTAAAACTCCATGATCTGCTCCTTGGAGTATTTGTCCGTCAGCTCCATGGCGATGAGCATCTCCTTGGCCTTCCGCTCCAGAGAGACCTCGTTGGTGAGGAAACGGTTCCTGGCCAGCTGCTGGGTGATGGTGCTGGCCCCGTGGACCTCCTCCCCCTCCGTGTACAGGAAGCGAAGCCCCACGCGGAAAATCCCCTTCAAGTCGATGCCGGAGTTCTCCCAGAAGGTGCGGTCCTCCACGGCCACAAACGCCTGGATGGCCTCCACCGGTATCTCGTCGTAGGGCAGGTAGTAGGAATCCTCGTCCTTGGACAGCTTGGCGATCACGTCGCCGTCGGCGTCATAAATATAGCTGGACTCCTGCAGACGGAAGGTGTCCGGCGTGCTCTCCCCCACCACATGCTCCGCCATCTGCTTGTACTCCACGTACAGGGGGTAGATCTTCGTCACCCCCACGATGATGCTGAGAATGCCGGCCAGGATGAAGGCCACCAGCAGCGTCCGCGCCAGGATCTTCAGCACCTTCAAGATGGGGCGGAAGAAAATCTTCAGGCAGCAGCCAACGGTCTGCACGGATTTGCGTGAAAAAAGCGTTTTGTTTCGTTCTGTAGTCATAGTTACCTCTTCTTTACGTCAATACGTATAAAAAATGAAACTTAAAACCCTCGCATACCACTTTACCACAGAATTATTGATTATTCCAGACATATTTCTAAATAATACTGGCGATTTCCCGCGATTTTCTGGGATGCGGTCTCACCTGGGATGCGGTCTCACCTGGGAGGCGGCTCCTCCCTGGGATGCGGTCTCACCCCAGGATGCCCAGGTGCTCCAGGAGAATCTTGAACCCCAGGAGAATGAGAATCACGCCCCCAGCCAGCTCCGCCCGAGACTCGTAGCGGATGCCGAAGACATTTCCCACCTTCACGCCCACGGCGGAGAGAAGGAAGGTGGTGACGCCGATGAAGGAGACCGCCGGCAGAATCTCCACATCCAGGAAGGCGAAGGTGACGCCCACCGCCAGGGCGTCGATGCTGGTGGCCACCGCCAGCAGAAACATATCTTTTGCCGCCAGGGACGCCTCCTCCTGGGGGCAGCACGGCTCCTCCTCCTTCTCGGAGACGGCCTCCCGGATCATGTTGACGCCGATGATGCCCAGGAGCACGAAGGCGATCCAGTGGTCGATGGCCGTGATCCGATCCCGGAACTGGACGCCCAGGAGATAGCCCAGGAAGGGCATTCCCGCCTGAAAGCCGCCGAACCACAGGCCCACGATGGCCGCCTTGCCCAGGGTGATGCGCCTCATGGACAGGCCCTTGCAGATGGACACCGCGAAGGCGTCCATGGACAGGCCCACAGCCAGGGTAAATAATGTGAGTAAATCCATACGTATTCTTCCCCTCCGGCGGCCCTAAGACAGCCGCCTTTTTTCTATGCGAAAGGGGGTGTGGGAAAAATTTCCCACACCCGTTCGCTGCAAGCCTATTCATCTTATCACAGGGCCGGCGAGAATGCAACCGGAACCTCATCCGGCTCCGGCGATTGCTCCGCTGCCGGCAATACCGGAGGCGCCGTCACGGCGTCTGGTCCACTTACTCGCCGCTGTCGATGACCTCCCTGGCCATCTGGAAGAGATCGTCCGCCGTCAGGCCGGCCTCCTCCCTGGCCATCAGGGAGTACCTGCCGCCGTCCTCCTCCCAGTTCACATACTGGTAGGTGACCTCCTCCCGCTCTCCGTCGGGAAGGCCGTAGGCGATATTTAAAAGGCCCTCGTCCATCAGACGCTGCTCCTCCTCCGTGGGCACGTAGTCCACGTCCACGAAGAGGGAGTCAAATTCGGAGTAATTTAAGGTGACGCCCTCGTACTCCTGGCTCTCATCCGGAACCTCGTCCTGAGCCTCCAGCCCCGCCATGGGCGTCTCGATGCTCAGGCTCACGCTCTCGTCCCCCTTCCGGTAGTCCACGGAGATGGACGGGCTCTCCGTCACCTTCTGCTGATCCTCGTCGTAGCCCTCCATCTGGAAGGAATAACCCTGCCAGAGCTCATAGCCATTTTCGAAGGCGTCCACCGCCTTGGGGGTGAATCCCAGGCCCGTCTCCGCCGTCACCTCCGCCGCCGAGCGGTAGGTGGGCTGATCTGTGCGCACGGAGCTGGTCACCATCACCACCTTCCCGCCGGCCACGGCCACGAAGGCCGCGCCCATGCAGATGGCTGCCGCCGCCACCAGTATCTTTCTCCCTGTAAAACGTCCCATCATCTCTGCATCCTCCTCTTGTCCAGGCTCTCCGACCCGGTTCAGGACGCGGGAGAGGACTCTCTCCTCCTCCGCCGCCGAAAACCGCACCGGATCCCCCTTTTCTCTCAATACCTGTTCCAGTTCCCTGTCAAACGGTTCTCTTTTCATAGAGCGCCTCCTTCTCCCCTTCATCCAGCAGCTTCCTCAGGTTCCTTCTGGCTGTGAACAGCCGGGATTTCACCGTGCCCTCCAGACAGCCCATGGCTTTGGCGATCTCCCGGGTGGACATCTGGTTGTAGTAGTAGAGCACCACCGCCGTCCGCTGGCGGATCTCCAGGGACTCCACCGCCCGCCAGAGCCGTTCCCCCTCCTCGCTGGAGAGCACGTTCTCCAGGGGCGAGGAGAACTCCCCGGCCATCTCGTCCTGGATCCTGCCGATCTCCTCCGACGGCTGCTCTCTCCGGCTCTTCCCGGCGACGCGCCAGGCCGTGCGGGTCATGATCTGGTAAAGCCAGGGCTCAAATTTGTTCGGATCCTTCAGACGGGCCCGGTATGTAAAGCATTTGACAAAGGTTTCCTGTACAATATCCTCGCTGTCCGCGTAGTTGCCGGAAATCAGATACGCCATACGCAAGACACGGCCGCTGTACATTCGGAACAGCCGGGAGAATGCATCCTCGTCCCCCTGCTGCATCCGCACTATGATCTCTCGTGTTGTCCCGTCCATGACAATCTCCTTTCCGTTTTTTTCGGTGCACCTGCTATATAGAGTCCGGGAAAGGCGGGATGGTTCATTTCTGCGGAGAATATGCGGAACTTT
>DXEU01000152.1 GCA_019114845.1 Candidatus Lachnoclostridium stercoripullorum | reverse complement strand
GGTCTCCATGGACTGCGGCATCAAGAACCTGTCCGTGATGCTGTTTGAATTTGACGCCACGAAACTGGTTCCCCTGCGCTCCAGGACCAACCGCTTCACCCACCTGGCGGAGTACCCGGAGACGGATTACGACATCTCCATGCTGTTTGACTCCGACGCCGCGTGGGCCGATATCCACGAGGCCATCATGGGCCAGAAGAAGGCCAGCGCCCTGGTGAAGGAGGCGGCCTTTGTGGACGAGTACAGAGGAAAGCAGATCCCGGCGGGCAAGAAGTCGGTGACCATCCGCCTGACCATCGGATCTGGCGAGAAGACGCTGACCTCCCAGGAGATCGAGGCGGCCGCCGGCCAGGTGATGAAGAAACTTGGCAAGAAGCTGGGCGCTGAGCTGAGAACACAGTAAAATCGAAAATAGAAAATAGACAGAGGTCTCGCCCGCAGAGGGAGATCCTGTCCATAGAAAGAGACCTGTCGGTGGAAGAGAACCGGCAGGTCTCTTTTTCATGGGCAGGACTCATTTTCTACACAGACTAACAGAAAATGGAAATCTTTCTCAAAAATATCCTTGACAATTCCAAGAGGTTAGCATATACTAATTGCAGAAAAAATAAATGATATTCATTATCATTAAAAGAGAAGGGTGGATGGAATGATGCCGTTAGCATTTATGAAACCGGGCGATTCCGGCGTGGTAAGGCGCGTGGGGGGCTCGGATGAGGTAAAACGTTTCCTGGCCAATCTGGGTTTCGTGGACGGAAGTCAGGTGACTGTGGTTTCCGAGATCCACGGGGACTTGATCGTCAACGTCAAGGATTCCAGAATCGCTATCAACAAGGAAATGGCCAGCCGCATTATGGTCTGACCCTGCAGGCGGATTCAGCGGCCTGGGAAGAGAAAGGAGCAGTAGGTATATGCAGAGAGCATTGAGAGACGTGGCTGTCGGCAAGACGGTGACGGTGACAAAACTGACGGGAGAGGGGGCGTTCAAGCGCCGCATCATGGACATGGGGATCACCAAGGGAAGTGAGATCTATGTGAGAAAGGTGGCGCCCCTGGGAGATCCGGTGGAGATCACCATCCGGGGATATGAGCTGTCCCTGCGCAAGGCGGATGCGGAGAGCATTCTGGTTGAAGAGAACTGAGACTGAGAAAGAGTGACAAAAGGGAGGAGAAAAAAGTGGCTATCAGAATTGCGTTAGTCGGAAATCCCAACTGCGGAAAGACGACGATGTTCAATGCTCTGACGGGAGCAAATCAGTACGTGGGCAACTGGCCCGGCGTTACCGTGGAGAAGAAGGAGGGAAAACTGAAGGATTCCAAGTCCGGCGAGGAGATCATCATCACCGATCTGCCGGGCATCTATTCCCTGTCCCCCTACACCCTGGAGGAGGTGGTGAGCCGTGACTACTTGTTAAAGGAGAAGCCGGACGCCATCATCAACCTGGTGGACGCCACCAACATTGAGAGAAACCTGTATCTGACCACCCAGGTGCTGGAGGTGGGAATCCCCGTGGTGATCGCCCTGAACATGAGCGACCTGTTGAAGAAGACCGGCGACCGGATCGACGCCAAGAAGCTGGGAGCCGCTCTGGGCTGTGAGATGGTGGAGACCTCCGCCCTCAAGAGAACCGGCCTGAAGGAAGTGGTGGAGAAGGCGGTGAAGCTGGCCAAGACCAGCCATGAGCAGGCGCCTGAAAAACGGTTCGCGGATGACGTGGAGGCGGCCATCGGGGAGGTGGAGACCTGCCTGCCCGCAGGTGTGCCCGAGGTGCAGAGGAGATGGTACGCCGTCAAGCTTCTGGAGAGGGACAGCAAGGTGGAAGCCCAGCTGGCCCTGGATGCCGGGGCGAAGAGCAAGGTGGAGAGTGCCGCCAAACAGCTGGAAAAAGCCCACGACGACGACATGGAGAGCATCATCACCAACGAGCGGTACGAGTACATAACCAGGCTGATCCGCAATACGGTGAAGAAGTCCGGGAGGAAGATGTCCACCTCCGACCGGATCGACCAGATTGTCACCAACCGAATCCTGGGTCTCCCCATTTTCGCTCTGGTGATGTGGCTGGTCTACTACGTATCCGTCTCCACGGTGGGAACCATGGGAACGGACTGGGCCAACGACAGTTTTGTGGTGGGCATTCAGGATATGGTGTCCGCAGCGCTGGCCAGCGCAGGCGCCGGGGAGCTGGTGACCGGGCTGATCGTTGACGGCATTATCGGCGGACTGGGAGCGGTGTTCGGCTTCCTGCCCCAGATGGCCATCCTGTTCATCTTCCTGTCCATCCTGGAGGACTGCGGCTACATGGTGCGCATCGCCTTCGTCATGGACCGGGTGTTCCGCCACTTTGGACTTTCAGGAAAATCCTTCATCCCCCTGCTGATCTCCTCTGGATGCGGAATTCCCGGAATCATGGCGTCCAGAACCATCGAGAATGACAACGACAGACGCCTGACCATCATGACGGCCACCTTCGTTCCCTGCGGGGCGAAGCTGCCGGTAATCGCCCTCATGGGCGGACTGATCACCGGGTGGGCGACAGGAAATTACGGGGACGCCGGTTCCTGGGCCTTCATCATGTACGTGATCGGCGTGGCGGCGGTGCTGGTCTCCGCCATCATGCTGAAGAAGACGAAGCCCTTCTCCGGCGAGCCGGCTCCCTTCGTGATGGAGCTTCCGGCCTACCACATCCCCTCCATCCGCACCGTGGCCATCCACGTGTGGGAGAGACTGTTCAGCTTCATCAAGAAGGCGGGAACCATCCTCTTCCTGGCGTGCGTGGTGATGTGGGTGCTGTCCACCTTCGGATTTACCGCTGAGGGCTTCGGCATGGTGGAGGACAGCGCGGACAGCCTCATGGGCGTGGTGGGAGGATTCATCGCTCCCCTGTTCCATCCCCTGGGCTGGGGCGTGGGCGAGTACGGGTTCGCCCCGGTGGCGGCTTCCATCTCCGGCTTCAGCGCCAAGGAGAACATTGTCACCACCATCGGTATCCTGGCCGGTGTGGCGGAGGAGGCATCCGAGGATGCGCCCACGGTGGCGGCAGCCATCCGCGGCTGGTTTCCCAATGTGCCGGCGGCGATCTCCTTCCTGGTGTTCAACATGCTCAACTCCCCGTGCCTGGCGGCCATCGCCACCATGGCGCAGCAGCTCCAGTCCCGGAGATGGTTCTGGTTTGCCATTCTCTTCCAGAACATTTTCGCCTACCTGGTGAGCATGATGATCTATCAGCTGGGCACCGTCCTCATGGGAGGCGCCTTTGGAGTGGGAACCCTGGTCTCCATCCTTGTGCTCCTTGGAATGCTCTACATGCTGTTCCGTCCGGATCCCTATAAGAACGCGAAAGTGGCGGCCAGACGGTCCGTGGCGATGTAAAACAGTTCCTGAGATATACATAGTTTCATACATACGAACCTCTTTAAAGGGAGGGGCTGCAAAGCCGGGTGACCGGCGGGCTGCAGCCCCTCCTTCTATCTGTGGCACGTTCTTCTATCCCTTCAGAGCGCTCTCATCGATCTCAAAAACATATTTTTCGTAGGCGTTGATGACAGTGGTTTCGCGGAAGCGGTTCACCCTCCTGGCCAGGGGATTGTAGGAGAGGTGGACGTGGCCGTGGACCATAAACGCGGGGCGGTAAGCCTCCATCAGGGTGAGAAACCCTTTAAAGCCGGCGTGGGGCAGATCCTCCCCGTCCCCCAGGCCCTTCGCCGGGGCGTGGGCGACGAGCACGTCGAAGCCCCGGTGGATCTTCAGGGGAAGCCAGAGCTTGATGATCCTCAGATTCATCTCCAGCTGGGTGTACTGAAAGGGCCCCGGTTTGTAGCGCATGGATCCCCCCAGGCCCAGGAAGCGGACTCCGTTGTACTCGTAGACCTGATCCTCGATGCAGATGCATCCCTCCGGGGGAATCCGGTCGTAGAAGCCGTCGTGGTTGCCGTGGACGTAGAGGACCGGGCCGGAGAAAAAGGTGGCCAGGAAGGACAGGTAGCGGGGATCCAGATCCCCGCAGGAGAGGATCACGTCGATGTCCTTCAGCCGCTCCGGGTTGAAATAATCCCACAGGGCCGGCGATTCCACGTCCGCCAGGGCGAGGATTCTCATAGCGGCTCATCCTTTCCCATGAAGATTCCCTGCGTCTCCAGCATCTGCAGCGCCTCGCTGCTCAGCTCCTCCGGGCGGGGCAGCCGCCCCTCGACGTTGGAGGCCAGCCAGTCCATGCGCACGATCTGGGACGGGGAGAGGGAGACCCCGCCGGGAGTCCTCAGCGTTCCGCCCTGGTCCCGCACATCCCCGGAGAAGATCTGGAAGCTGTCGTTTACGATCTGCTTTTTCACCAGCTCCATCAGCTGCAGGGAGCGGGAGGGGATGGATTTGGAGGCGATCACATCGATGACGCCGGAGGAGATGCCCCACCAGTAGTTGATGGACTCTCCGGACAGCTCGTAGGCGCCCCGGCTCCAGTTGCCGTTGAGGATGGTCTGGAGAATGCGGTGGTAGAATTTCCCCCAGTGCCAGATGGCGGAGGCCAGGCTCACGCCGTCGTCCCCCCCAGGCCGGTACAGGCCGTAGGGGCTGGGGGAGCCGGAGGGGGCGATCATTTCCGGGCCGGAGATCAGGGTTGCCCCCTGTTCCAGGAGGTATTTCTCACAGTCTGAGTCCTTGGCGGAGGACCATGCCAGGAGGACCTTCGCCTCGGGATAGACCATCTGCACGCCCAGGGCGAAGGCGTTGACGGCGGCTGCTGTCCCAAAGATGGGGAAATCGGCGATGTAGCCGATGCGCCCGCTGTCCGAGAGGATCCCCGCCAGCATTCCCACCAGAAATTTCGCCTCGTACAGGCGGCCGTAGTAGGTCCGCAGGTGGCCGCTGTAGGTGTTCAGGGAGCAGTTGAGGATTTTGAGGCCGGGGTAGCGGATGGAGGCGCGGATGCTGGAGTCCAGGAAGCGGGGGGACGCGGTGAAAATCACCTGGCAGCCGTCGGCCACCGCCTGATCGATGGCCCCCATGCTCTCCCCGGCGCTCTGGATGCCGTCGTACACCCGGGTGTTTATTTTTCCGGCCATGCAGTCCTCCAGGTAGAGGCGGCCCAGATCGTGGGCGTAGGTCCAGCCGGAGGTCTTCGTGGTGCCGGGATAGACGAAGCCCACGGAGATCTTCGGCCTGGCGGGGGCGATGAGCTTCTTGATGGCGGCGATGCCCCCCGCCTCGCTCTTGGCGGGCTGGGTGACCAGGCGGACTGCCCCGCCGGCGGCCAGGGACTCCAGGTCCGGCCAGAGCAGGGCGATCTCCCGGCGCAGCTGGTCCATGGACTTGTCCAGCATCCCCTCCCAGCCGTAGACCCCTAGATAGACTAGGAGGCCGTCCCCCGGGGTGATGGAGAGCTTTCCTCCGCCCCGCTCCTCAAACACCTCGGTGAAGCGCAGGAGAGCGGAGGAGAAGCGGCTTCTGTCCTCCTGGTCCCAGGGGGTGTTCAGATCCTTTCCCAGGAGGCGGCACAGGCGGGAAAAGCCCCCCTCCCTGGAAAAATATACAGTGTTGATCCCCGTCAGGCGGTAGAAGTTCATGTATTCATAGTAGATCTTCAACTCCGGCGTGTCCCCGGGGGCGGGGATGATGCGTGTGACGTATCCGGACACGCTGACGGCGTCGGAGAACTTCAGCACGCTGACCCGCTTGTTGCCCTCGATGATATAGTAGTAGTTCATGAATTCGCAGGCGATGACCGGCTCCCGTATGCCCTCAGAGATGTGGGAGAGGTAGAGGGAGGACCATTTGTCGGCGAACTCGGAGGTCTCCGGCAGCAGGGGCATGAAATTGCCGGCGAAGGCCCTGGTGCGGCCCGCGGTTTTGGTGCCCACCACCCGGGAGATGGGGATCTCCACCAGGCCGAGATCCGCCTCCCCGGCGGTCTCCACGTAGGGGAGAAGCTCGTCCAGGACCTGCAGATACGGGTTGCGCCTGGCCTCTAAATCTTGGCGGTAGGCCTTCTGGGCCAGTTTTCTGGCTTTGGAATATTCTGGAATGGCCATGAAACTCTCCTTTCTGTGCTCATTCTTTCTGTGCTCACTCTTCTCCCGGGCCCGCATCTGTGCGGGGGCGGCGGGAGGATTGGGGAAGGCTGCTGTTCTGCTCCCTCCAGGAGCTGGGGGACAGGCCGAAGATGGTCTTGAAGGCCCTGGAGAAGTGGAGCTGGTTGGGATAGCCGCACAGCTTCCCGATCTCATTGATGCTCATGTCGGAAAACTTCAGGAGCTCGGACGCCCGGTTCATCCGGTAGTACATGAGAAAATGCTGAAGGGTCTGCCCTGTGCCCTTCCGGAACAGTTTGCCCAGGTAATTTCGGTTCAGGTTGCAGAAGGAGGCGATGTCCTCCACCGTGATGGAGCGGCTGTAATTCTGCTCGATGAAGGACACGGCCTCCATCACGTAATAATTCTTCATCCGCCCCGGCTGGCTGGGCTTGGCCGCCGCGGAGCAGCGGATGAGGCTGTCGAAAAACAGGTACAGATGCCCCAGCTGAAAGATGGGGGACTGGCCGGGGTTGTCGATGATGGTCATGAGCTCGTCCCGGATCAGGGAGGCCTGCTCCCGCTTTTTCAGCCGATAGACAGGGTTGTCGAAGCCCAGGCCGGCCATCTCCAGAAACTCCGTGGCCTTCACCCCGTCAAACTCCACCCAGGCGTACTCCCAGGGCAGATTCTCATCGGCGTAGTAGGTGTTCACCTGGTTGGGGCTGATGAGAAAGCCCTGGCAGGCCTCCAGGCGGTGGAGGTGGGTGGTGCCGGAGGAATCGTTGGAGCTGAGGTATCCCTTCCCCGAGAAGATGAAGTGGAAGAGAAAATGGTTCCTCTTGGCAGGGCCGTAGGAGTGGAGGGGGGCGCAGTGCTCCCATCCGTACTGAAAGATGGTCAGATCGATGTTTTTGTCGCTTTGGTAGATGCCGAATTTGTAGTTTTTGTCCATATTCCCTCCTGAAATCCGCGGCGGAAGGCGCCGCAGATCATATACCAAAATGATAGCATGATTATAAATATTTGTACAGATCTTACATTTTGGTATATTAATATTTTGCCTGTACATATTCTGTGCTTTGGTGAATTGATATAATCTCATTACAAACTAAATTTTAGTTTCTGTAATAAATACACAAAAGGAGGGAAAAGTGTGAAGAAACTGAAAAAATTGGTTCCGCTGTCCCTGGCATGTGCGGCCGCACTGGCCCTGGCCGGCTGCGGATCCGGGTCGTCGGACGGAAAAACCCACCTCACATTCCAGATCTGGGACGTGGCTCAGCGCGACGGCATGCAGGCCATCTGCGACGCCTACACGGCCCAGCACCCGGATGTGGTGATCGAGGTGCAGGTGACCAGCTGGAACGAGTACTGGACCAAGCTGGAGGCGGCAGCCATCTCCAACCAGATGCCGGATATCTTCTGGATGCATACCAATGAGATCTTAAAGTATGCGGATTACGGAAAGATCGCGGATCTGACGGATCTGTACGACGAGACGGATCCCGGGTATTTCCAGGAGCATTTTTCGGAGGTCTCCCTGAAGAATATCCAGGGAAGCGACGGCCGGTATTACGGGGTGCCCAAGGACAAGGACACGGTGGGCCTGGTGTACAACAAGGAGATGTTCGACGCGGCCAATGTCCCTTACCCGGACGAGAACTGGACTTGGGATGACCTCTGCGAGGCCTCCCAGAAGATCTACGACGCCACGGGAAAGTACGGCTACATGGCCTACGGCGACGACCAGCTGGGATACTGGAATTTCGTATACCAGAACGGTGGCTACATACTGGCGGAGGACGGCGTGACCGGCGGCTTTGACAACCAGGCCACCAGGGACGCCATGAAGTTCTACATCGACCTGCAGAAGGAGGAGTGGTGTCCGGACCAGAACTATTTCGCAGAGACCAGCCCGGGAACAGCCTTCTTCTCCGAGCAGGGAGCCATGTTCCTGGAGGGAAACTGGAACATCCTGTCTGAGATGCAGAACTATCCCGACATGGCGGGGAAATGGGACGTGGCCGTGCTGCCCAAGTGCCCCAACCCGGCGGAGGGGGACGGAAGAGCCACCATCTCCAACGGCCTCTGCTATGCCACTTCCCCGGAGAATGAGAACCTGGAGATCGTCAAGGATGTGCTCCGTTTCTTCGGCTCCGAGGAGGGACAGAGAATTCAGGGCGAATCCGGCGCCGCCATCCCGGCGTACGAGGGCCTGGAGCAGACTTGGATCGATGTGTTTGACCAGTTCGACTACCGCCTGAACGTGGAGTGCTTTGTGGACATGTTCGACTACAGCGAGCAGTCTGTGAACAACAAGTACCGTTCCGTCTGGAAGCCGGAGGTGACGGAGATCCTGCTCAGCATCTACTCCGGCGACAGGAGCTTCGAGGACGGCATGGACGCCATGCAGAACGCCCTCAAGGAAGCGGCGGAAGACGATTAAAGGAGGGGGATTATGGCAAATGTGACCGCAAAGACCAGCAAGCACGCCAAATCGGAGAGCAGATGGGCCTACATCATGGTGGCGCCCACCGTCATCGGCCTGCTGGTGTTAAATATCTATCCGTTTCTGGAAACCATCGTGATGAGCTTTTCCAAGACCAGGCCCTTCGGACTGTTTGAGCTCCAGGGCATTGAGAACTACCTGGAAATGTTCACCAGCGCGGAATTCTGGAGAGCCAACTTAAACACTCTGTATTTCTGTATCCTGACGGTTCCCCTGGGGCTGTTTTTATCCCTGGTGGTGGCTGTCATGCTGAACGCCAAGATCAAGGGGAGAACCTTCTTCCGGGCCGTGTTCTTCCTGCCCATGGTGGTGGCCCCCGCGGCGGTGGCCATGGTGTGGAAGTGGATGTTCAACACGGAGTACGGCATTATCAACACCCTGTTCCACTCCGGCATCAGCTGGATCACGGACCCCAACGTGGTCATGGTGACCTGCGCCATCGTGGCCATCTGGTCCGCCATCGGCTACGACGCGGTGCTCCTGCTGTCCGGACTGCAGAACATCTCCAAGTCCTACTACGAGGCGGCCAGCCTGGACGGGGCGACGAAGCTGCAGCAGTTCTTCTACATTACGCTGCCCATGGTTTCCCCCACCCTGTTCGTGGTCATGATCATGAGGCTGATGTCCTCCATCAAGGTCTACGACCTGATCTACATGCTGGTGGAGGAGTCCAACCCGGCTCTGACCAAGGCCCAGTCCCTGATGTACTTGTTCTACCGCGAATCCTTTATCACCGGCAACCGAGGGCTCGGCTCCTCCGTGGTGATCTGGACGGTGGCGGTCATCGGCCTGGTGACGGTGGTTCAGTTCTGGGGACAGAAGAAATGGGTGAACTACGAGGTATAGGAGGGAGAGTATGAATTCATCATTAGAGAGATCCAGAAGGATCAGAACCATAGGAATCTATGCCTTTTTCGTCGTGGGCTGCGTGATCATGATCTTTCCCTTTGTGTGGATGTTCCTCACCAGCTTCAAGACGGTGGAGGAGAGCATGCGGATTCCGCCCAACATCCTGCCGGAGAGCTGGCAGGTGGACAATTTCAAGGATGCCATGGCGTCCCTGCCCTTCCTCGCCCTCTACAAGAACACGGCTCTGATGGTGTTCTGGAGAGTGGTGTGCGCGGTGGTGTTCTCCTCCATGGCGGGCTACGCCTTCGCGAAGCTGAACTTTAAGGGCAAAAACCTGATGTTTTCCCTGGTGCTGGTGCAGATGATGCTTCCTTCCCAGATTTTCATCACCCCCCAGTACCAGATGCTGGCGAAATTCGGACTGACCAACACCATTTTCGCCCTGGTATTCCCCGGCATCGTCAGCGCCTTCGGAACCTTCTTCCTGAGGCAGGCGTACATGGGAATCCCCGATGAGATCGCCGAGGCGGCGTATCTGGACGGCTGCAACCAGTGGCAGACCTTCGTGAAGGTGATGGCGCCTCTGACCAAGGCCTCCATGGCGGCCCTGGCGGTGTTCACCGCAGTGTTCGCCTACGGAGACCTGATGTGGCCTCTGATTGTAAATACCGACCTGAACATGATGACCCTGTCCTCCGGACTGGCGACCCTGAGAGGCCAGTTCAGCACCAACTTCCCGGTGATGATGGCCGGTTCTCTGCTGGCCATGATCCCCATGGTTGTGCTGTACCTGTTCTTCCAGAAGCAGTTCATCGAGGGCGTGGCCATGACAGGAGGAAAATAATACTCAACAACTATACACAAATAAGAACAGGCAGGAAAAGCGATGGCAGTAAGATATAACGCGGATGCAAAAACCTTCATTCTTGACACGGAAGACAGCTCCTATGTGATGAAGGTCAGCAGATATGGAAATCTGCTGCATATGTATTACGGGGAGAAGCTCCCTGACCAGGAGCTGGACTACCTCCTCACCCTTGCGGACCGGGGATTTTCCCCCAACCCGTACGAGGCCGGCAGCGACCGGACCTTCTCCCTGGATTTTGTGCCCCAGGAATTCTCCACCTGTCGGAGCGGCGACTACCGCTCCCCCAGCATCGAGCTGACCTGGGGGCGGGGCGGAATGGCCTTCTCCGGGAAGGTGGCCGGGTATGAGGTGGTCTCGGGGGCGGAGAAGATCCAGGGGATGCCCGGGCTCAGGGATCTGCCCGGGGAAAACACCCAGACCCTGAAAATCCTCCTGGAGGATCCGGTGAGCGGACTGGAGATCGAGCTGGCCTACGCTGTGTTTGAAGAGAAAAATGTGATTGCCCGGTCGGTGCGGGCCATCAACCGGGGGGATCACGGGGTCCGGCTGGAGAAGCTCATGTCCGCCACCCTGGATTTCAGGGATTCCGATTACGACCTGCTCTATTTTTCCGGAAGACATCTGATGGAGAGAGGTCTTCGGCGGATCGGGGTGAGCGACGGCGTCCACTCCATCGGCAGCAGCCGGGGAGCCTCCTCCCACCAGTACAATCCCTTCATGATTGTGTGTGAGAAGGACTGCGGGGAGGACCGGGGACAGTGCTGGGGCATTTCCTTGGTCTACAGCGGAAATTTCCGGATGGAGGCGGAGAAGGACCAGTTCAGCCAGCTGAGGGTAAACGCGGGGATCAATCCCGACGGCTTCAGCTTCTGGGTGGAGCCTGGGGAGAGCTTCCAGGCGCCCCAGACGGTCCTGGCCTGGTCCGGGGAGGGCTTTGGAAATCTGAGCCGC
This sequence comes from Candidatus Lachnoclostridium stercoripullorum, assembly GCA_019114845.1. GTDB lineage: Bacteria > Bacillota > Clostridia > Lachnospirales > Lachnospiraceae > Lachnoclostridium_A > Lachnoclostridium_A stercoripullorum. Next base: position 2,363 of record DXEU01000152.1, on the reverse strand, counting down.
ATCTACCACCGGGTATTCAGGGAGAACCTGTGCCGCTCCCCCTACAGGAACCGGATCCGGCCGGTGCTGTTGAACAGCTGGGAGGCAGCCTATTTTGACTTTGACGACGAAAAGCTGCTGTCCATCGCCAGGGAGGCGGTGGATCTGGGGGTGGATCTGTTTGTCATGGACGACGGCTGGTTCGGAAAGCGGGACGACGACAACTCCGGCTTGGGAGACTGGAAGGAGAACCGGGGGAAGCTGAAGATGGGAGTCCGCAGACTGTCGGAGGAGATTCACCGCATGGGGATGAAGTTCGGCGTCTGGGTGGAGCCGGAGATGGTGTCCGAGGACAGCGATCTCTACCGCCTTCACCCGGATTGGTGCCTGCGGGAGCCGGGGCGTCCGGCGGTGCGGGGGAGAAATCAGCTGGTGCTGGACCTCTCCCGGCGGGACGTCTGCGACTACCTGGTGGAGGCCATGAACAGCGTCCTGGACATGGCCCAGATCGAATATGTGAAATGGGACATGAACCGCAGCCTGACGGAGACCTGGTCGGGATGTTTGGACCGGGAACATCAGGGGGAGGTGGCTCACCGGTACATTCTCGGCTTATATTATGTGATGGATCAGGTGATTTTGAAGCATCCGGAGGTGCTGTTCTGCGGCTGCTGCGGCGGGGGCGGGCGGTACGACGCGGCCATGCTCTACTATCAGCCCCAGATCTGGTGCAGCGACAACACGGACGCGGTCAACCGGCTGAAGATCCAGTACGGAACCTCCTTCGCCTACCCGGTCAGCTCCATGGAAGCCCATGTCTCCGTCTGCCCCAACCATCAGACGGGGAGGGTGACGCCCCTTGCAACCAGGGGGATCGTCGCCATGGGGGGAATGTTCGGCTTTGAGCTGGATCCCACCAGGATGAGCCCGGAGGAGAAGGCGGAGTGCCGGGATCAGATTCAGTTTTACAAGAAGCATTACCGGCTGATCACGGAGGGGGATTACTATCGGCTGACAAACCCCTATGAAAATCTGTATTTCACCGCCTGGCAGCAGGTGTCCAGGGACAAAAAGAAGTCGCTGGTGAGCCTGGTGGTCACGGAGAAGGAGGGCAACGACGCCCAGCGGTTTGTAAAGCTTAAAGGGCTTGAGGCGGAGCAGTTCTACCAGATCGAGGGCTGGAAAGGCAAATTTTCCGGGCGGGTGCTGATGAGCGCCGGGATTCCGGTGCCGGCAGAGCTCAACCAGTACGGCGGAATCCAGCTGATCCTAAAGATGGTATAGAAGTGAGGGATTGACGATGAGAGACGTGGTTTTTGAGTGGTATGTGCCCTATGTTTTGAGCAGGAAGCAGCAGCTTGTCAAGGCGGTGATGGTGTCTGCGGCCCTGGTGTTCTTCGTGGATGCGGTGTTCTTCGCGGCGGCCATGCTGTTTCCGTCGGTGATTCTGGCGGTGACGGTATTCTTCTTAGCCAGAAGCTGGAGGTATGAGTATGAGTATGTATATGTAAACGGCGATTTCACCATCTCAAAGATCATCCGCAAGGCCAAGCGGAAGGATGTCTACCACGCGTCCCGCACGGAGTTTGAGGAGATAATTCCCGGCAGGATCACCGGACAGGGGCGGCAGGTGAGGGACTTCACCTCCGGCCGGCAGAATGCCCCGGCCTACACCGTGAGGTGCAGGGGGGAGCTGATCTGGGTGGAATGTGATCCGGGATTTATCAGTGAGATGAAAAAATATTATCCCATACAGACAAGGTGATGGAAATGGAGAGAGAGACGGTTTTTAGCCGCCGGCTGAAAAGACACTACGACGAGCTGAAATGGCTCTACTGCGAGCTGTACGAGGGCGGGATCGGCATGTTTGAGGAGCTGGTGGCAGCCATGGAAAAGCGCAGCCGGGAGAGGGATCAGAAGTTCAAACGGCTGGACAAGAGGCGGGAGGACGACCCGGACTGGTACAAGAGAAACGATATGGTGGGCATGATGATGTACACCGATGCCTTCGCCGGAACCCTGAGGGGGGTGAAGGAGAAACTGGACTACGTGGAGGAGTGCGGCGTGCGCTGCCTGCATCTGATGCCTCTCCTGGACTCCCCGGCGGTGAACAATGACGGTGGCTACGCGGTCTCAGATTTCACCCGGGTGAAGGACAGCCTGGGTACCATGGCCGATCTGAAGGATCTGGCGGAGGAGTGCCACAGGAGGAAGATCAGCGTCTGCCTGGATTTTGTCATGAACCACACCTCTGAGGAGCACGAGTGGGCCAGGCGGGCCAGAGCGGGGGAGCGGGAGTACCAGGACCGGTACTTCTTCTTCGACAACTTCGACATCCCGGCTCAGTACGAGAGAACCTGCCCACAGGTGTTTCCCACCACGGC
>DXEU01000019.1 GCA_019114845.1 Candidatus Lachnoclostridium stercoripullorum | reverse complement strand
AAACATGTGATCCTGGAGAAACCGGGCACGTCCAACGCGGCGCAGATGCGGGAGCTGGAAAAGCTGGCGGCGCAGGAGAAGAAAATGCTCCTCGAGGCCATGAACATCCACTATCTGCCGGTGTTTCAGTCCTTGAAGGAGCACCTGAAGGATCTGGGAACCATCAAGATCGTAAGCCTCAACTACAGCCAGTATTCTTCCCGGTATGATGCCTTTAGACGGGGGGAGGTGCTGGCGGCCTTTGACCCGAAGCGGGCGGGCGGCGCGCTGATGGATCTCAACGTGTACAACATTCATGCGGCGGTGGGACTCTTTGGAAAGCCGGAGAGCGTCCGCTATGAGGCCAACGTGGAGAGGGAGATTGACACCAGCGGAATTCTCACCATGGATTACGGCAGCTTCAAGGTGTCGTCCATCGGTGCCAAGGACTGCAAGGCGCCGGTCCGCTGCACCATCCAGGGAACGGAGGGCTGCATCGTGATTGCAAAGCCGGTGAACCAGATGGAGAGCTTTGAGCTGATTCTGAACGACGGGCGGACGGAGGAGTTTCGGACGGGGAACCCGGAACACCGCTTATACTATGAGTTTGTGGAGTTTGAGAGAATGATCCGCGAGGAGGACTGGGAGAGCCAGAACCGGATGCTGGCCGTCAGCCGGACGGCGGCGGAGATCCTGGAGGAGGGACGCCGTCAGAACGGGATTTTCACAGATTTTGACCTGTGAGTACGCCATAAGGTATGAATAGACACAAAGTATGAACGAATACAGGAGGGGAGAATATGGAAAAACAGATGGTGATCGCCTACATTGGCAACGGCAAGAGCGCCAACCGCTATCACATCCCGTTTGTGCTGACCAGGAAGGATAAGATCCGCATCAAGAAGATCTACACCATGGATCACAGCCGGGACAAGTGGGCGGAGATTCCTGGCGTCCAGTATGTGGAGGACATGGATGAGATCCTGAAGGACGAGGAGATCCAGGTGGTGATCCTCTCCACGCCCCACGACACCCACTATCCCCTGGCGAAGAAGGTGCTGGAGGCGGGGAAAAACTGCGTCTCGGAGAAGCCCTTCACGGAGACCAAGGAGCAGGCGGAGGAGCTCTTTGCCCTGGCAAAGAAGAAGGGGCTGATGATGCAGTGCTACCAGAACCGCCGGTTTGACAGCGACTTCCTGACGGCCCAGAAGGTGATCGAGAGCGGCATCATCGGGGATGTGACGGAGGTGGAGATCAGCTTTGACTACTACCGCCCGGAGATTCCCCAGAAGAGGGAATTCCATCCTTTCCACAGCTTTCTCTACGGCCACGCCTGCCATACCCTGGACCAGGTGATCTCCTACTTTGGGGCGCCGGACCGGGTGCAGTGCGACGTGAGACAGCTGCTGGGCGAGGGAAAGATGAACGACTATTTTGATGTGGACTTGTTCTACGGAAACCGCCTGAAAGCCACGGTGAAGTCCAGCTATTTCCGGGTGAAGCCCCGCCCCGCCTTCACGGTGTACGGCATGAAGGGGATGTTCGTCAAGGAAGTGAAGGACAAGCAGGAGGAACACCTGAAAATGTTTTACATGCCCGGACAGCCTGGCTTCGGGGAGGACAAGCCGTCGGAGTACGGCACCCTGACCTACATGGACGAGAACGGCGTCTATCACGAGGAGAAGGTGCCCACAGTCACGGGGGATTACGGCCGGTATTACGACGCCCTCTACGAGACGATTATGAACGGAAAGGAACAGTTGGTGAAGCCTTGGGAGACCATTCTGCAGATTGAGATCATGGAGAAGGGGATCCGCGGGCTGAAATAAGAGATAAAGATTGGATACAAAAATGGCGTTTACGAGACGGACCGGGTTTCCTGGAATGTTTGTAAACGCCATTTCAGGTTAGGCCTCAAATCTTGAAAGAACGGGCTGAGAAATATTAAGATAAGCCCAGAAGCATAAAAATAAGTTTGAAAATGAGGTGACTGAGAAAATGAGAGATGAACGGTTGAGAACGGAAAATCCCAGAAAACTTTTGACAGAACTGGCGATTCCCGCCATCTGCGCCCAGATTGTCACGCTGCTCTACAACACGGTGGACCGATTTTTTATCGGCAGAATGGAGAACGGAACCATCGCCATGGCAGGCATCGGTCTGTGTGTGCCCATCACCATGGTGCTGACGGGGCTTTCCTCCCTCTTTGGGCGCGGCGGCGCTCCCCTGGCGGCCATCAGCCTGGGAAAAGGGGACAGGGAGGAGGCGGAGGATTTCCTGGGAAATAGCTTCATGGGATTGATCCTCTTCTCCCTGGCGGTTATGGCGGTGGGATTGATCTTCCTGGAGCCCATGCTGATCCTGTTCGGAGCCAGTGAGAACACCCTGCCCTACGCGGCGGACTACCTGAGAATCTATCTCCTGGGAACCCTGTTTGTGCAGATCACGGTGGGCATGAACTACTTTATCACCACCCAGGGGTTTGCCAAGACGGCCATGGTGACTACCATGCTGGGAGCTGTGCTGAACGTAGTTCTGGACCCGCTGTTCATGTTTGTGTTCGGTATGGGGATCGCCGGAGCGGCTCTGGCCACGGTGCTGGCCCAGATGGTGTCCTGTGCCTTCGTGCTCTGGTTCCTGTTGGGCAAGAGGACGCAGATCCGCCTGCGGGTAAAGAAGCTGCGGCTGAAAAGAGCCCCGTTTCAGAGGGTGATGGCGTTGGGAGCCTCCCCCTTCTTCATGTCCACCTCCGAGGGCATTATGCAGATTTGCTTCAATGTCCAGATGCTGAAATACGGGGGAGACTTGGCGGTGAGCGCCATGACCATCCTCTTCTCCATGTTCCAGTTTGTCAATCTGCCCCTCACGGGCGTGGCCCAGGGCTCCCAGCCCATCATCAGCTTCAACTACGGGGCGAAGGAGTACGGGCGGATGAGGGAGACGCTCAAGTACGCCATGCGGGTATGCCTTGCGTTCTCCCTGTGCACCACTACTCTGATGATGCTGTTTCCCAGCTTCTTCATCCGGCTGTTCAACTCAGACCCGGAGCTGGTGGAGCTGGGCAGCAAAATGCTGCGGGTGTACATCTGCGGATGCTTCTTCATCGGGGCAAACTCCCTGTACCAGCAGACATACACCTCCATGGGAGAGGGAAAAATGTCCTTTTTCTTCGCATTTTTCCGCAAGGTGATCCTGCTGATCCCGCTCCTCTACATCCTGCCGTCCATCTTCCCCTGGGGAGTGTTCGCAGTGGCGCTGGCGGAGCCGGTCTCCGACCTGACCACCACCCTGTGCAATAAGCTGTATTTTGGCCGCTTTATGAAGAAAAAGCTGGGCTAGAGGGCGGAACGGCCCCCGTCCTCCTGGATGATTCCCACGGTGCTCCGCCTCCTTCCCGTCTCAATCTCCTGGGCGGACTGGATCTTCAGCTGCAGATTTTTGTCGTAATCCCTGCGGAACACACAGGAGTAGAGCACATCCAGGAGATACTCGAAGGAAGCGTCGGTGGAGAAAGTGGCGATCTTGGAGTACAGCTTCTCCCGGGTGCAGATGCGCAGGGCGCAGTCGGCCAAGGGCAGGAGGCTGTTGTCCCCGATGTTGGTGAGCAGGAGCAGAGGAATCCCATGATCCTTTAAGGTTTTGGCGGCGCGGATGAGAATGGGCGTCTCCCCGGAGTAGGAGACCATCAGGGCGCAGGAGGACGGTTTGGCCAGGTAAGCCATGTAGGTCAGCTCCCCCTGGATATCCTGGATCTCCACGTGCCTTCCGATGCGGGCCATATTGTGCTGGAACTCCCGGCAGATCAGCAGGTTGTTGCTGACGGCAAACAGGTGGATGGTGGAGGCATTGTACAGCATGGTGACGGCCTTCTGCAGATCGTCGTGGGAGATCAGGGACAGGGTGTCCTCGATGGATTCCTTCTTTAAAGCGGCGATCTTGGCGGCCACGGACATGATGGAGTCCGTCTTCTTAAAGGGCAGGTTGGCGTCAATGTCGGTGAAATGGGTCTGAAGATATTCTTCCTCCTTCAGCAGGGCCTCTTTCAGCTCATTCCACCCGGCAAAATTCATCTTGTGGGCGATGCGCACCAGGGTGGATGGGGAGGAGAAGGCGGCCTGGGCGATCTCCCGGGTGGTCATGTCCCGGATATTCATTTTCTCCTTCAAGATAAAATCGGCGACGGCCCGTTCACTGACGGACAGTTCGCAGCGCTCCAGTCGTTCCTGAATCAGCATGACGTATCCTCCTTTTTTGAGCGGCGCAGCGCTCGAAACTTGCATGTATGTGCAGATGATAGCTGTGTATGTACAGATTATAGCTGGAAGAAGAGTGACTTGTAAACCCATGAAAATACAAGAGGAAAGAAGGTGCTGCAGATGAGCAGAAAGATACTGGTGATTTCCGCATCCCCTCGCCGGGGAGGAAAGCTGGATATTTTGTGTGACGCCCTGGAGGCGGGTGCCAGGGAGGCGGGGAAGGAGGTAGCTGCGCTGAACATAAACGACTGGAATATCCACCCCTGCACCGGGTGTGACGCCTGCCAGGAAAACGAAGGCAGGTGCATCCAGGAGGACGACATGAAACAGGTGCTGGACGCCCTGTGCCGGGCGGAGGCGGTGGTTTTCGCCACACCCATCTATTTTTACAATATGGCCGGGCAGATGAAAGTTCTTCTGGACCGCACCTATCCCCTGCGCCGGAGTGCGCATTTTAAGAAGGCGGCTCTCCTGGCGGCCAGCTGCGAGGGGGATGAGAGCGTGTTTGACACGGCGGTGAGCGGGTTTGAGGAGTATCTGAGATGTTTTCCAGATGTGGAGAATGCCGGCTCTGTGCTGGCCGGCGGTGTCTGTGCTTCCCGCGCCCTGCCGGAGAAGGCGGTGGAGGACGCCAGGATGCTGGGGCGAGAGATATGAGAACAAATATAAGGAGGGAAAGAAGTATGAACACAAAACTGAATGCGGAGAAAATGCCGAAGCTGGGGTTTGGTCTGATGCGCCTGCCGGAGACAGAGGGGGCTGTGGACGTGGAGGCGGTGAAGAAGATGGTGGACGCCTATATGGAGAGCGGATTCAACTATTTTGACACTGCCTATGTATACCACAAGGGAAACTCCGAGAAGGTGATCCGCGAAGCACTTGTGGAGCGCTATCCCAGAGAGAGCTTTTATCTGGCTACCAAGCTTCCGGCCTGGTCCATGAGCGGGCCGGAGGACAGAGACCGCATTTTCGGCGAGCAGCTGGAGCGCTGCGGCGTGGAGTATTTTGACTTTTATCTGCTGCACAGCCTGGAAGACGGCAAGAACTACGACGCCTATGAGAACTACGACTGCTTCCGCTGGGCCATAGAGAAGAAGGCTCAGGGAAAAATCCGCCATTTCGGGTTCTCCTTCCACGGCACGCCGGAGCTTCTGGAGCAGGTGCTGGACAGGCATCCGGAGGTGGAGTTTGTGCAGATCCAGCTGAATTACGCGGACTGGAACAATCAGGTGGTCCAGTCTGGCCGCCTGTACGAGATTCTCCATCGCCGCCAGATTCCCATGATTGTCATGGAGCCGGTGAAGGGGGGAATGCTGGCCAATCTTCAGCCGGAGCTGGAGAAATTGCTGCGGGAGGTTCGCCCGGAGGCGTCCGCAGCGTCCTGGGCCCTGCGGTTTGTGGGTTCCTTGGAAGGGGTTATGACCATTCTCAGCGGCATGTCCAGCCAGGAACAGATGGAAGATAACCTGCAGACCTTCCGCCGGTTTGAACCCCTGACGGATCAGGAGAAGGAGGTGATCCAGGCGGTGGTGAAGAAGATGCAGGCGGTGGACACCATCCAGTGCACTTCCTGCCGCTATTGCTGTGACGGCTGTCCCATGTCCATCCGCATCCCGGATATCTTCCGGGCGGTCAACACGGCCAGGCTGTACCCGGGGGACAACCGGCCGAGGATGTACTATAAAAACCTTATCGGCGCCGGCTCCGGCAAGGCCAGCGACTGCATCGGCTGCGGCCAGTGCGAGAGCGTGTGCCCCCAGCATCTGCCGGTGGTGGAGCTCCTGAGAGAAGCGGCGGAGAGACTGGAGTAAAATAGAAAAATAACCAATTTAACCAAATGATATAACCAAATTAACCCGCAGGGATGCCGAACCGCCCCTGCGGGTTTTTTGTGCGCAATTATTTTTTGCGGCGGAGAGCGTGGAAAAATCCTGCAAAATACAGTATACTCACAGTACGGGGGTTTATTTTTTTATGTCCATAGGGAGACCTGGCACGGGGGTTGCTCTATATATGGGCAGAGGCCGGGACGGAGAGCGAGAGCCGGAACCGGCAAAGAAAGGAAGGGTTTATATGAAGTATGATTTTGATCAGGTGATCGACCGGAGTCAGAACCGTTCATCCAAGTACGACGAGAGAGTGCAGAACTTCGGAACGGATCAGGTGATTCCGCTGTGGGTGGCGGACATGGATTTCCGGACGGCACAGCCCATCATCGACGCCTGCGTGAAGAAGGCTGAGGAGGGAATCTGGGGCTACACCTCCCGCCCCGCCAGCTATTTTGAGGCGGTGAAGGAGTGGGAGAAGAAGAGAAATGACTGGGACGTGGATACCTCCCTCATGAGCTGGAGCCTGGGTGTTGTTCCCGCCCTCTCCGCCTTGGTGAAGCTTTACACTGAGGACGGCGATAAGGTCATGATTCAGACGCCGGTGTACCCGGAGTTTTACGACGTGACGGAGGCCTGGGGCCGCCAGGTGGTGGAGAACCAGCTGGTGGAGGAAAATGGCAGCTGGCATGTGGATTTCGAGGACTTTGAGGCCAAGGCGAAGGACGAGAAGGTGAAGGTGTTCCTGCTGTGCAGCCCGCACAATCCCCTGGGAATCGTTTGGAAGCCGGAGGAGCTGAAGAAAATGGCGGAGATCTGCATCGCCAACGATGTGCTGCTGGTATCCGACGAGATCCATTCCGACCTGATTTTCCATGGAAAGAAGCACACGCCCACGGCAAAGATCTCACCGGAGATCGCTTCGAAGATCGTCACCTGCGTATCGGCCACCAAGACCTTCAACCTGGCCGGCCTGCAGGCATCCACCACCATCTTCCCCAACATGGAGATGAAGAAGCAGTTTGACCGCTTCTGGATGAACATGGACATCCACCGCAACAACGCCTTCAGCTCCGTGGCCATGGAGGCGGCCTACAGGGAGGGAGAAGAGTGGCTGGAGCAGCTGCTGGAGTACATTTCCGGAAACTTTGATTTTGTGAAAGAGTACTGCGACAAATACATTCCCAGAATCAAGCCCAACGTGCCGGACGCCACCTACCTGGTGTGGCTGGACTGCCGGGATCTGGGGATGACCAACGAGGAGTTGAAGAACTTCATGGTATACAAGGCGGGACTGGGCCTGAATGAGGGGTGGAAATTCGGCCGCAGCCTGACGGGCTTTATGAGGCTGAACGTGGCCTGCCCCCGTTCCGTGCTGGAAAAAGCGCTGGGGCAGCTGAGAGACGCGGTGGACAGCCTGAGCTGAGAGATCAAGTTTTGACAGGAGAGGGGATTTACTTATGGATAAGAAAAAAATATGGGAGAGCTATCGCTTTCCGCTGATACTTCTGGCTGGCATCATCGTAGGGGCGGTGATCGGCGTAATTTTCGGGGAAAAGGCCACCGTGCTCCAGCCCATCGGCCAGATTTTTATCAACCTGATGTTCACCATCGTGGTGCCCATGGTCTTTGTGTCCATCACCACGGCGGTGGGAAGCATGCTGAACATGAAGCGCCTGGGCAAGATCCTGGGAAGCATGGTGATGACCTTCATCGCCACCGGCGTCTGCGCGGCGATCCTGGTGCTTGTGGTGGTCAACATCTGGCCGCCGGCGGCCAACACCTCCATCTCCATGGGGGAGGCGGCCATGCAGGAGACCACAAATATCAGCGATATGATCGTCAGCACCCTGACCGTGGATGACTTCAGCGGTCTGATGAGCCGCAACAACATGCTGCCCATCATCATTTTCGCCATCATCTCCGGCATCGCCGTGGCAGCCTGCGGCGGACAGGAGAGCCAGGTGGGAAAACTGCTGGCCAATTTAAACGACGTGATCATGAAGATCGTGGGAATGATCATGAAGCTGGCGCCCATCGGCCTGGGAGCATATTTTGCCAACCTGGTGGGAGAATTCGGCCCGCAGCTCATCGGGGATTACGGCCGTACGCTGCTGATCTACTATCCGCTGTGCGCTGCGTACGCCATCGTCTTCTTCCCGATTTACACCTATATCGCCGGCGGAAAGCTGGGAGTGAAGAAGATGCTGCAGAATATTTTCAACCCCGCGGTGACGGCTTTTGCCACCCAGAGTTCCGTGGCGGCGCTGCCGGTGAACATGGAGGCCTGCCATGAGATCGGCGTGCCGGACGACATCAGCAACATCGTGCTCCCCATGGGAGCCACCATGCACATGGATGGATCCGTGCTCTCCTCCATCACCAAGATTGCCTTCCTCTTCGGCGTGTTCCAGATGCCGTTCACGGGAGTGGGAACCTACGCCATGGCCATCGTGGTGGCTGTGCTCAGCGCCTTCGTGCTGTCCGGGGCACCCGGCGGCGGCCTGGTGGGAGAGATGCTGATCGTCAGCCTCTTCGGCTTCCCGGGGGAGGCGTTCCCCCTGATCGCCACCATCGGATTTTTGGTGGACCCGGCGGCCACCTGCTTAAACTCCTCCGGCGACACCATCGCATCCATGATCGTGGCCCGGTTTGTGGAGGGAAAGGACTGGCTGGTGAAGGCCACAGCGAAAAGAGAGAGCGCGCAGAATTAAAAAAGGAGATAACCTATGAGAGTGACATTGATTGGAAGCCATCTCTGCCCGGACACCGTGGCAGCCATGAACCGGCTGCTGGCGGAGGGAGCGGAGATCGAGTATAAGGACATTTTATCCTGCCACAGAGATCTGAGAGAGTATCTGAATCTCAGGGACAACAGCCCGGTGTTTGACGAGGTGCGGGGCACCGACCGCCTGGGAGTTCCCTGCTTCATCACAGAAGATGGGACCGTGACCCTGGACATCGCGGATGTGCTGGGACACAGATAAATTGGGATACAGATAAACGGAGATACAGATAAATCGAGACACAGATAATAAAAGAGCCGGGGCTGCGCGCCGCAAAATGGACTTTGCAGGCGTGCCTCCCGGCTCTTTCTCTGTCCGCTTGCCGCGTCAAAATCTCAGCGGATGAAATTGGTCCTGGCGGGCGCTTCCTTCTCCGGCAGGCCGTAGGCTTCCCTGCCCAGGGCGATGCTCTTCATCAGGAAGGTCATATTCCGGGCCAGGGTGCGCATGGTCTGAAGGCCTTCCTCGTCCTGAGCGGCCTCCCCGGCGGCTCTCCCGTGGATGCTGTTCCAGTACTGGCTGGACGCCACCGGCATGCCGCTGATGGTGAAGAACTTGTTCAGCTCGTCAAAGGTGGAGGAGAGTCCGCCCCTTCTGGCGCAGACCACGCTGGCCCCCACCTTCATGGTCTTGTCAAAGTGGGTGCTGTAGAACAGGCGGGTGAGGAAAGCCACCAGAGTGGCGTTGGCGGACGCATAGTAGACGGGGCTTGCCACCACCAGACCGTTGCAGGCCTCAAATTTGGGGGCTGTCTCGTTGACAATGTCGTCGAACACGCAGGCGCCCTTCTCCGCGCACTTGCCGCAGGCGATGCAGCTGCGGATATCCTTCATGCCGATCTGCAGCACTTCTGTCTCCACGCCCTCCGCCTCGAACACCTTCACCATCTCGTTTACGGCGATGGATGTGTTGCCGTTTGCCCTGGGGCTGCCGTTGATAATCAAAACCTTCATAATGTCCAATCCCTCCTAGTCAGAATCGCAAAATTATCTTATAATGGGAGTGTAACATCCGGTAGCAGCTACCGGTCAAGAGAAATTTTTGATTCGGCCTCTCGGCGGCCGGGAAGGGAAAATATATGTATACCATGAAGCAGGTGAGCGAGGCCACGGGCCTCTCCTACGAGACGTTGAAATTTTACTGCAACCGGGGGCTTGTGCCCGGCCTGAAGCGGGACAGCGGCAACCGCCGGGTCTTTGAGCAGGAGGATGTGGGGGAGATTTTCTGCTTAAAGCGGCTGCGCAGCTGCGGGATGAGCATCGAGGAGATCCGGGAATTTCTGGAGTTGTGCCGCCAGGGGAAGGAGACGGTGCCCCAGCGCCGGCAGATGCTGGAGCAGAAGAAGCAGGAACTGTTTCAGCAGATTGAGGAGCTGGAGAAGAGCATCGCCTACATCGATGAGAAACAGGCCTACTATGACCGGGTGACGGCGGGGGAGATCGAGGACAGCTGCTTTCTGGCGGTTCCCAAGAATGTGTCGGAATAGATTTTTCGGATAGAAAACATTCCTATTATTAATCAGCACAAATAAAATATTCCTTCCGAGATAGTATAATCAAATCACAAAAAATATAATAAAGAGAAGGATTTTTATGCGCAGAAAAAGAAGATGGGTTTCCCTGCTGCTGTCCCTGCTGCTGGCGATGGGACTGCTGGCGGCGCCGGCAGCGGCGGAGGAGAAGCCCTACATCACACAGGTGGCAGCTGGCCGCCCGGCCACGCTGGCCGTTCTCAGCAACGGCGATGTGTACGCCTGGGGAAACAACAGTTTAGGCCTGATCGACCGTTCCAGCCGGGACGGCGACTTTGGATGGAACGCCGTATTGACCCCCACCAAGATTCTCACCGGCGTAAAGTCGGTGGACATGGGCGAGGATCATATCCTGGCCCTGAAGGACGACGGCACGCTCTGGGGCATGGGCTGCCAGGATGACGGCGTCCTGTGCAACGGCCAGGATCTGTCCGGCAGTCAGAATGCCTTGCAGAACAGCATGGTTCAGCTCACGGATGACTGCATCGATATGGCCGCCAGCTCGCACGCTTCCTATTTTGTGAAATCCAACGGGGATCTGTACGCCTGCGGCCTCAACATTCAGAGCATGCTGGGGATCGACTATGACCAGGGGTCGGTGATTCTCACCCCCACCAAGGTGGATTCCGGGGTGCGGCAGGTGGTCGCAGGCGAGTGGAACGCCTACTATGTGAAGAATGACGACACTGTCTGGAGTACGGGCTATGCGGACTACGGACGCCGGGGCTTTTATGACAGCAACACCTACAACGGCATAGATCCCATTGTGGGTCAGGTGGCCATCAGCGGGGAGATCAAGGATATCTCCACCAGCGGCAGAGCCACTGTGATGCTGAAGGCGGACGGCACCATGTGGGGCTTTGGCTCTGCAAGCAGCTTAGGAACCGAGGTGGAGCGGTACTCCAACCCGGCGAAGAAGTTTGACAGCACTTTTGACTGGATAGACGTCCCCTACGTCTGGGATCCCATCCCCTGCGGACTGTCGGCGGGATCCTTCGCCGGACAGTTTGGACCAGCACAGTGAGACCAGCGCAGTGAGACGAAAAAAGAGGAGTGCCGTCGGCAGACAGCGCTCCTTTGTCATATCCTGAATCCATATCCTACACCAGGGCCAGGGCCTGCAGGGCCTTATCCCTCACGATCACCTCGTAGTGCTCCTGGAAATAGGCTTCGCTGGCGTATTCATATTTTTGCTTGGTCCCGTATTCCGCCAGCACGTTGAGAACACGGCTGAATTCCCGGGCGTCATTTTCGCCGCAGTGCACCACCAGGTAATACTGGGAGGTGCCTGGCTTTTTGTACAGGGTGTTGATGCCGGTGAAGCTCCCGCCCACGGCGTGGGCCGCCGCGGTGGCCTCGTCCAGGCTGCCGAACCGGTAGATTCTGGCGGACGGCTGCGCCTCCTTCGCCGGAGTCTCCTCCTTTGCCTCCGGCTTTTCCGCTGCCCCGGCGGAGGACAGATGGCTCAGAAGGCTGTCTGCTCCCTCCAGAAGCTCGCTGGCCAGGGAGGAGAGGAGGTCTTCCTTCTCCTCCTCGGGAGACGGGGAGAACTTGGAGAACCTTGTGTCCAGCTCCTCGGGATCCTCTATTTTTGTAATGATCAGCATAACGCTTTCATTTGATAACGGAATTGCTTCAACCATCAGAGGGATATCCTCGGCTTCAAAACCCACTTCATTTGACGCCTTCTGAATCATCTCCCGGAACAGGTTCCTGGCTTTTTCCGTGCCGTATGCCAGCTCCCGCAGATTCAGGTTGCGGACGCTCAAGTCGAAGCTGGTGAGGGTGCAGCGGATCTGATTCTCGTTTACACGTTCAATTTTCATAGGTTCACTTCCTTTTGTACTGTTAAAAAAAGAGATACTTCCTCAACATAACTATACTATATCATATATCAAAATAGCAATTGGTATGTGATAATTTATAAAATTTTAAGGTTTGAAGCCCGCTGCAGGTTTAAGAAAAAGTTTATGCCAAGTTTATGCTTTTTTCATTTGCCAAATTCGGACAATAGCCGTACAATGAATGCAGGAAATGGCTCCTCCCGGAAAGGAGGAGAGATTGTCAAGCGATTCAATTCTGTTTGGAAAGTACCGGCTGGAGCGCGTGATCGGAAGAGGCGGCGCGTCCACGGTATATCTGGCGACACATCTTGTCCTGGATGAAAAGAGGGCTATCAAGAGAATTTCCAAGGCATCCCAGGCTTACAGCCGCTTTCGGCAGGAAGGCCTGATCATGAAATCCATCCGTCACCCCGGCATACCGATTGTGTATGATTTTGAGGAGGACGAGAGCTACGGTTACCTTATCGAAGAATATCTGGAAGGAGACAGCCTGTTCGACATAGTCAGAGAACAGGGTGCTCTGTCAGCGGCAAGGACGGTTTCCATAGGAATCCAGATCTGCCATCTGGTACATCATTTGCATTCTGCAAGAGCGAATCCCATTCTTTATCTGGATCTGCAGCCGAAGAATCTGCTGCTGTGCCGGGGTACGGTGAAACTGGTGGATTTCGGCCGAGCGGCCCTGGCCGGTGAGACCGGCGGGGCGGTGGGCACGCCGGGATGTGCGGCTCCGGAGCAGTATGCCGGGGAGGTGCCCGACGAGAGGACGGACGTGTACGGCGTCGGGGCGGTGCTGTACTTCCTCCGAACGGGGGAGTATGCCCCCACGGGGGAGGCCCCGGCCCCGCCGCCCAGGGCGGGCGGCGGTGGGATCCGCAGCCGGAGAGAGAAGAGACTGAGGAGAATCATCGGAAAGTGCCTGGAAAAGCGGCGGGAGAAGCGGTACCCAACGGTGGAGGCCCTGGAGAGGGCACTTCGGCGAAGCGGGCCGGGATTTTCCGGCACAGGCGGCATAGAATGGGGAGAGAGGCCATTTCCTGTTGTAGTAGGTGTTGCGGGAAACGGGCGCGGAGTGGGGGTCACCCACCTGTCCATCGGCCTGGCCGCGTACCTGCGGGATCAGAATGTGACAGCTCTGTATGTGGAACGGGATGGGAGCGGGACGGTGCGGGAGCTTCTGCGATGCTTTCACAGGAGCCTGAACCGGTTCGGATGCGCTGCCATCTGCGGGATTGATTTTCAGCCGTATTTTAAGGGAAACGTGCGCCTGGAAGAGGGAAACTGGCAGGTGCTGATCAAGGATCTGGGGACGGACGGCTGGAGACAGGACGGAGAATGGGATGTTCTGGTCTGGGTGCGGGGAGGCAAGTGGTGGAACCCGCCCGGCTTTGACGGTCCGGCGGCCACGGTGACGGTGAGAAATCTGAGCCTGCGGCGGCCGGGCGGGAGGGGAGAGGTGGAGGGGGAGCTTGCGGCTCCCTGGTTTGAGAACCCATTTTTCCCGCCGGAAGGGGCGGAAGCGTTTTACCGGCGCCTGTGGGAGACCTGCGGGCTGCCTGGGAGAGGAGAGGTCAGCTCATGGAAAAGAACCGCAGGGAGAATTCTCTGCCGTGTGAGACCATAGGAGTCGCGGGGGCCGGCAGGGGAGTGGGGGTCACCCATTTCTGCGTGATGGCGGCCAACTATCTGACAGCCGTGGCGGGTGATGAGACAGCAGTGCTGGAGTGGAACGGAAGCGGAGACTTTGGCCGCATGGAGCTGGCCTGCACGGGAGGCGTGCAGGGCAGAAGGCGCTTCCGAATCCTGGGGACAGACTACTATAAGGGGGCAGGCGCCGGGGAACTGGCGCTCTGCCTGGATCGATACCGCCGGATCCTCATTGATTTTGGGGAACTGAGGGACGGCGTGAGGGATGAATTCGCGCGATGCGGGAAGAGAGTGCTCATCGGTTCGTTCAGCGAATGGCAGTGGGAAACCTTCTGGGGATGGATAGAGCGGGGAAGAGCGGCGGAGAAAGGCTGGATTTTGGCCGCTGCCTTCGGCAGCGGCGAGACCAGGAGAGAAGTTGTGAGGAAGCTTAAGATCCCTGTTCTGGAAATTCCGCTTTCAGCAGATGCGTTTACCGTGACGCCGGGCACTCTGGAATTTTTTCAGACATTCTTTATGCGGCGGTAGCGTCGGTGTTGTCCCCCTGCACACGGATGCGAGTGTGGATAAATGGTTGTCACGAACCTGTCTTTGTGGATCACCCGCCGCGAAAAGGGGAGGCCATATGAAAGGCACAAGAAAACTGAGTGAGAAGGAGCGTCAGGCGTACCTGGAAGGACTGAAGAGATATCACCAAAAGGGCATCCCCATCTATATTGACGATGAGGAACTGGCCGAGTCTGAGTGGGGGAAGATCTTTGAGGTCCAGGAGGACGGCAGCTTCTACATGAGCGATTATGTGGGGGCGGAAGCCGGATGCCTGACGGAGATACGATTTGACAAAGTGAAATACAGATAAGCGCGGGAGCCGTGATCAGCCTGGCTTCTTTGCGAGATCTCCTGATTGGGGGTCCGGGGCGTGTCCCCGGACCCTAAACGTAATGAAATTTTAATACTCTAAAACACAGGGCGTATGGTATAATAGGAGCACTTGGCGAGGTATTTCACGAGTCTAGTGCGAGGATTTATTTTAAGGAGGAACGGATGAGGAGAGCGGCAAGAGCGGCGGTTATTGTGATTTTCGTCCTGGTGCTGGCGGCAGCCGGCACTTTGGCGGCGAGGAGATATATGCCCACAAAGGAGGCGGCGGATATCGAAGAATTGTTCCCGGCACAGGGGGAGCGGGTATCCATCGTGTGGAACAGTGAGGTTCAGGAGGCGGAGGGACTCTGGGAGGAGAACCAGGTGTATCTCCCGCTGAATTGGGTAAATGAAAGCATAAATGAGAGATTTTACTGGGATGCAGGGGAAGAACTTCTGGTGTATGCCCTGCCGGACCAGGTGGTTTACGCCGATCCCGACACCGTGGGATCCGGGGGACATCTGCTGCTGGTGAAGGAGGATGGGGTGTACCTGTCCGCCGGACTGGTGGCCAACTATACGGACATCCGGTCGGTGTATTTTGAAAATTCTCCAGTCCACGGAGATGAGGATGGACAGATGGGCCCCCGCAGGATTTTCATAGACAGTACCTGGGGGGAGGAGCAGCGGGCGGAGACCCGCTTCGGCGGAGCGGTGCGCAGGCGGGGCGGCGTCAAGAGCCCTGTGATCACCGAGGTGAGCCGCGGAACGGGGGTAACCATATTAAATGAATTGGACAACTGGTCCTATGTCCGCACGGACACGGGATTTATGGGATATATGCACAACTGGAACTTAAAGGGCAGGGAGACTGTGATCCGGGAAAGCGCCTTTCAGGCTCCGGTATATGAGAGTCAGTCTCTGGGGGAGAGGGTCAGCCTGGTGTGGCATCAGGTGACCAATCAGGACGGAAATGCTCGGTTTGACGAGATGTTTGAAGGCGTGGAGGGGGTGAACGTGGTTTCCCCCACCTGGTTTGCCCTGACGGACAACGAGGGGAATTTCCGCTCCCTGGCCAGCGGGGAATACGTGGAGAAGGCCCATGTCCGCGGGATGGAGGTGTGGGCGCTGCTGGACAATTTCAGCGACGATGTGCAGACGGAGGTACTGCTCTCCTCCACCTCCACCCGGAGAAGACTGATTGACAATCTGATGGATGAGGTGCGGAAGTTTGGGATTGACGGCCTGAACCTGGATTTTGAGAGCCTGAAGCCGGAGGCGGGAAAGCATTACATTCAGTTCATCCGGGAGCTCTCCATCGAGTGCAGGGCCAATGGGATCATCCTCTCTGTGGACAACTATGTTCCCAGCGCCTACACAGAGTTTTACAATCGCAAGGAGCAGGGGATCGTGGCGGATTACGTGATTGTCATGGCTTACGACGAGCACTATGCCGGCGGGGAGATGGGAACGGTGTCGTCCCTCTCCTACGTGCAGGACGGCCTGGCCAACACCATGGAACTGGTGCCCAAGGAGAAGGTGATCGGGGCGGTTCCCTTTTTCACCCGGATCTGGACGGTGAGGGACGGGAAGACCACCTCCCGGGCAGTGGGGATGACTGCGGCCAGCCGGTGGATTGAGGAAAATCAGGTGGAGCTGCAGTGGCTGGACGATGTGGGCCAGTATTATGGGGAACTGAAGGGGGAGGATGGAAGCGTGGAATATATCTGGATGGAGGACCTGCGCTCCCTGGAATTAAAGGCAGAGGCGGTGGCGAACAGCGGGGCGGCGGGGATCGCCTGCTGGAAGCTGGGCTTTGAGCCGGACGAGGTGTGGGATGTGATCAATCCATGAGAGAGCATATATTTGGGGGGCGATTGACTGGGCGGCTGGCGGCGGCAGCGGCAGCGGCTGCCCTGCTTTCCCTGTCCGCCTGCGCCCCCACGGCGGTCACGGAGCCGGAGGAGCCGTCTGCGGAGACAGGGGAGCAGATTGCGCCGGAGACATTTCCCCGGCCTTCGGAGGAGACGGTTCCCCCCGTGGAGACAGAGCCCCCGGAGCAGGAGGAGTGGGAACCGGGATTTGAAAAGCACATCATTGTGGGATCGGACATTCACTACCTCTCCCCTGAGCTGACGGACTACGGGGAGGCATTTCAGTACGACGTGGAGCACGGGGACGGGCGCCTGGTGACCTATATTGACCAGATCACGGACGCGTTTCTGGAGGAGGTAGCGGAAAGGCAGCCGGATGTGCTGATTCTGTGCGGGGACCTGACCACCAACGGGGAGCTGGCCAGCCACGAGGGCTTGGCGGAGAAACTGCGCTGGCTGGAGGAGCAGGGAGTCCCCGTGGTGGTGATTCCGGGAAACCACGACCTAAATAACCCCAGAGCCTACGGGTACCGGGGAAATGAGCGGTACCCGGCGGAGCGGACGACCCCGGAGCAGTTCCGGCAGATTTATGGGGAATTCGGGTACGACGAGGCGGTGAGCGAGGACGCCACCACCCTCAGCTATGTCTGGCAGCTGGACGGCATGACCCGCCTGCTGATGCTGGACACCTGCCAGTACCGGGATGGAAACCGGGTGGGGGGAGTTATTTTGACGGAGACCTACGACTGGATCGAGGAGCAGCTGGAGGAGGCCTGGGAGGAGGGGATGAACATCATCCCTGTGGCCCATCACAACCTTTTAGAGGAGAGTGAGGTCTACACGGTGGACTGCACCATCGAGCACAGCGAGCAGCTGGTGGATATCCTGGGGGAGTGGAATGTCAATATTTTCCTCAGCGGCCATCTCCACGTACAGCACTGGATGGAGGAGGAGGACAACAATCTCTATGAGATTGTCAGCAGCTCCATGACCACGCCGGAGTGCAAGTACGGGCTTCTCACCTACCGGGACGACTGCAGTTTTTCCTACCACACAGAGGAGGTGGATGTGGAAAAATGGGCGGCCGAGAACGGGCGGACGGAGGAGGAGCTTCTGCATTTTACAGAATTCCGGCGTCCATTTCTGGAACAGGTCTTTAAAAATGAGGCCTATGGGGTACTGCAGCACATGGAGGAGATCACCGAGGAGGAGCGCCTCCAGATGTGTGAGTACTATGCGTGGGTCAATTACATGTACTACCAGGGAAAGGCGGTGGAGATCCGGGATGCCGCCTATGAGGATCCCGCCTACGGCCTCTGGGACTCCAAGGGATACATTACGGTTCTCAGGGACTATGTGGTGTCCATCCTCAACGATGCGAAGCGGGACTACAATTATCTGGAAGTAGAGTAGAGAATGAAATCACCCCTTTTGTCGTTCTAAGTGGCCGGGCCGGCTGCATAGAATAGCTACGGAAGGGGTGATTGTTTGTCCAATTATAGAAGACTGATTTCATATATTTATGCCTATGAGGGGGCGGTAAAAGGGAAAAATATCGGGTTTGCCAAGCTGGAGGCCAGGAATGGGCAGTGCCGCATCAGCGTCAGCGTCAAGAAGGTGTACGTGGGAGCCAATGACCTGGGAGTATACCTGCTCTCTGACAGCCAGGAGATATTTCTTGGCCGGATTTTTATCCGCTCTGGGGTGGGAGAATTCCGCACGGTGGTGAGGAGCGACAATGTGGAGGAGAGCGGGAAGAACCTGGACGACTGCTATGGCCTGAGTGTCCACGATGTGCAGGATCGCTGGCGGAGCTACGCCACGGTGTGGGAGGACAGGGAGACCGGCAGGGCGGAGGATGCGGTGGCCTATGCGGCGGAGGTGGAGC
This sequence comes from Candidatus Lachnoclostridium stercoripullorum, assembly GCA_019114845.1. Classification (GTDB taxonomy): domain Bacteria; phylum Bacillota; class Clostridia; order Lachnospirales; family Lachnospiraceae; genus Lachnoclostridium_A; species Lachnoclostridium_A stercoripullorum. The sequence continues at coordinate 5,513 of DXEU01000019.1, read as the reverse complement.
TGGCGGGAATGACATCGGAAAATCTGATGGGTGGCCAGGGCGGAGGGGCGAATGGACTCTTCCTGACGGCGCCGGAGAGGTGGAGGTTTGGAGAGCTGGGGGAGATGAACGGCGCCAAGCCGTCGCCCGCCGTCGAGCCGTCGTCCGAGCCATCGCAGGCCGCCGCGCCGCCGTCGCCCGAGCTTCCGCAAGTTCCGGAGCCGCAAATCCCGGAAGCGCTGCCTCCTAAACCGTCGCCGGCCCCCGAACCGGAAGTTCCGAGACCGCCGGCCATCGAGCCGACTCCCGCCGCACCGCCGGTCATCGAGCCAACTCCCGTCGCACCGCCGGTCATCGAGCCAACTCCCGCTGCACCTCCGGTCACCGAGCCGATCTGCGCTCCCGCGGAGGGACCTGTCCCGCCGGGAAATTTGGGGCTGGCGTCAGCCCCCGCCTCGCCGGGTGCGACAAGCCCGGCGAGGGCCTCGGAATCGCCCGTAGGTTCGACTTCGGCGCGTCCCTCGGAATCCCGGGTACAGCCCTCAGAACCGCAGGCGCGTCCCCCGGAATCCCGAGTACAGCCCTCTGTGGGGAGCGGGGCCGGGCAGGAGGCAGCGCTCCCGGGAGAACCCCGGGAGGAACCGGAGGCGACGGGAGTCCTGGATCCAGCCCCAGACCCGGAAAAAATATGGGATATGTTTCGGAAGCACTATCCCAAGATCGACGCCTTCGACTATGAGAACGGCTGTGAGATCTTAAAAATCTGCCCCCAGGACATCGGGCTTTTGCCCAGGGAGAACTGGACATACGGCAACAACAGCTTCCTGCTTCACGGATACTATAATTATCACTGTCTGATCCTGGTGCGCCTTGACAATCCCAGGGGCCGCGCCCGCTTCCTGTTGGGAGTTCCCGGCCATTATTTCAGCAACGAGAAGTACATGGCATCCATGTTTGGCTTCCCCCACTTTGTGCTGTCAAAAAAGCAGCCGCTGGACAACGGCCGCTTCGGGTACTGGTATACAGATGTGAGACTGGGACAGTGAGGCTGGAGGCGGGCCCGCGAAATCGGACCTGCAAAGCCGGATCCGCAAAATCGGACCCGCGAAAACGGCAGAGTCAGTAGTCCACGCCCCGGAGGGAGACCTCCTTCACAAACGGGCGGACGATGTCCGCAAACTTCAGCAGCTCCTCCTTTCGGAAGCTGGAGAATCCAGGATAGAGGACGCGGTCAGATTCCACGTAATTCTGGATAAAATACCGCTCCGCCCCCTGGATGAGCCGGCCGATCCCTGCAAAATCCTCCTCCGTGTGCAGCCCCTTGACTGCAGTAGTGCGGAATTCATAGGGAATGCCGCTGGAGAGAATGAAACGGACGCTCTCAGAGATCAGAAACATATTGATGCTGCGCACGCCGGCGGTCATGGCATAGTTTTCCGGGCTGGATTTGATGTCCATGGCGATGTAGTCCAGCAGCCCTTCGGCGCACAGGGCCTTGATCACATCGGGCCGGTATCCGTTGGTGTCCAGCTTGACCTTGAGGCCCAGCTTTCGGATTTCCCGGATCAGCTGATCAAGGCCGCAGGAGAGGGTAGGCTCCCCGCCGGTGATGCAGACGCCCTCCAGCATGGAGGCGCGCTTCTTTAAGGTGTCCAGCACCTCATCCACGGTGAACTGCTCTTCGGCATCCCCGGTGAGGAGATCGGAATTGTGGCAGAAGGGGCATCTGAAATTGCACAGCCCTAAAAATATGGTGGCGGCCACATGGCCGGGGTAGTCCAACAGGGTAGTTTTTTGAAATCCGCAAATCTTCATTTTATCATCCAGTCTTTCTCTTTTTTGATTTTTCCTATATAATAGCATGGAAGAGCGGTGTTTTCCACCGCCATTGGGAGAAATGAGACGTATGCAGAAGAAAAATATGACACCGGAAGAAAAATTTATGCGGGAGGCGATCCGCCAGGCGAAAAAGGCGGCGGCTCTGGGGGAGGTCCCCATCGGCTGCGTCATCGAGCACGAGGGCCGGATCATCGGCCGCGGCTACAACCGCCGGACGGTGGATCACTCCACTCTGGCCCACGCGGAGATCATCGCCATCAAGAAGGCCTGCAGGGCCATGGGGGACTGGCGGCTGGAGGGCTGCACCATGTACGTGACCCTGGAGCCGTGCCCCATGTGCGCCGGGGCTGTGGTTCAGGCCAGAATCCCCAGGGTGGTGATGGCCTGCATGAACCCCAAGGCCGGCTGCGCCGGCTCCGTGCTGGATCTGTTTCACCAGGATGGGTTCAACCATCAGGTGGAGACGGAGGTGGGGCTGATGGGGGAGGAGTGTTCCCAGATGCTGAAGGATTTCTTCCGGGAGCTGCGGAAGAAGACGAAGGAGAGACACGCCAAGGAGAAAGAGGCCGGTGCCTTGACAAAATGACGTTCACCGGTTATACTTACAAGACGAGCCGGAAGTATTTCACATCTTCCGACCGCCAGATTTGTCATAAAGCTTCCGTGCAGCCGGGGAGATAGCGGTGCCCTGTACCTGCAATCCGCTCCAGCAGGGGTGATGTCCTGTCCCGGACATTTCACTGCAGAGCTGCCTTTCGTAAGCGGCGTTGACGTCTGGGTCTTGCGCAATAGGAATTCATGAACCGTGTCAGGGCAGGAATGCAGCAGCACTAAGTGGAACCTCCTATGTGCCGTAAGGTCGCCTGGACTGAGCTGGCTGCGAGAGTAACGTCTGTGGTGGGTGTACAAAACAGGACGCACGGATTTAAAACATAACAGATCTTCGAGGACGTACTGCAAAATAAATCTGCGGATTTATGATTTGCGGTGCGTCCTTTTTTTGTTTAATAGGAAACTTCGTTCCCTATTAAACAAAAAAGCTCCGCTGTGGATGCGCAGCCCGCCCGGCAAACGCAGTCCGCCCGGCAAACGCCGGATTCTTCTGGAAGGGGCTTTTTTTCTGTGGTATAAATAAAATATAAATGAAAGAGGGAGGTGGCATTATGGTCAGAGCCATGTCTGCGGCGGACCGCCTGTTTTCCTGGAGAGATCCCTACGATCTGCAGGGGAGCGGGGACGTATTTCTCCAGGCAGTCCGGGAAAATTTGAACTGGCACCGCAGCCGCTGCGGGACGTACAGGCGGATTCTGGATGATTCTGGGTTTTTGATGGACCAGCTGCGTCGGGAGGAGGATCTCTGGAGAATCCCCGTGATTCCCACCCTGTATTTGAAGCGCCACCATCTGCGCTCGGTCCCCAGGGAGAAGGTGCGCCGGACGGCGGTATCCTCCGGCACAGGCGGAGTGAGGAGCCGGGTGGTTTACGATTTCCCGTCCCTTCTGCGGGGAGCTTCCATGGTGAAAACGGTCCTCTCCCACCACGGCGTGTGGTCCCCGGTGCCCTGCCGGTATCTGGTCATGGGTTACGAGCCCCATCTGCAGGTGGAGACCGGCACCGTGCAGACGGCCTTCGGCGCCACGTTCACGGCGCCCGCTGTCAGCAGAACCTACGCCATGAAGCGGGTGCAGGGAGACGGGGAGAGCGGGGATCTGCCCCTGCAGCCGGATGGGGAGCGATATCGCTGGAATCCGGAGGAGGTGGAGAGAGAACTGCTTCGCTACCGCGCCGGAGCGGCATCCCCCATTCCCCTCCGCATTGTGGGATTCCCGTCCTACATCTACTTTCTGGCAAAAGAGCTGGAGAGGAGAGGGGTGCGCCTGTTGCCCCCGGCAGCCTCCTGCATTCTCATGAGCGGCGGGTGGAAGACCTTCTGGCGGGAGGAGATCGGGAGGGAAGAATTCCTTCGGCTGGCGGAGGACGTGCTGGGGATTGGAAGGCAGAGGATTTTTGAATTTTACAGCTCTGTGGAGCACAATATTTTATACCGGCGCTGCCGGGAGGGACATTTCCATGTGCCGGTGTACAGCCGGGTGATCGTCCGCAGGCCGGATACCCTGGAACCTGCCGCGGACGGGGAGGCGGGGCTTTTGAGCTTTGTCACGCCCATGATGACGGGGATGCCCCTCCTCAGCATCATGACCGACGATCTGGCGGTGATGGGAAGGCCGGCTCCCGGGGATGCCTGCCCATGCGGGTGCAGTACGCCCTGGTTTGACCTTCTGGGCCGCGCTGGGGCCAGACAGATCGTCACCTGTGCCGCCGGGGCGGCCGAGCGCCTCAGGGAGGCAGTGGGAGAGATTCCGGAATGGAGGGGACAGCCATGAGAGAGAGCGGCAGAGGAGAGGAAAATTGGAGGGAAGAAATCCTGAAGGATTTGGGAAAACTCCATCCCCAGGAGGTGATCCGGGCCTGCGGTCGGGTGCGGGAGGATCTCTCCTCGGTGGAAAACCGCAAACGCATTTTGGAGATGCTTTCCGCCGGCGGATTGGCGGAGGAAGAAGCCAAATCCCGCATGGAGAGCGCCTTCCTAGCCATGTCCCCGGAGTGCCTGGAGGGGCGGATGAAGCGGGAGTTCGGGCCGGAGTGGGTGGAAGAATTTTCCCCGGGGCTCTCGGACTGGGAGGCGGGCAAAACTGGCTGTTTTGAGGAAAATGGCCGCCGGTATCGGCAGAAATGGCGCCCCCTGGGGGTTCTGTTTCACATCGGGGCCGGCAATATGGACGGGATTTCCGCCTTTTCCGCCCTGGAAGGACTCCTCACCGGCAACATCAATCTGGTGAAGCTCCCGGGCGGAGGAGACCCCGTCTCCCGGTGGCTTGTGGAGCGCTTGTTCGAGGCGGAGCCGAAGCTTCGCAGGTATCTGCGCCTGTTCCCCGTGAGCTCGGCGGAGCTTGACGCCATGAGGGAGCTGGCGGATGCAGCCGACGGCATTGTGGTGTGGGGCGGGGATGAGGCGGTGCAGGCCGTCCGCCGCCTGGCAGATCCGGGCGCTCGCCTCATCGAGTGGGGAAACCGCTTGAGCTTTGCCTATGTCCCCGCAGCGGCCCTTCACGGGCCGGAGGAGGAGCTGGCTGCTCAGCTGAAACTGCTGGCCCGCCATGTGGCGGAGACAGACCAGCTTCTGTGCAGCTCCTGCCAGGGCGTCTATGTGGATACGGAAAAGGGCAGTGACCTGATGCGGGTGGGGAGACTTTTCCTGGCGGCGTTGGAGAGAGAACTGGGAAGACGCCGGAGAGGATCTTCCCGGGAGGGAGACGGCTTGGAGCTGCTGCGAAGGCAGGCGCTCCTCGCCCTGGAAGTGCGCACAGCTCAGCTGGAGTCCGTCCGGGGAGGGAAGCGGGTGCTCCGGGGAGATGGCTGCAGCGTCACCGTGTTCCGGGACAGCTGCCTGGAACCGTCCCTGCAGTACGGAAACCCGTGGGTGCGGCCCCTGCCGTCCGGGCGGCTTCTCTCCGGCCTCCGCCCTTACAGGGGAAGGCTTCAGACGGTGTCCATCCTCTGCCCGGACCGGGCGGAGGAGGAGCTGAGGGAGACATTTTTCCGGGCAGGCGCCGTCCGGATCACCGCCCCGGACCGGATGTCGTCGGGGTACTCAGGCGAACCTCACGACGGGGAAATGTCCCTGCGGCGGTATG
>DXEU01000151.1 GCA_019114845.1 Candidatus Lachnoclostridium stercoripullorum | reverse complement strand
CACCGCGATCTCTCCGTCCGGCTTGCGGACCGCCGTAGCGTAGTCGTCGCCGTTTTTCATCATAATGCCCTCGATGACCGCCTGGCCGCCGATTCCTGAATATTTCATGGATTCACCTCCTCATTCTTCCTCGCCTTCCCTTCTAGGGAAAGCTCCGATTGCTACGCGCCTCCGGCGCTCCCGCAATCGGCGGCCGTATTCGCACTCCGCGCCTCCGGCGCTTCCTGCTCATACTCCCTTGCCTTCCCTTCTAGGGAAAGCTCCGATTGCTACGCGCCTCCGGCGCTCCCGCAATCGGCGGCCGTATTCGCACTCCGCGCCTTCGGCGCTTCCTGCTCATACTCCCTTGGTTGTGCGATATCCGCACAGCTCTGCAAGCAAGCTTGCGACGCCGCCCGGATGCCGCACAACGCTTTCCCTGTAAAAAAACGAGGTTGAAGTGTGGCGCCGCCACTAACTCCAACCTCTCTTAACCCTCGCGTTCTTACTTCGTAATGCCGTACTTACGATTGAACTTATCAATACGTCCACGGGCTGCCGCAGCCTTCTGCTGACCGGTGTAGAAAGAATGACACTTGGAGCAAACCTCAACGTGAATGTCCTTCTTCGTGGATCCGGTTACGAACTCGTTTCCGCAGTTGCACACAACCTTTGCCTGATAATAGGCGGGATGGATTCCTTCCTTCATGATTTTCACCTCTCAATTCAATATTTGCGGTTCCCAACCGCAGGTGCTATATTCACGCACACTATGTCTGATACAGACAGCCTACAAAGTATATCATAGTTTTTTCCCTTATGCAAGGGATTTTTCTTTAGAAAAAGCGGATTTTCTTGGCGCTCTCCACGAATTCCCGGTTGTTCCTGGTGCGGGCGAACAGGTCCAGAATCTTTTCCACCGCCTCGTCCGCCTTCATGGAGTTGGTGGCCTTGCGGACGATGTCCACCGCCTCCATCTCCTCCCTGGTCAGCAGCAGGTCGTCCCGCCTGGTGCCGGACTTGAGGATATCGATGGCCGGGAAAATTCTCTTCTCCGACAACTTCCGGTCGAGCACCAGCTCCATGTTGCCGGTTCCCTTAAACTCCTCGTAGATCACATCGTCCATGCGGCTGCCGGTGTCGATGAGGGCCGTGGCCAGAATGGTCAGGCTGCCGCCCTCCCGCATATTTCTCGCCGCGCCGAAAAATCTCTTCGGCATGTGCAGGGCCGCCGGGTCCAAACCTCCGGAGAGCGTCCGGCCGCTGGGGGGAACCACCAGGTTGTACGCCCTGGCCAGACGGGTGATGCTGTCCAGAAGAATGATCACATCCCGGCCATGCTCCACCAGGCGCTTGGCCCGCTCGATCACCATCTCCGAAACCCGTTTGTGCCGCTCCGGCAGCTCATCGAAGGTGGAGTAGATCACCTCCACATTGGGGCCCACGATGGCCTCCTTGATGTCCGTCACCTCCTCCGGCCGCTCATCGATGAGCAGGATGATCAGATGCATGTCCGGATGGTTGGTGGTCACCGCTCTAGCCACCTGCTTTAAAAGGGTCGTCTTGCCGGCCTTCGGCGGGGAGACGATCATGCCTCTCTGCCCCTTTCCGATGGGGGAGAGCAGATCCATCACCCGCATGGCCGTGCTCATGCGGCCGCCGGGCATCTCCAGATGAATTCTCTCGTTGGGGAAGATGGGGGTCAGGTCTTCAAAATTCGGCCGTCTCTCCGCCGCGCCCGCCGGATAGCCGTTGATGGTCTTCACGTAGAGCAGAGCCGCAAACTTCTCTGCCGGCGTCTTCACTCGCTTGCTTCCCTGTACGATATCGCCTGTCTTCATATTAAAGCGGCGAATCTGGGAGGGAGCCACATACACATCGTTCTCCCCGGGGAGGAAATTCTCGCAGCGGATAAATCCGAATCCGTCGGACATCACCTCCAGGATTCCCTTGGCATCCTCGCCGCTGTCCAGCTCCTGCAGATCCGGACTCAAATTGGGGGCATCGCTTCTCTCGCCCCGGCTGTCCCCGCGGTTCTCACGGTTCTCGCCTCTGCCGCCGTTCCGGCTGTACCCGCCGTGGCCGTCTCCCCGGTCTCCCCGGAAGCTGGCGCGCCCGCCGTAGCTCCCGTTCTGCCCCTCCTGACGGCTCTCGCCGTAAGAGCCGGATGTCCGCGCGGTCTCAGCCTCTCTTTCCTCAGCCGCCTGGGGCTGACCGGCCTCCGCTGCGCCGTCCGCCGTCTCCGGCGCCTTCTCCTGCTCCATTCTCTCCGCCTCCTCGCAGAGAATGTCGATCAATTCTGACTTTCTGTATCCGCTTACGCCTTTTACTCCCTGCGCCTTCGCCATATCGCGCAGAGTAGCTAAAGGCAGTGTCTTTAACTTTTCACGCATTTTCTATCTCCTTTTTTCATTTACATGGGGATTGTCTAAAGATTCGTCTGATAGAGGATTGGTTCATAAACAGAACTTCGCCTTCTATTATATACTCAATTCCCGGAAATGAAAAGCAGATTTTTTTGAATCTTTCCGTCCGCCCGGGAAAACTGCATCCCCAGAGCCGCCGCCAGCGTGGGGCCTTCGTCCACCAGGCTCATGGTCTCCACCCTGGCTCCCGGCCGGAACGCCGGCCCTCTCCCCCCAAAGATGGTGGTGTAGCCCGGCCTCCCGGGATAAAATCCGTGGGTGGCCTTCTGAAGAAGATTCCGGGCGGCGGACCCGTTCCGAGTTCCGGCCCCGTCCTGGGCGCCGGCCCTGATCTCCGGCACGTCAAACCGATTCTGATAGTACACGCCGGCCCCGCCCTCCACCATGAAGGCGCAGGAGCCGTCCGCCCCCAGGGCCGCCGCCTCCCTTCCCGTGTAGATCCGGGACGCAAGCCCCCGGCAAAGAAGCCTCTCTAAAAGCTCCCTCACCGGGCCCATGAGACTCCTGTCCCTCACATAGACATAGCAGGAGCCGTCGCACTCCCTGGCCAGGACCTTCCAGACGAGAACCCGCCCGTCCCGGCCGGAAAGCCAGCCCGCCCTGGCAAAATACCAGTTTAAGCACACCGCCCGGTCCACGTCCATCTGATAGTGATCCCCCAGAATCACCACATTGGCCCGGTCCTTCAGCCCCAGCGTCTCCAGGGCGGAGAAGATCTCCCCCAGCCGCCGGTCGTGGCGCCTGAGCGCCTCCTCCGCCTGCGGGCTTTTCACCCCGTGCAGATGGCGGCAGCTGTCCACGTCCGTGAAATGCACCAGGGTCAGATCCGGCCGGCAGTTTTTCAGGGTGTCCAACAGGGACGCCTGCACAAAATCATCCAGCTGAGGCTGGCGCACCCCCTCCCGCAGATGGCCGAATTTTCTCTCCAGCCTCAGCTCATAGAGGGGACTTCCGTTGAAAAATGACGCTGTGATCTGATTCTGCCACGGGCGGTTGGGGAGGACCTCCGGCAGGTTCCAGCGGATCCCCGCCTTTCCGGTCACCGGCCACAAAAGGGCGGCCGTCCTCCCTCCCCGCTCCCGGACGAGATCGTACAGGGTCTCCCCCCTCACAAACCGCCTCTGCCAGAACCAGTCCGGTTTCTCCCGACGCGGCTGAATCCGCAGATTGTTGACAATGCCATGGTTTGCCGGATATTTTCCCGTGACGATGGTGGTGTGGGCCGGATAGGTGAGGCTGGGATATACGCTCCTCACCCGCTCGCACACCGCCGCCTCCCGCCAGAAATCCCCAAAGTTGGGAAGGGATTTTAAAAACGGCAGATCCTCCGTCCCCACTGCGTCCAGAGAAATCACAATCATGGGATCCCCGCCCCAGGGCCTTTGCTTCTCCTCTCTCATTCTTCCTCCCGGTTTTCCAGTGTTCTCTTTATAAATTCCAAATGCTCCGCCGACCTCCTGAGGAAATCCAGGTGCTCTCCCACCTGCTTCTCATACCCCATCTCCGTGGGCCGGTAGAAGACGGTTCCCTCCATTCCGTCCGGCAGATACTGCTGCTTCACATAGTGGTTGGGGTAGTCGTGGGCGTACTTGTAGTCCAGCCCCCGCCCCAGCTTGGCCGCGCCCCCGTAATGCCTGTCCTGCAGATGGGGCGGCACCGGCAGCGCCTGATGGCTGCTCACATAGGACTCCGCGCTGGACACCGCCCGGTAGGAAGCGTTGCTCTTGGGAGCCGTGGCCACATAGGTCACAGCCTCCGCCAGGATGATCTTCGCCTCCGGCATGCCGATCCGTTCCACCGCCAGGGAGGCGCTCACCGCCACATTCAGCGCCTGGGGATCCGCCATCCCCACGTCCTCCGCCGCGCAGATCATAATCCGCCTGGCGATAAACTTGATGTCCTCGCCGGCATACAGCATGCGCGCCAGGTAGTAGAGGGCCGCGTCCGGGTCTGAGCCCCGCATGCTCTTGATGAAGGCGGAGATGGTGTCGTAGTGGCTGTCCCCGCTCTTGTCGTAGCGGACCGCCCGCTTCTGGATGCACTCCTGGGCCACATTCAGATCGATGCGTACCTTCCCGTCCGGCCCCCGGTCCGTGGTGAGGACGCCCAGCTCCACCGCGTTTAAGGCAGCCCTGGCATCCCCGCCGGCGGCATCCGCCAGAAAATCCGCCGCCTCGTCCGTGATCTCGGCCCCGTAGCTGCCCATTCCCCTCTTCTCGTCGCAGACAGCCCGGCGGATCAACTCCTTGACGTCCTCCTTCTCCAGGGGCTTCAGCTCGAAGATCCTGGAGCGGGACAGCAGAGCCCCGTTCACCTCGAAAAACGGATTCTCCGTCGTGGCCCCGATGAGAATCAGCGTCCCGTCCTCCACATAGGGCAGGAGGTAGTCCTGCTGCCCCTTGTTGAACCGGTGAATCTCATCCACAAAGAGGATGGTCTTCTTCCCGTACATGCCCAGATTGTCCTTGGCCTCCCGCACCACGTCCTCCATGTCCTTTTTCCCAGCCACGGTGGCGTTGATCTGCCGGAACTGGGCGCTGGTGGTGTTGGCGATCACCCGGGCGAGGGTCGTCTTCCCCGTCCCCGGCGGGCCATAAAAAATGACAGAGCCCAGCTTGTCCGCCTTGATGGCCCTGTACAGCAGCTTGTCCTTCCCCAGGATGTGGCGCTGCCCCACCACCTCCTCCAGCGTCTCCGGCCTCATCCGGGACGCCAGAGGCGACTCTTTCTCCATGGTATTCTCCCGCATATAGTCAAATAAATTCATAGCTCTCCTCTTAATAAAAAGTGTGCGCTGCAGCCCACACTCGCGCCGGAAATAAATAAGTGTGCGCTTCTGCGCACACTCGCGCCGGAGCGCGGTTGCGTCAGCAACCAATTTCCTTAAGCGCGGAGTGCGCATCCGCAGCGGAGCGTTTTTATTTAATAGGGAACGAAGTTTCCTATTAAATAAAACAGGCCGGAATCCTCAGGGATGAAGATTCCGGCCTGCTTTCGTGAAACCTGACTTTTAAGCCTGGCTTGCCTTGTACTGCTTTAAGGCGTTGGCCAGCTGATCGGGGCAGGAGGTGGACTTAAATCCGCACTTCACGCCGTCTAAACGGCGGATGACCTCGTCAATGTCCATGCCTTCCACCAGCTTGCCGATTCCCTTTAAGTTGCCGTTGCAGCCGCCGACGAAGCTGACGTCGGTGAGCTTGTTGTCGTTCACATCAAAATGAATCTCTCTGGAACAAGTTCCGTGTGTCTTGTAAACCATCTGTTTTCCTCCGTATTTCCCTCATGTATTGTGGTATTTTCTGCAGTTCCTGTGGAAATTATGTTAATAAGCAGCTTCATTATATCCGCCGCCGGGATGGCTGTCAAGGAATTACCTTGCCAATTCCCGTTATTTTCCTGTATACTGAAAGAAAAAATGAACAGGAGGCAGACAGATGCTTGGAATTATCGGAGCCATGGATGAGGAAGTGGCGGAGATCAAAAATCAGATGACAGAGGTGACGGTGGAGCGGGCGGCCGCCATGGATTTCTATAAAGGAAAGCTGAGAGGAAAGGACGTGGTGGTGGTTCGCTCCGGCATCGGCAAGGTGAACGCCGCCGTGTGCACCCAGATTCTGGCGGACCGCTACGGCGTGGACGCGGTGGTGAACACGGGAATCGCCGGTTCCCTGAGAAATGAGATCAACATCGGGGACATTGTCCTGGCCACAGACGCGGTGCAGCACGACATGGACGCCACCTGCTTTGATTACCCGGCGGGAAAGATTCCCCAGATGGATGTGTATGAATTTAAGGCGGACGAGAGGCTGCGCGCCCTGGCGAAGGAGTGCAGCGGCGAGGTGATCCCGGAGGTGGGCGTGTTCGAGGGCCGGGTGCTCAGCGGGGATCAGTTCGTCAGCAGCCGGGAGAAGAAGGAGTGGCTGGTGGATACCTTCGGCGGCTACTGCACGGAGATGGAGGGCGCTGCCATCGCCCAGGCGGCCTACTTGAACAACATCCCCTTCCTGGTGATCCGCTCCATCTCCGACAAAGCGGACGACAGCGCGGACATGGACTACAAAACCTTCGAGGAGAAGGCGGCGGAGCACTCCGTGAAGCTGATGATCGCCATGGTGGAGAGAATGTGATCTTTCCCGGAGCGCACGCACCCCTTCCAGCGCGATTCCCGGCGGAATTTGGCGAACGATTCTAGGGCCTTGAGCCTTCTCATGTAAAAAAGCTCCCGCTATAATAAGGGATATCCGGAAAGAAATTCCGGCAGGAAAGGGGAGCATGGATCATGCAAGAATTTTTAGCGACGGGAAGAATGCTGTATGTGCTGGCGGGATTGTGCCTGCTCAGCATCGTCTGCAAATGGATGACGAAGAGCCTCTACAAACGATTAATGAGAGAAACCACCAATATGGCGATGACCAAAAATAAGAACCTGAAAACTTTAAAGCAGCGGATTGAGAGCTCCTACCGTGTGAACGGCGGGATCGGCAATATGGCGGCTTACCTGGAGAGACAGATGACGGACTTCAAATTCATGAGAATTTCCCTGTCCGGCTGGAATAATTTTTCCAATCAGCTGGCGCTTCTGTGCTTTCTGGCAGGCGGTGCCGCCGCTTTCATGGCCTATTGGTATCGGATTGACAGCTATTATATAGCTCTCTACGGCACGGTGGGGATTTTGGCCGGCCTTCTGACCATGGTGGTGGATGTGGGGGCAAACATCGGGGAGAAGCGGCAGCAGCTCCTGGTGGCCCTGGAAGATTATATGGATAATTCTCTGTTTTTCCGTCCAGGAAAAGGGCGGATGGCCGCGGCGGAGTCGGAGGACGCTGTCCGCAGGCCGACGGTGGTTGCCAGGAACCAGGAAACTGGGCCGGTTCCTGTATATGAGGCGGAGGAATCTGAGTTTAAGGAGGGAGCCGCCGCCAGGGACAGAACTGTGGTGAGAGGAAATCTGCGGGGCCTGCGGAGGGGCCGCAGGAAGGAGGACCAGCAGCCGGAGCCTGCGGCGGAGGCTGTGCAGATGAAGCGCAGCCTGGAGCAGACTGCGGCCAGCAGGGACCGGGACAAAGCCGACGATGGCTGGCTGAAGGATCTGAAACCGGAGGAGGTGAAGATCCTGGGAGATATAATCAAAGAATATCTGGCATAGTTTCAAGAAATTTTACTGTAAATCAAAGGAAACTATGATATAATATAGCCGAGTTGTTGAATATTTTGTGAACAGCGCAGATCTTGCCGCCATCACAGAAGAAAAGGAGAGTGGATATAACGATGGGAAAGACAGTGACATTTGACTATTCCAGAGCCGCAAAATTTATAAGTGCAGAGGAAATGGAGAACGCCAAGGGAACTACCATGTACGCCAGAGATGTGCTGGTGAATAAGACGGGGGCCGGCAGCGATTTCCTCGGGTGGATTGATCTGCCTGTGAATTACGATAAGGAAGAGTTTGCCCGCATTAAGAAGGCAGCTGAGAAGATTCAGAATGATTCTGATGTGCTCTTAGTGATCGGAATCGGCGGCTCCTACCTGGGAGCGAGGGCAGCCATCGAGTTTTTGAGCCACAGCTTTTACAATGTTCTGGACAAGGGCGTGAGAAAGACGCCGGAGATCTACTATGTTGGAAACAGCATCAGCAGCAAGTATATCCATGATCTGAAGGATGTGCTGGCGGGAAAAGATTTCTCCATCAACATTATTTCCAAATCCGGAACCACCACAGAGCCGGCGATCGCGTTCCGCGTATTCAAGG
>DXEU01000018.1 GCA_019114845.1 Candidatus Lachnoclostridium stercoripullorum | reverse complement strand
GCCGCCGCCATCCTGCTGGTGCTGGCTGCCAAGCGCATGACAAAGCAGATGGCGCAGGGTCAAACTACGCCGCCAGAAAAAACTGCCGCCACACCCCTCGCAGGCAGTCAGTAATCCCCGCCTTCTCCACGGCCCTCGCCGCCACCACGGGGCGGGTCCCCAGCTCTTTCCCATCCAACATGTAGCGGAGCACACCGGCCTGCTGCCCCTTCTCCACCGGGGCAGTCAGGCCTTCTCTCAATTCCAGCCGCCGCTCCACCTGTTCAAAATTCTCCCCGTTCATCCCCAGATAGGAAAATGTCCCGTCATAGGCCAGGGGAACGGTCTCCTCCACCCCGCCCTGCACCGGAATCTCCGGCAGGGGAAGTCCCTCCCCGTCCTCGTAAAGGCGGCAGTTGGCGTATCCGTAGTTCAGCAGGTTCACCGCGTCCTGGAAGCGCGCCTTGTAATCCGGCGCCGCCATCACCGCGGCGATGAGCCGAACCCCGTCCTTCTCGGCCGTGGCGCACAGGCAGTATCCGGCGGCGGAGGTGGACCCGGTCTTTAAGCCGGTGACGGTGAAATTGGTGGCCATCTTCAGCAGCTTGTTGGTGTTGGACAGGCCAAATTCCTTGGATCCCTGCCTCGTCACGTGGGTGATGGTGTCCATCCAGATGGTGGAGTACTGGTGGATCTGGGGATACCGGTTGATCAGCTCCCTGGCCATGAGGGCCACGTCCCTGGCTGTGGTGTAGTGGCCGGGGTCCTCCGTCAGCCCGCAGCAGTCCACGAAATGGGTGCCGGTCATGCCCAGCCCCGCCGCCCGCTGGTTCATCTGCCTCACAAATTCCTCCTCGCTGCCGGCGATGTACTCCGCCATGGCCACCGAGGCGTCGTTGCCGGAGGCGATGACGATGCATTTGATCAGGGTCTCCACCGTCTGCTTCTCCCCCTCCTCCAAAAACACCTGGGATCCGCCCATGGATTTGGCGCGGGCGCTGGTGACCACCTCGTCCTCCAGGGAAATTTTCCCCGACTCCAGGGCGTCGAAAATCAGGATCAGGGTCATGATCTTGGTGATGCTGGCGGGACTTCTCTGCCCGTCAGCCTCCTTCTCGCAGATCACCTGGCCGGTGGATGCCTCCATGAGGATGGCGCTGGGCGCCGCCACCTCCGGCCCCCCATCCCCCAGTTTCAGATCCGACTGCGCTGCCGCCGCCGGAAACGCCGCACTCATCAGAACTGTCAGTGCCGTAAGCACCGCCGCGATCCGTCTCATAGCTTCTCCCCTATTTTTTCTATATTATCAGTATAGACCCCCATCTTCCAAAAAATGTAAGAAATATTTTGCCTCCGCCTGTGACAATCCCCCTGGATTTATGTTATACTGAAGCCATCAATATTTTTATGGAGATTGTATGAGCAAACAAGAATACAGACAACGATTTTACCGCAGGAAAATGCGCGGAATCAGCCGCTATTTTCCTTTTTTTGCCGTTATCTTCCTCTCTGTTTTCATCGTCTGCGGCAGCATTTACCTGATTTGGGATTTTTACAATTACTATATCGCCCCGGCGGCCTCCGGCGGGCCCCAGGTTCTGGGGGAGGCGGAGGGCACGCCGTCGGAGGTTCCAGAGGTTCTCACCGGTGCAGAGGCCCTCATCGCCCAGGCGGACCGCCTGGCCATGGGGTACGATTACGACGCCGCCATCGAGCTTCTCAACGGCAGTGAGTACGCCGGCGAGCCGGAGGTGACCCAGGCCGTCGGCGAGTATGAGGCCGCAAAATCCACCCTGGTCCGGGCCAACCCGTCGGAAGTCACCCATGTGTTCTTCCACACGCTGATCATGGACACCGCCAAGGCCTTCGACGGCGACTCCATGCAGAACGGCTACAATCAGATGATGACCACCCGGGATGAATTTCTGAAAATTCTTCAGTCCATGTACGACCGGGGCTATGTCCTGGTGAGCATCCACGATGTGGCCCGGGAGGTAACCGATGAGAACGGAAACGTCTCCTTTGTGCCGGGGGATATCATGCTGCCGGAGGGAAAGAAGCCCTTCGTCATGTCCCAGGACGACGTGTGCTACTACGAGTACATGGAGGGGGACGGCTTCGCCAGCCGCCTGGTCATCGGGGAAGACGGAAAGCCCACCTGCCAGATGGACCTGGATGACGGCACCACCGTCACCGGCTCCTACGACCTGATTCCCCTGCTGGAGGATTTCATCCAGGAGCACCCGGATTTCTCCTACCGGGGAGCCCGCGCCATCATCGCCTTCACCGGCTACAACGGCGTCATGGGCTACCGCACCGACTCCTCCTACGAGGGCGTCAACCCCAACATCGAGGAGGATCGGGAGACGGTCCGCCAGCTGGCCCAGTGCCTGCGGGACAACGGATGGGAGCTGGCCAGCCACAGCTGGGGACACCGGGATCTGGGGTCCATCTCCTACGAGGAGTTTGTGACTGACACGGATAAATGGGAGCAGGAGGTGGAATCCCTCATCGGCCCCACGGACATCATCCTCTACCCCTTCGGGGCGGAGATCGGGGACTGGCACCCCTACACCATGGAGAACGAGCGCTTCGCCTACCTCCACGGGAAGGGCTTCCGCTACTTCTGCAACGTGGACTCCCGCCAGTACTGGGTGCAGATCGGGGAGGATCATATGCGCCAGGGCCGCCGCAACCTGGACGGCTACCGCATGTACTACGATCTGCCGGAGTCCAACCCCACCAAGACCTACCTGGACGACCTGTTCGACGTGGAGGAGGTGTTCGACCGGAGACGGCCTGTGCCCGTGCCCCCCATGAACCCCACCTCGGAGACGGCTCAAAGCGAATCATCTTTTTAACGAGAGACGAGGCGCCGCACCTTTTGGTGCAGCGCCTCGTTTTTTTCTGCGGCGGATCGCGGGAGGCTTTCCGCCCGGATCCTACTGGATCTTATCCCCCGCAGCCAGCCTCCTGGCCATGGATTTCAACTTTTTTCTCAGCTCCTCATCCGCCGTCTCGGCCTCCAGCTCCTTGATCACCTGCCGCAGCTCCTCCCGGTCCGGATGCATCCTGTAAAATATGTACTCCCGGTCCCCCGGCTGGATGTCCGCCGCCCGGCGGCACAGCTCCTCCGCCCTGGGGCGGTTCTTCCTCACCCCGTCTCCCCGCAGATACAGGAGAGCCAGCCAGAGCATGCCCGTTCGCCCGCCCTCCTCCGCATCCTTCCGGTACCAGGCGGCGGCCTCCCTCATATCCCTCTCCGCTCCGATTCCCAGCCGGAAGCAGGAGGCCAGGGCCGCGTACCCGGCTCCTCCGGCCTTCCGGTACAGATCCAGAGCCTTCTTCTCGTTCTTTTTCACCCCGTCTCCCCGCTGACAGCGCCTGCCCAGGTTCAGGCAGGCCACCGCATCTCCCTTCGCGGCGCCTGTCCGGTACAGATCCAGGATCTCCGCCGGATCCGGCTCCCCGCCAGCCCCGGCCTCCAAAAGTTCCCCCAGATACCCGTACACCGGCAGGGATTCCTCCGCCCGGATGGCCTGACGGTACAGGCGCGCCGCCTGCCCCAGATCCTTCTTCACCCCCAGGCCAAACTGATAGGCCCAGGCGAGATTGGCCATGGCCTCCCCGTTTCCCTGGCCGGCCGCCGTCTCATGCCAGAAAAATGCCTCCCGCAGGTTCTTCTTCACCCCGGTTCCATTCTCATAGAAGACCGCCAGGCGCTCCTGGGCGTAGAGATAGCCCCCCTGAGCCGCCTTCCGCATGAGGCGAAACGCCTTTCTCTCGTCCTTCTCCCCGCCCTGGCCCTGCTCCAGCAGATCCGCCAGCAGGGCGCAGGCCCTGGAGGACTCTTTTTGGGCGGCCCGGCTCAGCCACTCTCTGGCCGCCTTGTAATCTTTCCGGCAGCCGATCCCCTCGCTCAGGCAGAAGCCCAGATTGGTCATGCCCTCCACATTTCCCTGGCGGGCTGACCGGCGGTAGCAGTCCACGGCGGCCCGCTCATTTTTCTCCACTCCCCGGCCATTCTCGTAGAAGATGCCCAGGTTGTTGAGGCCGCTCAGATTTCCCCTGTCGGCGGCCCGGCGGTAGCAGGCAAAGGCCTTCTCATCGTCCCTCTCCACCCCCTGGCCGCTCTCGTACATATTTCCCAGGGCGTTGGCGGCCCGGCCGTCTCCCCGCTCATCCGCCATCTGAAAATAGCGGACCGCCTTCTGGTAATCTCTGGGGAAATCCTCCCCGCCCCGCCGGTACAGGAGAGCCAGGTTGAGCATGGAGGAGAGATCCCCCGCCTCCGCGCCCTTTCGGTACCACCGCTCCGCCTCCGCCAGATTTCTCTCCACGCCGATCCCCTTCTCATACAGGAAACCGGTGAAAAACTGACCGTCCCGGTCCCCCATGTCCGCGGACGCCAGAAACCAGCGGAAGGCCTGCTCATCGTCCTCCTCCACGCCCCGGCCGTCCCAGTAGGCGCGGCCCAGCTGATAGCAGCCCACCGGGTCCTCCATCAAGGCCGCCTTGCGAAATAATTCCACCGCCCGGACCGCCATCTCCCCCGTGGGGTCATCCTGATAGTAGAAATGGCAGCCCAGACGCCAGATGGCGGGCACGTAGCCCCAGGAAGCCGCCCGCTTCAGATGTTCCAGGCCCTCCGCCCGCTTCCCCGGATCCGCCGACTCCCGGGACAGGGCGTAGAGATTGGTCATGGCCCGGCAGCTGCCCTTGCCCGCCGCCTCGCTGTAGAGCTGGGCCGCCTTCGTCTCATCCTTCTCCACTCCGATGCCGCTCTCATAGCAGAAAGCCAGGTTGCACATGGCCTCCCCATTTCCCTGGCGGGCTGCCTTCTGATACCACAGGGCAGCCGTCTTCTCGTCCTTCTCCACTCCCACCCCGTATTCATAATACCGGCCCAGCTCCCGCTCCGCGTCGGGATGGCCCAGCCAGGCCGCCGCCTCCATGAGCTGAAAAGCCGCCGCCTCGTCCTTCTCCACGCCATCCCCCTCCTCGTAGCAGGAAGCCAGGATCATCTGGGCCCTGGGATACCCGTACTCCGCCGCGTCGGTGAGCAGCTCGATGGCCCGCCCCTCATCCCTGGGGACGCCGATCCCCTCCTGGTAGCAGACCCCCAGATTGCAGAGAGCCGGCACATACCCGGTCTCCGCCGCCTGCTCATAGAGCCAGACCGCCTGCTTGGGATCCGCCTCCGTGCCGATCCCGGCTTCCATGCACCAGCCCAGGTTGCAGATCCCCCAGACATCCCCCATGGCCGCCGCTCTCCGGTAGCAGGCCAGAATCCGCTTCTCGTTGTTTCTCCGGCGCGTCCAGAATCCCCCCAGCTGGGACCAGTCGCGCCCGCTCATCTCCTCCTCCCGGATCTCCTTCACCGGGGAGCCGCACTCCGGGCAGGAGGCCGGCAGCCCGTCCCCCTCCCCCAGATTTCCGCAGGACGGATTGGTACATTTATAAATCATAGAGATCCCTCTCTTTCCGTCAGATTCTCATGTATACACCGTTCATTATACCTGCAAATGCCTGGCTGCGCAAGGGCGGCAAAAGGGACTGCCCGGAACCTGTAAAGTGCCCGCTTATAAGCCCATAAAGAGAAAACGCGCCGCCCAGCCATCCGCTCTGATGACTGTGCGGCACGTTCCTCCCAAAAGCGAACCTC
>DXEU01000150.1 GCA_019114845.1 Candidatus Lachnoclostridium stercoripullorum | reverse complement strand
TTCCACTGTAAATCGGCGTCGGAGATGTACAGCGAGGTGCTCTCCGGGAGAGTGCGCACATTAAAAGAGACGGAGGAGGGAATTGAAGAGATGTGCAGAGAGTTAGAAGAGCTTTATCAAATGGGAATGATGGATGGAAGGGCTGAGGGAAGAAGCGAGGGAATAGCCTTGGGAAGGGCCGAGGGAAGAAGCGAGGGCGAACGGATGGCCAAGAAGGAGATGGTGTTTTCTTTGGCCGAGATAGAACTGCCGGTGGAGAAGATCGCGGAGCTAGTGAAGGTCAGCGTGCAGCAGGTGCAGGAGTGGCTGACGGGGAAGGCAGATATAGCGGGATAGCAAGACCGCTGCACTGCGGGTGGAAATACCCGTCGGTGCAGCGGCCTCGTGGTAGCGTTTTTCCGCAGTAAAGCGGTTTCAAATGATTTTTACAGTTCCAGTCCCTTCAGGTAGAGCTTGTAGGCTTCCAGGCCGGACAGATCCACGTCCTTCAGGGTGACGGGCTGTCCCTTCTTCACGTCGTTTAACAGGACGGCCTTGTTGAGGAGGTAGAAGGGGGCGGCGTCGGCGGCGTCCTTTTTCTCCAGGAGCTGGGGGGTCAGGCCGTCGATGGAGTGGTGGTGGCCCTGGACGGCGAGGGTGGTTCCCGCCGGCAGGTCGCGGTCGGCCACGCCGGCCATGATGGTTACTTGGCGGCACTCGGGATGGCAGCCCACTCCCAGGAAATCTCCTTCCAGGATGGAAGCGGGGGTCTCCAGCCCCATGTAGTGGTAGGGATAGTAGATGCAGGCGTATTTGCCGTTTCGGCTCATCACATGGCCCTTGCCCTTCAGGATGTCCCACATCTTCTCATTTTCACATTTCACGATGATAAATTCGCCTCCGCAGAAGCTGGCCTCGTCCGTCTCCCTCAGGTTGTAGAACACGTCCACAACGCCGGTCTTGGTGAGGATTCCGCCGTCCTCCTCGGGGATGAAGATGTCCGCCAGCTCGCTGATCTTGGCGATGGGGTAGTGGAGGAAGGGGCAGGCGGGGGCCAGGCCGGTGATGTTGGAGACCAGGTTCATCTCGCACAGGTCTGCGGAGATGACGCCCAGATATTTTTCCAGCAGGCTGCGGCGGGCGTCCAGGGTTTCCCGGCCCTTGTAGCGCCAGCAGTCCATGAGCTGGGGAAGATTTTCCACGGGGGTGGATCCGTCGGTGTAGGTGAAATCGGCGGTTTCCCGGTTCCAGACGAAATCGTACTCGCTGGATTTTCCGGCGCAGATTACCTCCAGCCCCAGAAGTTTCGCCCAGGAGTAGAGGTCCAGAAGGTTTCTGGGCTGGTCACCGTTTACCAGAGCGTAGACCGCTCCATTCTCCGCGGCGATCTGGCTGAGGATGGGGCCGCACACGCTGTCCGTCTCCTTGGAGACCATGTAGACGTTGATGCCCTTTTTCAGAGCGGTGATGGCGGCGTCAGAACTGACGGCGGTGTTGCCGGTGCACTCCACCATGGCGGTGATGCCGCACTCCATCACCAGCTTATAATCGCTGACGATGAGGACGGCGTCTGCGGGGGCCTGGCGGATGGCTTCCTCCGTGGGGCAGACGGCGATCTGATCCTCCGTGTAGCCCACCTCCTTCAGCACGTCCATGCACTCGTCGGTGTGGCGGGAGCAGATCACCCGCAGCTCCATATTTTTCACCTTCGGGATCTGGGCCAGCAGCGTATATCCATAGCCCTTGGTAGCCCCGATGATTCCCACTTTTGACACTTTTCCTTCTCTATTGATCCAAAGATTCGTATAATCCATACCGTACAGCTCCTCTCTGTGAAATGATGTCCGGACTCAGGGCCGGAAGACGATTTTGATGGCGGCGTCGTCCTTGTCGGCGAGGTCGAAGCCGGCCTTGATGTCGGCCAGGGAAAATTCGTTGGTGATCAGAGGTTTGATCTTCACAGATCCCTGGATGATGGGGCGGAGCGTATCCGGCACCCATACGTAGCGCTGCTGCCAGGTGTGGTGCACCAGACAAGTGTTGACGAATTCCAGACCGTCGTCGTGCCAGCGGCTGATGTTTAAGGTGATGGGGGTGGTGACCCAGCTGTAGAAGACAAATTTTCCGTTGTGGCGGATCATGGCGCTGGCGGCGTTGAAGGAGTCCGCAGTGCCGGCGGCCTCCACCACCACGTCCGCGCCCCGGCCGCCGGTGAGGGCCTTCACTTTGGCCACCGGATCTTCCTCGTTGGAGTTGATGACGATGTCAGCCCCCAGGGATTTGGCCAGATCCAGCTTTCCCTCCAGCACATCCACCACGATCACCTGGTAGGCCCCCTTTAACTTGGAGCACTGGGCGATGATCTGTCCGGCGTAGCCGCCGCCCATGACCACCACGGTGTCCCCCAGTTGCACGCCGGTGTTTAAGCCGGAGTACATGGCGCAGCTGGTGGGCTCCCCCAGGGCGGCGATGTCCATATCCAGTCCCTCGGGAACGGGCTGAAGCTGGAAGGCCTTGGATTTGAAATAATCGGCGAAATTGTTGTTCCAGCCAAAGGCCATCACTTTGTCCCCCACCTTGTAGTCGCTGACCCGGCTGCCCACCGCCACCACGGTGCCGCCGCTCTCGTGGCCCAGGAGGAAGGGAAATTCCGGGGGCTGGCGGAATTCTGCGGTCTGAGGGGGCATGAATCCGCGGTAAAAGCTCTTGTCGGACCCGCAGATGCCCATCATATGGTTTTTGACGATGATGTCGTCCTCGCCGCACTCCAGCTCCCGCTCAATGAGTTCGATGTCGTAGGCCTTGTTGAGCCTTGCAGCTCTTGTGATAAATTTTTCCATGTTTTGCCTCCTTCTGTCAAGTGCAGATGTTTAGAAAATCAGACGGTGGGACTCACAGACCGTCAGACAATGTGCAGCGCCACCAGCAGGCAGGTGACCGCTGCGCCCACAAATCCAGCCACGGTGGAAGCGCCTCCCACGGCCCGGATGCCCTGGTTTACATCCATGTTGGACATGGACACGGTCACCCAGAATCCGGAGGAGTTGGCGTGCTTGAACATCAGGGCGCCGGTTCCGCAGGCCAGGAAAGCGGCCACGGGGGAGAGCCCCAGGGTCTCCAGCATAGGCTGCATGAGGGCCGCGGAGGTCATAACTCCCAGGGAGTTGGATCCGGTGACTACATGGATGATGGCAGCCATGATGATGGGGATCAGGATGGGCGGGAAGGAGGAGGCGACCACCAGCTCGGCGATCTTGTCCGCCACGCCCGCATTCTTCACGAAGGTGGCCAAGGCGCCGCCCATACCGGTGACGATGATGGGCATGGCGGCTGCGGTGATTCCCTCATCCACCCAGTCGTTGAGCACTTTCTTGGTCTTCCATTCTTTGCCGGTCAGAAGCAGGGACAGGATGCACCCGGTGAACAGGGCAGCCAGCGGGCTTCCGATGAAGGCGAAGAAGTTCGCGATGGGAGTTTCCGGCACGATCACGGAGGCTCCGGTGTTTAAGAAGATGAGAAACAGCGGGAATACGATGGGGAGCAGGGACTTCGTCAGGGACGGAAGCTCCATGGTCTCATGCTCCGCTGCAGATTTCAAAAATTCTTCCTTGGGGGATACGGGCGTCTTTAACGTCATGCAGTAGAGGGTGGCAGCGATGACGCTGGGGACGGACACGATGGCGCCCCAGAGGATGGCCTGGCCCAGAGGTACGTTCAGCAGGGCGGCGGCGGATACGGGACCCGGGGTGGGCGGAACCAGGGATGCGGTTACCAGGGCGCCCAGGTACAGGGTGGTGCCGTAGCACATCATGGACTTCTTGGTCTGCACGGCCAGCAGGGAGACGATGGGGATCAGCAGGATCACCACGGTGTCAGCCCAGATGGGGATGCCCAAGATGGCGGAACTCAGGGCGATGGCCCAGATAATGTGTTTCTCGCCCACCAGATTGATGGCCCACTTGGTGATGCGGACGGCGGCGCCGGTCTTTTCCAGCACAGTGCCCATGGTGCAGCCGAGGAAGATCACGATGGCCACGCTCTCGATGGTGCTGGCGAAGCCGCCGTTGATGGCTCCCTCAATCTCCGTCCAGGGAGTCTTTAAGGCGATGGCCAGGATCATGGCCGCGATGAGAATGCCGAATGCCGCGTTGACCTTGCATTTGGAGATCAGAACGATCATCAGGACGATGACCACGGCAAAGACGATGAGTACGTATGAAGTTGACATATAACCAACCCTCCCATTCATGTTTGATCCGCCGGCGTTCGGAGCGGAAGCCGGCTTTTTCGTTCCGGAATCGCAGCGGTCGTTGATACTGAATTTAACCGCAAGAATTGTGCCAGGTGGGGAAATGTGTGAAAACAAGGGGTATTTTCGCAATCGTGCGAGAAAAAGCGGACAGAAAGAAATGTTGCATCGATGCAAATACAGCAACAAGTTTGCAACGATGCAACATGTGAGCGTGACTGGAAGAAGGGGCTCAGGAGATCTGATACTTTTTCAGCTTTCTCCACAGGGTGGAGCGGTCCATCCCCAGAAGCTCAGCCGCCCGGGTGCGGTTCCCGCCGCAGGCTTTTAGGGCCTGGCGCAGTCGTTCCGGCTCATCCAGGGTGAGATCCGGCCCCTGAGGGGAGGGGAAGGGACTTCGGTTTGGGAAATACGCCTCCTCCCCGTCCAGATCTCTGGGGTAGAGGGCTTCCCGCAGCACCTCCCAGGTGATCAGCTGGCCGGTGTTTAGGGCGCAGGCCCGCTCCACGATGTTTTTCAGCTCCCGGATATTGCCCATAAAGGGGTACTGGTGGAGGAGGGCCATGGCGTCGGGGGAGAGCTGCGCCGGGGGAATGCCGCTCTCCAGGCACTGCTGCTTTAACAGACAGCTAAACAGCAGCTCTACGTCATTTTCCCGGTCCCTCAGGGGAGGGATGAACAGGCGCAGGACATCCAGGCGGTAGACCAGATCCCGGCGGAAGAGGCCCTGGTCCGCCAGGCGGGAGATGCTCTTGTTGGTGGCGGACAGGATCCGCACGTTGACGTCGATCACCTTGTTGTCTCCGATGCGCCTCACCTGCCGCTCCTGCAGGGCCCGCAGCAGCTTTCCCTGGATGGCGGGGGAGATCTCCTCCACCTCGTCCAAAAACAGGGTTCCCCCGTGGGCCTGCTCAAACAGTCCCATCTTTCCCCCCTTGCTGGTGCCGGTGAAGGCGCCCTCCACGTATCCGAACAGCTCGCTGTCCAGGAGATTTTCCGGCAGGGCGGCGCAGTTGATGGCCACGAAGGGGCCGTTTTTGCGGGAGCTGGCGTTGTGGATGCTCTGGGCGAACAGCTCTTTGCCGGTGCCGGTCTCCCCGACGATGATCACGTTGGAGTCGGAGGCGGCGTACTGCCTGGCGATGCGGATGGTCTTGTCCATGGAGCGGCTGCCGTGGAGGATGTCCTGGAACGTGTACCGGGCCTTCAGCCCCCGCGTGCTCAGCTTTCTCCGAATCTGGCTCTCAAGATCCTGGATCAGGGTGATGTCGGAAAGGTTGATGACCGCCCCGGAGATCTCCCTGTTGGCCACCACGGGGGTGCAGCTGGCGGAGACGGTGAGCTTGGTGCCGGGGATCGCGAGGATCCGTCCGGTCTCCTCCTTCCCCTTCTCCATGACGGAGGAGAAGAGGGGACAGAGGTAGGGGAGGGCGTCCTTTAGGGAGCGGTTCATGAGGCTGATGTCCCCGTTCATCTTCTTGATCACCCGGTTACGGACCAGGATCGTGCCGTCCCGGCTGACAAAGAGGAGGCCGTCCTTGGAGGAGTAGATGATGGTTTTGTACATCTGGGAGACGATCCGCTCCTGGCGGATTCTCTCCACGGTGTGAATGGCCTCGTTTAGAGCCCGCAGGACGGCGTCCTCCCCGGTGCGGAACACCACGGCGTTTAAGCCCGCCAGCCGGGCCTGAAGGTTGGCGGAATATCCCCCCACCAGGGCGTCGCAGCCGGCGGCCTTGGCCCTGGCCACGGTCTCCTTCAGATCCTCATGCCGGATGGTGTCGTAGATCTCCCCGTCCACATGGAAAAAATGAAAGATGGTCTTGACCTCGTACATCTGCTGGCCGAAGCCGCAGACGGCGATCTTCCTCGGGTGATAGGTCTCGCAGCACTCGGAGACGGCCCGCACCAGGTCGTAGCCGGTGATGGACAGCTGGATGGTGGGGGTGCGATGACAGCCGTCCAGGGTTTTCATGGCGGTGTAGCCCCGGGCGATGATGGCGTCGTAGGTGTCATCCGGGATCTCGGGTATATTTTCCACGGTGATGCAGCGGATGTCCGCGTCCAGGAGATCCCGCTTAGGATGGCGGGAGAGGACGAGGCGCACGGTTTCCTCCAGTTCCGGGTAGGGGACGATAAATAACAGACGTATCATGGTGAAATCCTCCTGCTGAAATGTGTGTTGCAGAATAGTTGTACTGTTTCAAAATATACAACACTGCAACAATCCGGTCAAGGGGCAGGGGAGGAAAATCGGGATTTGACAGATGGCACGGGA
>DXEU01000149.1 GCA_019114845.1 Candidatus Lachnoclostridium stercoripullorum | reverse complement strand
AAAGCATGTATTATTATAACTTGTTTTTTCCCATTCGTCAAGCAAAATCTTGCTCTACAAAACTGAGCAAAATCCTGCTCTCCGAAACTGGGCTAGAAGGATTCGAACCTTCACAATGACGGAGTCAGAGTCCGTTGCCTTACCATTTGGCGATAGCCCATCACAACAACGGTTGAAATTATACCTCTTCTTTTTCCATCTGTCAAGAGGTTTTTCTGACTCCGCCCGCGAGTTTTTCTGACTCCGCCCGCGATTCTCCGACTGCGATTTCGGGATGATTGCCCTGGCCTACCTCCCGTGCCCGATGCAGATGTTCAGCAGATAGATTTCCTGAACCCCAGCCGCTAAAAGAGCTCTGGAGCAGGCCTCCGCCGTGCTCCCGGTGGTGTAGATATCGTCCACCAGAATCACCCGCCGAACCCCAGCCTCCCGCACCCGGCTGGGGTCGGACTCAAAGGCCTGGGAGAGATTTTTCAGGCGCTCCGCGGGGGTTAAGTCCTTCTGGGGCAGGGTCCTCTTATTCCGCAGCAGCAGATCCGTGCGCACGGGGATGCAGGTGCCCAGATGGCGGGAGATGGACTCCGCCAGGGCCTCCGCCTGGTTAAAGCCCCGGACTTTCAGACGCTGGCGGTGAACCGGCACGGGGAGAAGGGCCTCCGCCCCCATGCGCCGGATCCGCTTCTCATACCTCCTCGCTATGGCCTCCCCGTAAAAATCCATGTACTCCCTGCGGCCGTGATACTTGATCATGGCCATGGATTTTCTGGAAACCTCGTCGTAATTGAGCAGGGCAATCCCATACTCGAAGGATTTTTTCCTCCGCCCGCAGTCATAGCAGTATTCGCCCGTCTCGCTGATCAGCTCCTTGCCGCATTTCTTGCAGACCGGTGATTTTGTAAAAGAAAGTTTGGAAAAGCATCCGGGACAGATTTTCCCGGAGCGAAAGGGCAGAACCTGATCGCAGACGGGACACCGCCTGGGAAACAGGATCTCGGACAGAACGTCCGCCGCCCCTCTCAGATGGGAATCATATTTCAAGTGTCAGGAAATCCTCCTCTCATAGACTCACAGGCAAAATCACTCACAGATCCGCCAGCTCCAGGATCCGGCTCTTCAGCCCGGAATACCTCCTCTGCTCCTGCTCGTTGTCCACCATGGCCTGGAACGCCTCCGGCACCCCCACCAGGCAGACGCAGAACCTGGCCCGGGTGACGGCCGTGTAGATCAAGTTTCTGGTCATCAGCATCCTCGGCCCGCTGTGCACGGGGATCACCACCGCCGGATACTCGCTTCCCTGGGATTTGTGG
This sequence comes from Candidatus Lachnoclostridium stercoripullorum, assembly GCA_019114845.1. Taxonomy (GTDB): domain Bacteria; phylum Bacillota; class Clostridia; order Lachnospirales; family Lachnospiraceae; genus Lachnoclostridium_A; species Lachnoclostridium_A stercoripullorum. The sequence goes on along the minus strand of DXEU01000149.1, from coordinate 44,142 downwards.
ATGGTGATGGCGTAGGCCAGCTCCAGCTCCTCCAGCTGCTTGAAGCTGTACTCCACCATGCGGCCCTCGTCGAACTCCACCGTCAGCGTCTCCGCAAAATGGTTGATCTCCCGGATCACCCCCAGGTCCCCGTTGAACACCCCCAGGCCGCTCTCCACGGGAATGCCGTACCGGTTTCTCGTCTCCCAGGCGATCTGATAATTGTTTTTGATCTGCATCACCTTGTCCCCCTCCCGGTAGGTGACGCCGCCGGACTCCTTCTCCGCCTTCTTCCCGTCGGCCGGGTTTAAATATTCCTGGAGAATGCCGTTGAGCCGGTCCACCCCCAGGGCGCCCTTGCGCATGGGCGTCATGATCTGAATGTCAAAGGGGTGGGCGTTGACGTACCCGGGGAGCTTCTTCTGCACCAGGGTGAGCATGGCGCTTATGATGGCGTCCGGGTGATCCCGGCGGATAAAGAGGAAGTCGCGGCTCCTCTTTGCCAGATCGATCCGCTCGCCGGCGTTGATGCGGTGGGCGTTGACCACGATGTCGCTCTGGGACGCCTGGCGGAAAATCTTGGTCAGCTTTACCACGTGGAAACAGCCGGAATCGATGATGTCCCGCAGCACATTTCCGGGGCCCACGCTGGGCAGCTGGTTCACATCCCCCACCAGGACCAGCCTCGTCCCCGGGCTGACCGCCTTCAGGAGGGAGTGGAGCAGATAGATGTCCACCATGGACATCTCGTCGATGATCACCACGTCCGCCTCCAGGGGGTTCTCCTCATTTCTCTCAAAATGCATCCCCGAAGCGTTTTTGTCGTCCGGGACCCCGGTGATCTCCAGCAGGCGGTGGATGGTCTTCGCCTCCATCCCCGTGGCCTCCGTCATCCGCTTCGCCGCCCGCCCGGTGGGGGCCGCCAGCAGGATCTCCATGCCTGACTCCTCAAAATAGCGGATGATGGTGTTGATGGTGGTGGTCTTTCCCGTTCCGGGGCCGCCGGTGATCACCAGAAGGCCGTTCTCCACCGCCTCCGCCACCGCCATCCTCTGCATCTCATCCAGCTCTATGCGCTCCTCCTCCTGGATGCGGTCCAGCTTTTTGAAAATGCTCTCCCGGTCAAATTCTCCCCGGATGTTCAAGTCGAACAGCATCTTGGCGGAATTCAATTCCAGATAATAGTACTGGGATGCGTAGACCGCCCGCCGCCCGTCCTGGTCCCGGATCACCAGCTTCTTCTCCATCTGGAGATCCATCAGCTGGTCCCCGATCACCTCCGGCTCCACCCGCAGAAGCTCCGCAGCCGACGCCAGGAGTTCCTCCTCCGGCAGATAGGTGTGCCCGTTTCCCACCGCCTGCAGCAGCGTGTAGAGAATCCCGCTCTTGAGCCGGTAGTCGGAGTCGGTGAAAATGCCCACCTTCCTGGCGATCTCATCCGCCATCTTAAAGCCCACCCCCGGGATGTCGTCCGCCAGGCGGTAGGGGTTCTCCTCGATGATCCCATACATTCTGGCCCCGTAGGTCTGGTAAATCTTCACCGCCAGATTGACGGAAATGCCGTATTTCTGCAGAAACATGGTGGCCTGGCGCAGCCCCTGCTTCTCCTCCATCTGGGCGCCGATGGCCATGGCCATCTTTTCGCTGATGCCCTTGACCTCCGCCAGGCGCTCCGGCTCCTCCTCCATGACGCGGAAGGTGTCCGCCTTGAAGCGGCGCACAATCCGGGCTGCCAGGGCGGCTCCCACCCCCTTGATGGCCCCGGACGCCAGATACCGCTCCATGGCGTCCGCGTCCTCCGGCGTCTTGATCTCAAAACTCTCCACCTGCAGCTGTTCCCCGTAGACCGGGTGCTCCACCATGGAGCCCGAGGCCTCCAGCATCTCCCCCTCCGTTATGTAGGGGAAGGTTCCCACCAGTATGTACTCCTCGTCCTCCGCCGCCAGCACCAGCACCGAGTAGCCGTTCTCCTCGTTGCGATATTTGATGCGCTCCACAAATCCCCGCACCGTGGCCAACAAAATCTCCCCCTCTCCCGCACGTTCGCTCAGAATTCGCTCAGAATATGAAAGTGCCGCAAAATCCAATTCTCCCGCCGCCGATGGCCGCCTCCGCGGGCAACCGGCCTCCACCGCACAGATGGGGGATCCTTGATTTTGCAGCACCTTGACTGTCTCATTCACATATGTCCGCCTGGATTCTCAGGCATGTCCCTCCGGCGATCAATACTCCCGATCCCGGTTGTCGCCGCCGTGGGTAAACTCGATAAAGCGGCCCGTGCCGATGGCCACAGCCGTCAGCGGGTCCTCCGCGATCATGGTGTTGATTCCGGTCTTCTCCTGAATCAGCACATCCAGTCCGCTGAGCAGAGATCCGCCGCCCGTCAGCACGATGCCCCGGTCATAGATGTCCGCCGCCAGCTCCGGGGGCGTCCGCTCCAGCACTCCGTGCACAGCGTCCACAATCTGCATGGCCGGCTCTCTGAGGGCCTCCAGCGTCTCGTCCGACGTCACCATGATGGTCTTTGGCAGGCCGGTCACCAGATTCCGCCCCCGCACCTCCATGGTCAGGGACTCCGGTCTCTTGTAGGCCGCGCCGATGTTGATCTTGATCTCCTCCGCCGTCCTCTCGCCGATGAGAAGGTTGTGCTTCTTTCTCATGTAGCGCACCAAGGCCTCGTCGAAATCATCTCCCGCCACCTTGATGGACGTGCTCACCACCGTGCCGCCCAGGGAAATCACGGCGATATCGGAGGTGCCGCCGCCGATGTCCACGATCATGTTGCCGCAGGCCTTGGAGATGTCGATCCCCGCTCCGATGGCAGCCGCCACCGGCTCCTCGATGATGGTCACCTCCCTGGCTCCCGCCTGGTAGGTGGCGTCCTCCACCGCCTTCTTCTCCACCTCCGTGGCTCCGCTGGGGATGCAGACGCTGATGCGGGGCTTGCGCAGCGTGCGCTTGCCCACCGCCTTGTTGATGAAATACTTTAACATCTTCTCCGTCACCGTGTAGTCGGAGATCACGCCCTGGCGCAGGGGGCGCACCGCCACAATATTCCCCGGCGTGCGGCCGATCATCAGCCTGGCCTCCTCGCCGAATGTGATGATTTTATTGGTATCGCGGTCGATGGCGACCACGGACGGTTCCTTCAGCACTACGCCCTTGCCCTTAATGTACACAAGGATACTGGCAGTGCCCAAATCTATTCCAATATCATTGGACATGAACATATTCATAGCTTCCTCCTGTCTCTTCCTCTTTTTTATTATATACAAGATCCCTGGTTTTTCAAAGAGATTTTCTCAAATTTTTTATTTTCCATCTTTTTTATTTTTCCGTCAGAAATTTTATTCTTTTTTTATGGAGGGGACATACTTTTGACACATTTGCTCTTTATATTATAAGTAAGTTATCCGAAAGGGTAACGAGCCTTATTTCAAGCAGCAGATGCTTGGGATTAGAAAGCTTTTTCATACTCATACCGGACGGGTGATACCGTCCGGCCCCCCTATAACATTTTCTTATTTATATACCTACCATTCCCAATAACAACGAAAAGGGCTGCTCCCACAGGAGCGGCCCTTTTCGTCGTCCATATGCCTGCCCGCAGCGCGCTGTCCCCGGACATTTTGATGGGGCAGAGGTCATGCGACCTCTGCCCCGCTGCTCATCAATCCCACCAGTCGTCAAACTCGTCCTCGTAGTTCATCATCTCTTCTTCCTGCTGCTCTCTCAGAGCCTCCTCCTGCCAGGCCGGGCTGAACAGATACTGCCATTCGTCCGTTCCTTCCTCCTCTGCGGCCCGGATCGTGTCCGGATTGCGGAAACGGATGCGTCCGGCATCGTCATGCCAGTACTCCGTATCCCCAGCTGTCTCCTTCTTATTGCAGATCAGCACGCCGTCGGCGTCCGCCTCGTAGGTGAACTGCCAGCCGTCGTGGACATCCTTGGACAGGTAGAAGATTCCCGTCTGGAGCGCCCCCGTCTCATCCAGGTAGTACTGGTTCATCTTGCTGGAGTTCTTGGAATCCGGCAGAGTCAGCCAGTAGGTTCTCATGGCGCCGTTCTCGTTGGGATCCAGGTAGTACCAGGTCCCGTCGATCATGGCCCAGCCCTGAGCCTGGACGCCGCCGGCGTCAAAGAAGTACCACTTCCAGTCGAGGTACTGCCAGCCGGTCAGCATGTAGCCGTTGGCGTCAAAGCAGTAGTTGAGGCCGTCGATGGTGCGGATGCCGGAGGAGGCGTAGCCCCCCTCGTCATAATTGTACCACCAGGACGTCCCGTCCGTCTCCCAGCCGGCCCAGGCGGTCACCGATGCCGCCGCCGACAGGGCGAGTGTCAGCAAAACAGCTCCCAATTGTTTCTTCATATGCGTTGCCTCCTTCTTATATCTGAACATTCCTCTGGTTCTATCCTATCTTCCTGTGCTCCGCTCCCGTCACTGTGCTCCGATTCCGCCCAGCTGATTATTGATCAGGTTCTCCTTGTTGTTGGAGGGAGCCTGGGTGGGCGCTTGGGTGGGTGCCTGAGTGGGCGCCTGGGTAGCCGGCGGCGCTGTGGTCGCGGGCTGGGTGGGCGCCGGAGCCTGCGTCTGGGGTGCCTGGGTGGCCGGCTGTCTGGCCGTCTGGGTCTGCGGCTGTCTGGCCGGCTGAGTCTGTCTCTGCGGCGCCGGTCCCCGGCTGATGGTCAGGGTCACTGAGGTTCCCTTCTCCACCATCTCATCCGCAGCCACGCTCTGGCTGATAACCGTTCCCTCTCTAAAGGTGTTGGAGTACTCCTCCTCTATGGTGACGGTCAGTCCCAGGGTCTCCAGGGCATCCACCGCTGCCTGCCGCTCCATGGTCTCCACGCCGGGCATCTGAACCTTCTCCCGTCCCATGCTGACCACCACGCGGATGGTGGAGTTCTGCGCCACCTGCTCTCCCGCAGCCGTCTCCTGGGAGATGATGGCTCCCTCCGGCACGGTGTCGCTGAATTCATTTTCAACCGTATAGATGTACAGGTGATCCTCCCTCGCAAGCTGCTGAGCCTCCGTCAGGTCCATGCCCTCCAGCATGGGAACGCTCACCATGATGTTTGGATCTCCGCCGCCGTTGTCCTTGGCGATCTCCAGGATGATGGTATCTCCCTTGACCGCTGTGGTGTTGCCCTCGATGCTCTGGCTCACTACGGAACCAGGGGCGAAGTACTCGTTGTCCACCTCCCTGGTCTCCACGGTAAGCTCCGCCTCCTCCAGGGCGGCGACTGCCTCCTCCTGGCCCATGCCCTGAACCAGGGGAACCACCACCTTCTCCTTGCCTCGGCTGATCTCCAGTCCCACTTCCGTCTGCACATCCACCACGGTTCCCGTGGGGATCAGCTGGTTGGTGACATTTCCCTCCGGGATCACCGCCGAATATTTCATGGACTGCACCATCACCTGCAGCTGTTTCTCATTTCCCATCTGCTCCGCCGTCTCCAGATCCTGGTTCACCATGTTGGGCACCATGGTCTTTCCCTCCGGCAGGGCGTATTCTTCCAATTTGGGCATGAAGTTGAAGGTCATGACGATCACCGCCAGGGCAATCACCGCCAAGCTGCCCACCGCAGCGGCGATCTTGGCCCACATGGGGATCTTTCCCACGTCGGCCCGGCGCTGCCTGGCCACCTTCTCCTTCACCTCCGCGGCCATGAGCTCCTGCTCAAACTCATCCATCGTCTGGGTCCGGTCCTCAATCCGCACGTTCAGCCCGTTCATGATGGCTGTCTCCATCCCCTTGGGAATGGAGATTCCCAGCTTGGACGGTTTCTTCAGCAGGTCCTTGACGCTGCGCTCCATGGCGTCCTCCGGCGTCACCCCGGTGATCATCTTGTAAAAGGTGGCCGCCAGGGCGTACACATCCGTCCACGGCCCCTGGTCGCCCCGGCTGCGGTACTGCTCCTCCGGCGCGTACCCCGGCTTGATGATCACGGAAAGGCTCTTGCTGTGCTTGGTGGTGGCGTACCTGGCCGCTCCAAAGTCCAGAATCTTTACATTTCCATCCTTCAGTATGTAGATATTATCCGGTGCGATATCCCGGTGGATAATGCCGATCTCGTGCACCTTCTTCATGGCCGAGATCACCTTCAGCACAATATCCAATGCCTGATCCACAGGGATCTTTCCCGTCCTGGCCAAAAGCTCCTTCACCGACTCGCCGTCCAGGTACTCCATGACGATGTAGGCCGTGTTGTTGGCCTCAAAGCAGTCGTAAATGTGCACGATGTTCGGCTCATTCTGGAACTGGGCCAGCCTTCTGGCCTCGTCGATGATTTTCAACATTCCCTCGTGGAACTGCTCCGCCCGCTCTCCAGAGTAAACCGTCACCATCTGCTGGTTGGGCATACGGGTGGAAAATTCTCCCGGCATATACTCCTTGATGGCCACCTTGGTCTCCAGCACCTGATCGTACCCGATATAGGTGATTCCGAATCCGCCGAAGCCCAGCACACGGCCTATGATATACCGCCCCGCCAGCAGGGAACCCGGCGTGATGTGATACGCCTCCTTGGGCGGAGTCCCATGTACGTACCCGCAGTGCGGACAGATCTCAAACTGCTCATCGTACATCTCCATGCATCCCATGCAACGTCTTTCCATGTCTGTCTCCTATCCATTCCTGTATTTCTATGCGGACGGCAGAAGGTTTTCTCCCATCCGCCGCGATCTCGCGGCCGGCTTGCGGCCCAGCCGCTCGCCTCCCGCGCCATCGCCTTTATAAATCCCGCCGCCGGTCCGGCGGCATAGATCCGTCTATCCCTGCGGCCCCTTCGGGACAACCAGGGCATCTTTCTTCGTCTCAGAAGGTGAATGCCTCTCCGGCGCTGTGGTCTCCGGTGCCCGGGTGGGCGCCTGAGTGGCCGGCTGAGTGGCCGGCTTGGCGGGCGCTTTCGTCTCCGGCGCCTTGGCGGGCGCTTTTGTCTCCGGCACCTTGGCGGGCGCTTTCGCCGATGACTTGTCAGACACCTTGGAAGTCGATTTGGAGGAAGTCTCCTTCTCCTCCTCGGCCTCGCCGTCCTCCTCCGTCTTTTCCTTGAGCAGGGCGTTCAGGCCTCCGAATCCCCCTTCCTGGGAATTCCCCGTGCCGCCCTTCAACAGCTCCAATCCGGCTTTTCCCAGCCTCACCGATGAGGCCCCGCGCCCGACTCTGAACTGTCCGGCCATCGCCCCGGCTGCGGCCGCGAACTCTCCTCTCGTCTCCGTGTCCCCGGGGAGTTCGATCAGGCCCGTCTGCTCTCTTCCCGGGCGGTTGGCCGCCAGGAAAGCGCCCAAAAACAGGATCACCGCCGCCGCACAGATCACCAGGCGGCGTTTTCCTCTCCCCGATGAGCCCCGGGACCTCCCCTCGCCCTCCGCCAGCTTCATGGTCATGCTGTCGCCGAACAGCCGGTCATAGAAGCTGTCCAGGGAGGTGAGCCTTTTTTTGGGATCCCTGGTCAGGCTGTGCTTTAAGGCCTGAACCGTCCTCACCGGCAGATGGTGGTCTCCGGAATCCAGATACTTCACAATCTCCGCCGGTCCGGCTCCGCTCTTGCCGAGAAGCATTTTCCCGAACACCAGGGCCAGGCCGAAAAGATCCGTCTCCTCCCCCGGGTTTCCATAGTCGATCTGTTCCGGATCCCCGCACCAGTGGCACGGCTCCCCGAAGCCGGTCAGCACCAGCTTGCCCTCGGCCGTCACCTGGAGATTCTCCAGGTTCACCGCCCCGTGGGTGAGGCCGAGGCCGTGGATCTTTTTCACCGCCTCCAGGGCCATGTAGAGGAAAGCCATGGCGTCGCTGTCCTCTAAGAGGACGTTCCCGCTGACCAGGTCCTCCAGGGTTCGGTCCTCTGTATAGCGGAACGCGGCGTAGGCGGTGCCGTTCTCCTCAAAGCAGCTGTATACCTCCTCGATGTCCGTCTCCTTGTAGAGCCGGATCAGCTCTTTTCTGAAATGGACAAAGCGCCCCAGATTCTCCCGGTACGCCTCCTCCTGCCCGGATGCAGGCCAGACTCTCCCGTTCTCATCCCGGTCCGCCAGCCTGGCTGGATAAAATTCCTCGATAAAGACCTTTCTCTCAAACAGGGCATCCCAGCCTATATAGCGAATGTCGCAGGCTCTGGCTCTCTGACAGTTGCCCACAATATACCGCCCCTGGAGAATGCTTCCCGCCTTCAGGGCGAACGGGTATTCCCTGCCCTTTCCCCCGCCGCAGGCGGGGCAGATCCTCAGGTGATCCTCAAATTCTTCCATACAGTTCAGACATCGCTTCATAGTCTCCCCCGTCCGCCCTAACGCGCTTTCATTGTAATCTGCTCCAGGCTCTCGCCGATGCCTGCAAATTCTGCGTTCATAGTCTCGTATTCGTCAAAAATCTCTCGGTGGAGCGGCAGTCCCCGTCCGTTCTGTATATTCATAATCTGCTGATTTTCCTTTGACATGAGGAAATAGAGGAGCCGCACTCCCGCCTTCTGCTCCGCAGGGCTGGCGTCCGCGCTCACGCTCCACAGGTTGGTCAGCCTTCCGGTGAGGGGCATATCCTTCAGAAGGATCACCTGGTAGACGCCAGCCATGTCCGCCTGAACTCTCTCATATTCGGATGTGTCGGACAGGTAGTATTCCACCTTGCCCTCCAGGGCAGCCGCCCGCTCCTGGTCGGCGTCGAATTTCTCGCCGCTTCCCACGTTCTCCGCGTCCAGATCCACCACAAAATCTTCATAGCCCTGGCTCTCATCCAGATCCGGCAAAAGCTCCCCGTAGAGATCCGCCGCGTCGGGATCCACCGCGTAGCCGTTTCCGCTCTCCAGGGCGTCCGCAAGCTCCTCCGCGCCGAGGAAACTGCCGTCCTCGTCCTCCGCCATGAGGGTGTCCCCGTAGACCACGGGCACCTCAAAGCTCATGGGCATCCGCAGCATATTCTCGGCCGCTCCCCGGTACTCCTCCAGGAAGTAGTAATTTCCCATCTCTTCCCGCTCTGTGAGCCACTCATATGCCTCGTCCACAGAGGCCAGCTTCTCGTTCCAGCTGCTGTCCAGGCTCGTGCTCTCAAATACTGTGGGCACGTTCTCCCCTGTCTCAAGCGCCTCCGCAAGCCTCTCCCCGTACTCGTCGGCGGGGATTGCCTCCACCTGGATCTCGATGTTGGGATAATATTCCTGATAAGCCTGGGCCATGGAGAGGAATTCCTCCTCGCCTTCCCCGGTCTCCTCCCCGCTCACGGGGTACCAGACCAGGATCTTGGCGTCGTCCAGGGCCGCATCCGCGCTTCTGCTGCGGAACAGGAGCAGGCACACCGCCCCCGCGGCGATGATGACGGTAAACACGCCGGCCACAATCCCGGCTCGAAACAACTTTCTTCTCTTCAGCTCCTCCTTCACATCCCGCACCGGAGCCTGCCCCTGGATTGCCTCCCGGAACTGGTCCACGTTGCGGAAGCGGAGCTCCTGATTGAGGGCCATGGCCCTCATGATGGCGTTGCTCAGATTCTCCGGGATCTCCGGATTCAGCTCATGGGGCGGAACCACCCGGTCCTGAACCATGCGGTTCACCGACTCGTCCGGCATCACCCCGGTCAGCGCCCGGTAGAACATGGCGCCCACCGCGTAGATATCCGTCCAAGGCCCCTGCTTGCTGCGGCTGCGGTACTGCTCCGGCGGCGCGTAGCCCGGCTTCAGGATGATGGAGAGGGTCTTCTCCTCCTCGCCGGTGGAGAATCTGGCGGCTCCGAAGTCGATGAGCTTGATGATGCCGCTCATACAGATAAATACGTTGTCCGGGCTGATATCCCGGTGAATGATCCCCGCCTTGTGGATCTCCTTCAGGGCGTCCAGCACCGAGAGGGTCACCTCCAGGGCCACCTTCTGATCCACTTTTCCCCCGTTGGCGGCGATAAACTGCTTATAGGAAATTCCGTCCAGGAACTCCATGACGATGTAGGCGGTCCCATTCTCCTCAAAGAAATCGTACACATGGACGATGTTGGGGTGGGTGTTGAACCTGGCCATGTTTCTGGCCTCCGCCAGGAAACGGACCTTTCCGTTCTCAAACTCCACCGCCCGGTTGCCGGAGTAGACGATCACCTGCGGCTTTCCCGGGACGCGGTTCACAATCCCGTTGGCGCTGGGATAGTATTCCTTGATGGCCAGCATTTTCTGCAGCGTGTTGTCCCAGGCGCGGTAGGTGATTCCGAATCCTCCCACTCCTAGTGCGGTTCCCACCACATAGCGGCCCGCCAGCACGACCCCCGGTCTCAGCTGAAATGGTTCCTTGGGATCTTCTCCCGGAATGTGACCGCAGTTGGGGCACACCCCATACTGCTCGTCAAATTCCTGCATGCAATTCAAACAACGTATCATAATCTTCTCCCCTGTTACTCCGTTTTATGGTACTGAAGCAGCAGAACAGACGTATTGTCCTGGCCGCCCCGGCGTTTGCTCAGGGCCATCTGGCACAGGCGGTCCGCCGCAATATCCATATCTATATCATTGTCCTTTACCAGCGCCTTGATCTGGCTGTCGTTTAAGCTCTTAAAAAGTCCGTCACTGCACAGGAGAACCATGTCTCCGTCCATCATCTCCAGCGGCGCGCGGTTGATGTCCATCAGGTTCAGCCGGCTGATGCCCAGATAGCTGATCAGGGCGTCCGCCCGGCCCCTCTTCTCCTCCGCCTCATACTGTTCCTGGGTGATGAGCCCGCTCCTCAGGGATTCCTGGAGCGTCAAGCGGTAATTGTGCTCCCTGTTTACCTGGCTCATCTCCTCGCCGCGGATAATGTAGATGCGGCTGTCGCCGATGGACAGCCAGTAAAGTTTTCCGCCGTCCGCCACAACGGCCACCATGGTCGTGCCCGCCCGGAGAGGTTTCCCATTCTTCCCCGTGAGGGCCAGCACCTGGTCATTGATGCGGACAGCCTGTTCCTTCAAAAACTCCGGGACAGGCAGCCGGATGTCTCTGCCGGCAAATGCCTCTCCCAGGGCTTCTGCTGCGGTGCTGCTGGCAAGCTCCCCGCCGTCCAGACCGCCCATTCCATCGCACACCACTCCCAGCAGGCCATTGTCGCAGCTGCAGCAGTACACGTAATCCTGCTGGTACTCCCTGGTCCCTATGATGCTCGCCACACCGATGGTCCACTGGGGAATGTCCTTTTTCAGATCCTTTACCACGTTCATCTCCCTGCTCCTCCTATCTGCGTCCGGCGCCCGCCGGCGCCACTGCCGCTCTCAGAACGCAGGCCTGGCTGGCCAGCGCTATGTTTACGGGAGGCCGGGCCGAAAAAACGGTTCCCTGCTCCAGCCGAATCCCATTGATATACGTCCCGAACCGGGACATATCCCGTATGTAAAACAGCCCCTTCTGTCCGTCATAATAAATCTTCAGATGCTCCTTGCTCACATCCGAATGCCCGGCTATGGCGATGTCGCACCTGGCCGCAGAGCGCCCCACCTTGATCTCCACGTTGGAGGGGATCTGCCAGACTGCTCCTCTCATCTCCCCCGCCAAAATCTCCAGGTAAGGGGACTGTGCCGGCGGTTCCGGCCCCTTGACTGCCGCCATCCGCTCGCTCTTTAAAATTCCCTCCACGAACTCCCGCATGGTCTGGATCCGTCTCCGGCAGTCCAGAACCAGAGCCTGATCCACCACATCCGAGACCGCCTCCGGTATCCCCAGATTCATCTGCTTGAGGGGGATGTAGGTCTCGCCCGTGAGCCGCTCCACCGCCGAGGGCAGGCGAATTCCCGTGAGGGCAAAATAGTAGGTCCCCGCCAGAGAGTAGACATCTGTGTAGCTCCCCTGCTGCATCCTGGAGGAGTGCTGCTCCGGAGGTGCAAAGCTGGGCTTCAGCACCACGGAGTACTCCTGATCCTTCTGCCTGGTCAGCTCCTTCGCATTTCCGAAGTCAATCAGCTTCACCTGGCCGTCCCTGGTCACATAGATGTTTTCCGGGCTGATGTCCCGGTGAAAGATCCCCGCCTGCTCGTGAATCTGCGCCAGGGCCATCCCCACCTGGACGATGATGGAGGTGATCTCCTTGAACGGCAGCACTCCCCTGGCCGCCTGGACAATCTGGTTCAAGTTGGCCCCCTCCAGCAACTCCATGGCAAAATAGGCCGTGTGGTTCTCCTGGAACAGGTCAAAAATCCGCACCACATTGGGCATCTCCCCCAGCCGATGCAGCACCTGAGCCTCCTCCATGAACCGTTTCAGCCCTTTTTCATAGCGAGCGGGGTCGCGGCCGCTGGCCGTCCTCAGGGTGAGCCCGTCCGCCTGCCGCTCGCTGTCGGCGGCGGGGGCGTACTCCTTGATGGCGCAGAGCCCCCCGCCCTCCACATCGCACGCTTTGTAGGTAATGCCAAAGCCCCCCTCGCCCAGAACTCTCCCAACGATGTAGCGCCCGTTGAGAATCGTTCCCGCCTGAAGGGCCCTGGCGCTCCTTGTTTCATAACTTTCTCTGTATCCGCACTTGGCACACTCGCCCTGCCCGTACTCTGTGTCAAAACAGTTGGGGCAGATTTCTCTCTCATACCTCATATGTGCCTCCCCGGCAGATCCCCCTACCAGCTGATCTCCATCTCCTCCGCTCCGGCGCAGATGCGATCACCAGGCTCCAGTCTTCTTCTGCCTGTTATCTTCACTCCGTTGACCGTGGTCCCGTTGGTCGTATTCAGATCCGTCACATACATGGAAGAACCATCCCATTCCAGGGCAAAATGCTGCCTGGACATCCTTCCATCGTCAAAGTACAGATCGCAGATGTCCGCCCGTCCCACAATCAGGCTGCGGTCGATGGAAAGCTCCATCTTCTTGGGATTTCTCCCCTCCACCGACACCACCATCCAGAATGTCTTTTTCTCCGGCTGGCCGGTGGTCACATGCTGCTTCACGCTGACGGAGGAGGCGGTGATAGACTGTCCGTCCACAACGATCACTTCCTTCGCCTTCTGGTTCCGGCGCACAACCACCACCGCAGCGATGATCACCGCAGCAGCCGCAAGAAGGCAGCCAAACAGGACAGCCTGGGACCCGGGATCGATCCCCGGCTGGGGATCCCCGGTGCTCAGTTCAAAGGTGAAATCGCCGCTCACCAGGTTCTGCTCCTGGGAGTCATCCCTCACTCCCTGGCAGCTCAGCGCATACTCTCCCCGGTTCAGGGGCTCCGCCGCCGTGAGCACCACCTGGTCTCTCCGCTCCGCCGCATACACAGCGGACTGGATGACCACCGTCTCCCCCCTGCGGGTCAGGGTGTACGCGGATGTCTGATCCGCCCCGGACACCGGCTCGCTGAAGGTCACGAGGATCTGCCTCTCCTCCCCCTTCACCGCCTCCAGGATCACAGGAGCTTCCTCGTCCGGAATCCAGCGGCAGGAGAGAACCTCCCTGGTGAGCGGGGCGTCCTGCCCCTGAATCCTCAGGGAGAAGGTCTCATACTCGTTGGTAATCCGGTTGGTGGGGGCGGCAAACTCCAGGACCTCCGCCTGGGTCAGCTCCCCGCGGATCTCCTCCAGGACTCCCCTGGCCTGATCCGCCTCAAACACGTGCACGTCTCCGCCGGAGCGCCTGGCGAACTCGCCGAAGCTGTTGATATGATCCAATGCCGTATCCCGGATGCAGGCGCCGTAGACGGGAATCCCCTTCTCCTTCAGCTCATCCAGGGCTTCCTGGGCTCTCTTCTCGCCTACCGCCACGTCTTCCCCGTCGGAGATGACGATGAACGCCTTTCTCCGGCAGGAGGCTCCCTGGCTTCTGTCCGCCAGATCCGCCGCCTGGCTCACCGCCTCGAACAGCATCGTCCGATTGTCAATATTGTCCACGCTCTGGAGACTCTCCCGCACGGCGTCCGTGCCGGCTCCCGCCTCCTGCAGCACCTTCACGGACTCGCCAAAGGTGACCAGGGTCGCCGTGTCGCCGGCCGCCAGGCCGTCCCAGAAATCGCAGATGCCTTCCTTCAACTGATTGAAATAGGACTCCGGGATGGAGTTGGACACATCCAGCAGCACATAGTAGCTGACTCCCTCGCCTGTCTCAGAAAAGGAAGAGGCCGACACCGGGGTCAGCCTCTCGTCTCCCAGCCATGCTTCCGGGGAGGCGCCCGCTTCCTCCAGCCCGTATCCATAAACCGTGATCTCCGGCATATTCAGATATACCTGCTCCAGCCTGGGGCTGTCCTCCTGCCCTGGCGTCTCATCCGCCTGGACCGGCTGAGCGGCAAACAGGCTGAGCGCCAGGACTGCCGGGAGCCATCTCATTCGTCTTCCCATACTCTTCCCTCTCTGCAGAATGCCACAAATTCCAGTTCGCTGGCCCCGACTCCGATCCGGTCCCCCGTCCGGAGCGTCTCAGGCCCGCTCACCACTTTTCCGTTCAGAAGCACAGAGTTTCCGCCCTCCGGCACCAGGTAAAATTGATTCTCCCTGGCCTCGTAGACCACAGCGCAGTGATTCTCCCTGCTGACGCCGGGATCCGCCGACAGGCAGACCGCCATTCCCAGGCTTCTGCCCACCTGGTTGAACCCGTGGTACAGCCGGTAATCCCTGCCGCGCTCCTGCCCCTTCACACAGACCACCCAACCGGTGACAAAATCATTTCCATGGCTGTCCGAATAGTAGCCCACGGTTTTCTGGTCGTCTGCCGGATCGGCCATGGCCTCCTCCAGGGAGATGGTGCGGCAGAAATTCTCCACCGACCGCTCTGAACTGGAGAGGGCTACCGTCTTCTCGTCGTTTTCCTTGCGCTTGGAGCCGCCCTTCATCTGGTTTAAGTCCATATTGGCGAAAATACCGCAGTGGGGGCACCTGGAAAACTTCTGATCATCATAATAATGCCCGTTGGGGCACCGAACCACCGCCATCGTCTCTCCTCCTGACTAATCTACCCATACGGCGATCGCCGAATAATTGTCCATGTTCTTTCCCCGTCCCTGTTTCAGGATCATCTCTTCCATCCGACTGATCCAGTCCTCCGGGGAATCCGCCTTCTTCAGGGCGGAGAGCATCTTCTTCTCCTCGATCCATTCCCAGAATCCGTCGCTGCACAGAAGGAATGCCTGGCCGGGGGAAGCGGGAACCGGGCCGCCCAGCTGATACCGGGGCTCCTCCCAGTTGACCCCCATCACCCGCAGAAGACGGTTTCTGTCCGGATGGTGGCGAATCTGCTTCTCCTTGATCTCTCCCGCCGCCACAAGCATCTGGGGAACGCTGTGGTCCAGCGTCCGCTCCGCCAGCTTGCCGCGCTCAAATCGGTACAGCCGGGAGTCGCCGATGTGGGCCCAGCGGATCTCCTCCTCGCCCACCAGAAGGTACACGAAGGTGGTTTTCATATCGCTGGCCGTGCGGTCTGCCCGCTGCTCCGCCAGGATGGCATCCTGGGCATTGCCGAAAGCGGTGAGGATCACCTCCTCCGAGGCTTTACCCGCCTCCGCGAAGGCCGCCACCGCCTGCTCCACGGCGATTCGGGAAGCCACCTCCCCTTTTCCGTGTCCGCCCAGGCCATCGGCCAGGGCAAAGCAATACTCTGCCCCGGCCTGAAACATGCCCACACTGTCCTCGTTGTTGTCTCTCTCTCCTACCTTGCTTATCAAATGATAAGAAATCAATCTCTCTGCCCCTCTCCTTTATCCAAGACGGAAGGAATTCTTCCTGCTCTTGCCCAGATAGATGACGGAACCTCTCGCCACGTGGGTGGGTGTGCCGGACGGAATCTGCTTGCCGCCGTTTAAGTAGGTGCCGTTGGTGGACGTATCCGTCACCACGTAATCCCCGGCAGCCGCGTCAAAGCGGATGGAACAATGCTTTCTGCTGATATCCGTGTCAAACTGATCAAACACCACGTTGGCGTCAGAAGCGGAGCGTCCAAATACCACCTCGGAGCCGTCGCTGACATCGAAGGAAGCCCCCGCGTACTTGCCGTCCACACCGGTGATCTCCGCACGGCTTCTGGCCACTGTGCGGTCCTCCGCAGGCTGCTGCACGCTTCTTCTCTCGGACTGCTGCTCCGGTCTGGCAAATACCGGCATCTCGCTGCTGAGGGCCCGGCCGTCCGCGCGGTAGCGGATGGAATCAGAGAAGGCCATCAGGATCAGCAGGATGGTGCTGGCCGTTCCGAAGGTCCACACGATCTCCAGCCATGCGGTGTTGGGGTTAAATCCAAACAGCGGATAATACTTGCGGTAATAGAAGAAGGTAAACACCAGGGAAGCCACCAGCCAGAGGATCACCACCAGCAGGGTCAGGGGCATGCTCTTAAACAGGGCTCCGAAGATAATGCACAGAATTACCAGCACAGCGTTGTTCACAAAGCATCCCTGGAACAGGAAAATGTACCACCAGGGGCATTTCGCAATCTGCATCTGATACAGCTGTCTGGCGATGGGAATGTACGCCATCCAATCCTCCGTCAGGCCCGCCTTGCGGCCCACGCACATGATCATGTATCCCACTAAAATGTAGGAAATAAGAACGGATCCGATCAAGGTCGCATAGAACATGAATCCCAGTCCGCTGACCAGGGCCGCCAATCCTTCCACAACTCCAACAATACCACTATTCATTTATTTTTCCTCCCTTGTCACTTTTTCATCTCCTGCCGGATGACTATCTGTCCTTTTTCTCTTCCTCTTCCCAGTGGAACACATCGTCGCAGCAGGGAACCAGCATCAGGGAGATATCTCCCACCTGCAGGATATCATTCTTCTTCATCACCATGGGGGTGAGAACCACGTTGCCGTTCAAGTAGATCAACTCCTTGGTCTCCCCGGGCTGCACCAGAAACAGGTTCTGTCTGGGCTCGTAGATCAGGATCGCGTGGCGGTCTCTGGAGACAGTGCTCTCTCCCCGCAGGCAGATATCCATGTTCTCCGCTCTTCCCACAAAGTTGCGGCCGGATTTCAGGCGGAAATCCTGCCCGTACAGTCCTCCTTTGACGCAGACCACCCAGCCTACCACCGGGTCCTTCTCCGCCAGCACCTGATTGCCGTCATAGAAGCTGACCGTCTTCTGGTCATCTGAGGGCAGGGCGCTGCCGAAATTATCCTTCACCGCCTGCACCATGCCGGACAGGGTGGGGCCCTCGTCCGTGGACATGGCCACCGTCACATCTCCGCCGCCGCTCGGCGACACATCCAGGGCAACTGTCTTGCCTTCCGATGCCTGCTGATTCTTGCAGTGCGGGCAGCTGGAGTACACGTCTCCATCGTAATAGTGGCCGTTGCTGCACTTCTGTAAATTCATACTCTCATTTCCTCCTATCTGCCGGGCTCGACATTTTATGCATAATTATGTAAGTATCCGCCAATGTCAGAGCCAATTTCAGCCATTTTCTTAAAATTATATCTCAATAATCCACTTTATCAATATGTGACACCAATTGTGACGGATTGTCAAAATGCAGTGTCACACATTGGCATGCAATATGTTTCATGTTAAGATAAATTCATTGTCACAGTGGGGGAAATGTTATGAAAAGTTTAGGAAATCTGTTGAGAAAATATATCAGTGAGAACGGTCTCACCATCTACAAGGCGGCCTCCCTGGCCGGCGTCAACCGCACCACCCTGCAGAAGGTTCTGTCGGATGAGAGAAATGCCTCGGAGGAGTTGATCCAGAAGCTCCTCTCTGTCCTGAAGCTGTCCCCCGCCGAAAAGGCGGAGCTGAAGGAACTGTTTGCCATCCAGCTGATGGGGGAGGACATCTATCTGCAGCGGCAGTACATCAAAAAATCCATCGAATCCATGGCCGGGCTTGACAGCTGGTTTTCCGGAATCTCGGGAACGGTGGGCACCCTCTCCCTCCTCCCGGATGCGGAGAGCGCCCTGCTGCAGGACTCCGCCCTGATCTGCGGCCTCTCCGCCGTCCGCCAGCTTCTGTTCACCTGCGCCTCCCATATGAGGCGGAGAGGGCCCGGCGAGCTCCTGCTCTACGCCCCCGGCAACCTTCCCGCCCTGAAGGCTCTGCTGCTGTCTGAGCTCTCCCCGGCAGACAGCGCCCAGCCCCTGGAGCTGCGCCACATCACCCCCATGATCAAGGTGCCCGCCGCGGAGGCGACGCCCCTCACCAACCTGGACATCCTGTTCCACATTCTGCCCTTCACCGTCTCCCGGCATTTCCGCTACCGGGTGTACTGCTTCTACTCCCACGAGCTTCTGCCGGAGCCGGTGCAGCACGCATTTCCTTATTATATGGTCTCCGGGAGCATGGTGATCCTCCTCTCCTGCGACGGGCAGACCGCCCTCTGCTTGAGACGCCCGGAGATCGTGTCCCACTTCAGGAACCTGTTCCTGGACTCCCTGGGGAAGACCACCTCCATGATGCTCTCCCAGACGTCTCCCACCACCATTCTGCGGGACATGCTGGACCGGGATCTGTCCCCCGGCTCCCTCCACACCCTGGAATGGCAGCCGTGCCTCTCCACCTTCCTGACGGAGGATATGGTGGAGAAATACGTCCGCCCGGATCTCCCCGGGAGAGATGAGATCATCCGACTGGGCTGCGCCCGGGTCCGCCAGCTCTCCTCCATGGAGAACCACTCCTGCATTTTCAGCCGCAGCGGCATGGAGGATTTCGCGCAGACCGGCGTGATCTCCGACATTCCCAGCCAGTACGCCATGCCCCTGGAGATCCCGGACCGGATCCGCATCCTGAAGAGCATGTACTGCGCCTGCGAGGAGGACCTGGAATTTCTGCGGCTGACCAACCCCATCACCTTCCGCCTGTCCCGGTACTTCTTTGCCGCCCTGCGGGGGGACGACTCCCTGACCTTCTGCGGCGTCGACGCCGCCAACTCGACATTTAACTACATCGAGATCACGGAGCCCTCCTTCCTGGAGGCCTTCCGGGACTTCTACCAGTATCTCCCTGAGTCGGGACTGATCTGCTCCAAGGAGGAGACCCTGAAAGCCATCGAGGAATCCATCCGCCTCCTGGAAGAGATTTTATAAAGCCTTTCTTCGCACCTCCATTTGTGCTATACTGTCCCCACAGGCGGTCAAACCGCCTCACGGCAACTGAATGCAGACACAAATGGAGGTTTCTTATGTACAGCTACACCTGGTACCAATGGCTCACGTTCTTCTATCTCTACTGCTTCGCCGGGTGGATTTTCGAATCCGCCTACGTATCCATACTGAAAAAGCGCCTCGTCAACCGGGGCTTTCTCCGCCTGCCCCTTCTCCCCCTCTACGGGACGGGGGCCGTCATGATGCTGTGGGTCTCCCTGCCCTTTGAGGACAATCTTTTCCTGGTCTACCTCTCCGGCGTCGTGGCCGCGACGATCCTGGAGTACGTCACCGGCTGGACCATGGAGCGGCTGTTCAAGATGAAATACTGGGATTACAGCGACCAGCGGTTTAATTTTCGGGGCTACATCTGTCTCAGCTCCTCCATCGCCTGGGGATTCCTCACCATCCTCCTCACAGAGGTGCTCCATCCCCCTGTGGCGCGGCTGGTCCAGGGGATTCCCGCAGCCGCAGATATAGCCGGAGTCCTCATCCTCTCCGTCTTCTTCGCAGAAGATACGGTGCAGTCTGTCCGCGACGCCCTGGATCTGGGCAG
Organism: Candidatus Lachnoclostridium stercoripullorum; assembly: GCA_019114845.1. Classification (GTDB taxonomy): domain Bacteria; phylum Bacillota; class Clostridia; order Lachnospirales; family Lachnospiraceae; genus Lachnoclostridium_A; species Lachnoclostridium_A stercoripullorum. The sequence continues at coordinate 24,625 of DXEU01000149.1, read as the reverse complement.
AGCTCTGGAGGCCATGACCAGCATGAAGGCGGAACTGGACGATATCCAGGTACAGCTGGCCCTGCTGCGGGCGGATGCCTCTGACCGGGTGAGCGAATACCGGGAGGATGCCGCCCAGAGATTGGCCGTGGCCAGAGAGGACGCTGCCCAGAAGCTGGTAGGCGCCAGGGAGGACGCCGCTCAGAAGCTTGCGGATGCCCGGGAGGACGCCGCCACACGGGTGGAGCAGCTGAAGACCGAAGCGATGCAGAAACTGGGCCAGGCCATGTACGGCGACCGCATGAGCGCCCTCATGGCCCGCAGCCAGGAGATCCGGGAAAAGCGGCTGGCAATCGCCTCCCTCATGAACCGCCGGCGCAAGAACCTGCTTCTCCGCAACCCCTCCGCCTCCTCCCGCCGCTTCGGCAGCGCCCTGGAGGACATAAAAGAATTATTGAAAAAATAGGGGACAGAGGACAGTCCCTCCCCGCCCTGTGATCTCAATGGCCAGGTCCTGAAGGAGGCCGGTCTCCGACACCAGCACCATGCGCTCCGGGCTTTCCCCCTGGGAATCCCCGGAGAGTCCCGCCTGGCGTTCCAGGGATTCAAAGATCTCCGCCATGCGCTCCCCGCCGTCAGTGCGGTACAGCTCCCCGCTGTCCGCAAGCAGCAGATACATATGGCCCGGCAGCCATTCTCCCGCCTGTGTCATCCCCATCACCACCGCATTTCCAGCAGCCTTTACAGAAAATCCCAGTTCAGAATGTGCACCGCCGCTGTACAGCTCCCGGTACCGTTCATCCAAGGCCCCCAGATTCACCGATCCCACCTCCCGCAGCTCCCCATCCTCGCTGACGAACACCGTCACCCCGGGGGCGCCGCAAATCACCGCCATGGCTCCCGCATCCGGCAGTTCCGCGTCCGCCCAGCCTAAAGCTGCGGACTCCGCCGGGGCATCCATCTCCCACAGGGCCGGGCGGTAAGAAAGGCTCTCCTCCCCCTCCCCCGTCTTTCCCGCCAGGAAAATGGAGGTGGGGCCGTCCGCCCCGCCGATGATGGTCACCGCCGAGACGCTCACATCCGGCTCCGGGCTGGTGAGGAGACAGCAGCCCGCCAGGGCCGTGCAGGCACAGGCCACCGCCGTGCAGCCAGCCGTCCGGCGGCGGGAAGCCAGCACTCTCCTCACCCGCTCCCTGGTATGGCTCTCGCCGAAGGCCGGGGAGATCCAAAGCCCGCTGCGCCTCCCGGCAAACTGCAGGAGGGCCATGCTGTACGCCTTCCTCTCCTCGGCTCCCATATGCCTCACCGCCCGCTCATCGCAGCTGATCTCCATGTCCAGACAGAGTTTCCCGTAGGCGATCCACGCCATGGGGTTGAACCAATGGACGACCGTGATCACAAAGCAGACCGCCTTCACCAAATGATCCCTCCTGGCTATATGGGCGCGCTCATGGGCCAGAATCCATCGCCGCTCCCCCTCCGGTATGCCGAAGGGAAGCACAATCACCGGGTGAAGGATTCCAAACACCGCCGGGACTTCCACCCATTCCGACTCCACAGCCCCTTCCTCCCCCTCCAGGCGGACAGCCGTGCGAAGTCTCCCGCGCAGCCGAAGGAGCTTTCCAATCTGCACCGCCAGGATCACCGCGATCCCCGCCGCCCATGCCAGGGCCCCTATGGCCAGCGCCACCTGCAGGGGATTGACCGATCCCTGGGGATTTCCCGCAAATGCTCCCTGCAAAACCGAGTTGGCCGCCCGGTCCACCACCCCGATCCCCGTGTGCACCGCCGGCGCCATCTCGTAGACGATATCCGGCTCCACGCTCTCCCGGTTCACCGGGAAGAGGCTCAGAGCCGTCTCCAGGGTGAAGGGGCTGGCAAAGCGAAAAAATACCAGCAGCCACAAAATATAGGAATAAACCCCCGGCATCCTCCTCAAAAACAGGCGCAGAATCCAGACGATCCCCGCCGCTGCACCCCCAGAAATGGTCAGATTCAAAACCGCTATCAACAGGTCAGTCATCCTTCACCGCCTCCTCGATCATCCTGCGAATCTCCTCAGCCTCCTCCCGCGTCAGCCTGCGATCCCTCAAAAATGCGGTGAGGAAGGCCGGAAGAGAGCCTCCAAAACTCTTGTCCACCAAACTCTCACTCTCGTACCGCTGTACTTCCTCCCGCTGCACCAGTGCCGTCACCACCGCCCCCTCATTCTTCACAAAGCCTCTGCCGGATAATTTCTTCAGCACGGTGTAGCTGGTGGACTTCTTCCACCCCAGCTGATAGGCCGCCAGCCTGGCAAGCTCCGTGGACCTCACCGGCTGAGCCTCCCAGATGATCTCCATAAATCGATATTCGCTCTCATACAGCTTTAACTCGTCCATAACCTCTCCTCCTCCCCCAGGACCTCCCCAGAGCCTTCCACCCACGCGCAAAAGGTCTACTTTGATCGTCCTGCCTATATGGCAAGTCTATCACAGTAGACCTCTCTGTGCAAATCCTTTATTCTTACATTTTTCTGAACGCCGCTTTAGCCCCTTCTCCCGGCCCCGGGGCGTCCGGCCAGGCGGAACGGCAGCTCCGCCAGAAGCTGAAATCCCCGGTACACCGGCCCGGAGGCCAGCAGCAGGGACAGGAGGACGCAGCCGCCCATGAGCGTCAGCACCTGGATCTTGGAGTGGACGTTGAGGAAGCGGTACAGGTCAAAATACTGACACAGGTCCCGGATCAGGCGGTGAAGCACGTACACCGACAGCGTCCGCTGCCCCAGTTTGGTGAGGAGAGGAAGCTTCGCCGCCGGCAAAAAGGCGATCAGCCCCAGGGACAGGCTGAGGGCTGCCCCGTAGCAGACCAGGCGGATCAGCCAGCAGACCGGATAGAGCTCCGGCGCGAACCGGTCGTACATGGCCCCGTACACCGCCAGGCGGTAGGGTTCCAGGTAGTCGTAGGTGCCGAGAAATATCACCGCCGCCCACACCGCCGCCAGGGCGATGGCGGTCAGGCGCCGCCCGCCGCGACAGAGATCCCTCAGATTCTTCCCGGAGAAGAAATATCCCAGGTAGAAGAATGGGGCGAAGGCCAGCACCCGGTCCGCTGCCAGAAAATCTCCCAGCCCGCCGGCGTACCCGCCGGCAAGGCCCACCGCCAGTGCCAGCAGCAGGGAGATCCATTTTCCCATATAAAAGCAGGCCGGGATCAGCAGATACCAGAAAATCAGGGCCAGCAGATACCAGGGCGCACCGCTCTCATGGAGGAAATCGATCCGCCATCCGATATGCCCCTCCAAAAGCCCCTCCGTCACGTGGACTCCCAGCTCAAACAGGAAATACAGCCATGCGAGCCGCAAAAGCCTGTCCCACCGGAATTTCCCGTCCCGGTACACCCCTTTTGCCAGGTAACCGGAGATAAAGATGAAGCAGGGCATGTGAAAGGTGTAGATCAGGTACAGGCTGTTGGTGGTGAAGCGGGTGGAGGCCACCGGGAGGAGGAAATGTCCGATCACCACCAGGATAATCAGAATTCCCTTTGCATTGTCAATTCGGTAATCTCTTTGTGCCATGGGTTTGTCGTCTCCATAAAACATTCAAAACAAAAGAGCGCCGCAGACGTGGGATTCCCGCGCCTGCAGCGCCCCGCTGTTCACATTTTATCAGTCATTACATATATCAGCGATTATATGCGGCTGTGATCACATCAGCTTCTGAACCATGGCCATCACAGCCTCGCCCAGGTCGTCAGACTTCTTCTGGCCGTCCTCCAGGCTGGTGCCCTTGACGCCATAGTAGAATTTGATCTTCGGCTCCGTGCCGGACGGTCTCACGCAAACCCATGCGCCGCCTTCCATGTCGTAGTAGAGCACGTTGGATGCGGGCAGGCCGGTGGGCTTCACCTCGCCGGTGGCCATGTCCTTGATGGTGTCCAGCTTGTAGTCTCTGGCGGAAACCACCTTGTAGCCGCCGATCTCCGCCGGCGTGTTGTTTCTCAGGTAGTCCATGATGGCCTGAATCTTTGCCAGACCCTCGATGCCGGAGAGGCCGATGGATTTCACTGCATCCAGGCAGTAGCCGTATTTCTCATACATGTCCACCATGGCATCCCACAGGGTCATGTTCTTGGTCTTATAGTAAGCCGCCGCCTCGCAGAGGGCCACCGTGGCGGACACGGCATCCTTATCTCTGGCGTAGGTTCCGATCAGGCAGCCGTAGCTCTCCTCCATTCCGAAGAGGTAGGTTCCCTTGCCGGTGCGCTCATTCTTTAAAATCTGCTGGCCGATCCACTTGAAGCCGGTGAGCACCTCCACCAGCTGCACGCCGTAGCCCTTGGCCACCTCGTCAATCAGGTTGGTGGACACGATGGATTTCACCACCTGGCCGTCCGCCGGAATCTGATTTCTGGCCTTCTTCTGGCTCAGCACATACTCGCAGAGCAGGGAGCCGGACATGTTGCCGGTGAGGGGGATATACTCGCCGGACTTGCTGTCCTTCACATACACACCCAGGCGGTCTGCATCCGGGTCGGTGGCCAGCACCAGGTCTGCATCCTGCTCCTTGGCCAGCTTCAGTCCCAGCTCAAAGGCTTCCTTGGACTCGGGGTTGGGGTAGCTCACGGTGGGGAAGTCTCCGTCGGGAAGCTCCTGCTGGGGAACCACCGTCACATGGGTGAAGCCAATCTCCTTGAGGGCTCTTCTCACCGGGATATTTCCCGTGCCGTGGAGAGGCGTATATACAATCTTGATGCTGTCCTGCATCTTGTCAATGGCGTCCTGATTGACCACCTGGGCCTTCACCTGGGCGATGTACTTGTCGTCGATGTCAGCTCCGATGATCTGATATTTTCCAGCCTTTGTGGCCTCCTCCACCGTGGTGGTCTTCACTGTGGAGAGATCCTCGATGGCCAGCACCTCCTCGGTCACGCCCTTGTCGTGGGGCGGGGTGAACTGTGCGCCGTCCTCCCAGTAAACCTTGTAGCCGTTGTACTCCGGCGGGTTGTGGCTGGCGGTGATGTTGATGCCGGCGATGCATCCCAGCTCGCGAACCGCAAAGGACAGCTCAGGGGTGGGACGAAGGGACTCAAACTTGTAGGCTTTGATGCCGTTGGCAGCCAGAGTCAGAGCTGCCTCCTCCGCGAATTCCGGAGACATGTGGCGGGAGTCAAACGCGATGGCCACGCCCTTGTCGGCTCCGCCCTGCTTGATAATGTAGTTGGCAAGGCCCTGGGTCGCCCGGCGCACCACATAGATGTTCATGCGGTTGATTCCGGCGCCGATGATGCCTCTCAGTCCGGCGGTGCCGAACTCCAGATCCATGTAGAAGCGTTCCTTGATCTCGTTCTCATTTCCGGCGATGGCGCGGAGCTCGTCCTTGGTCTTCTCATCAAAATAGGGATTGCTCAGCCATTCTTCATAAATTTTCATGTAATCTTTCATAGATGCTGTCTCCTCCTGAATTCCGCGTGGTTCGCGGCATATTTGCGCCAGCAACGTCCTGCACCTGCGGCTCACAGCCCTGCGCACGCCGCGCCTTGCGGCCCCCGCGATCTGCGACGCCTTGCGGCACTGCGGCTTACGACGCCTTGCGGCACTGCGGCTTACGACGCCTTGCGGCACTGCGGCCTGCGACGCCTTGCGGCCCCCGGAATTTTCCGGCCCGTGGCGGGCCGGAAAATTCCGGGGGCTCACGGGCTTCGCCCTATCCAGGCTGTCAGGGGCAGCCCCGCTTCTGTGCAAGCACAGCGCGGGGCTGCCCCTGACAGCCTGCGCACGGCTCATTGCTGACGTGAATATTATACATCATTCTGCACAAAAAAGAAAGCATTATCCTTGCAGCTGATGTAAAAATTTCCATCGATTTTTCTCTTGTTCTTCCAGTTTCTTCAGTTTTTCGATGTTTTTTTCCGGGATCCAGGCTTTGTTGGCATTGTAATAAAAATTGATCTGTTTCCAGTATTTTTCCGGGTACAGAAACAGGTAGTGGAGGCATTTTCTCTCGGTCTCCGACAGGGGCAGGTATTTCTGGTACACATCCAATACCGACTGTCCCAGGGCGCTGTTCCACTCGTGTTTCTCCATCACCTTGCGCAGGAAGTGGTACAGGTCCGTGACCTGCACGCCAAAGTGCATGCGGTTGAATTCCACCACCGCCATCCCCCGCCCGGTCATGAGCAGATGGTGCTGATCCAGGTCCCCATGGCATAAAAAAAGAGCCCGGTCTTTTTCTTCTGTAAAGATCCGGGCCATGCCCTCCGCCGCCTCCGCAGCCTGCTCATAGAAATTCTGGAAGCCGTGGATCACCTGAAGCTCGAAATCCGTCTTCTTTCTCTTGGAGCGGACAAAATTCCTGGCCCGCCACAGCTCCTGGTTGTGGCGCTTCATCTCCGCCGCCAGGGATTTCCCCATGATGGAACCCATGCTCCACTCCTCCCGGAAAGGGATCTGCCGGAGAATCCGGTGCAGGCCAGCGATCTTCTCCACCGCCCGCACCACCTCCCTGGTGTCCTTCAGATTGCACTCCCGGTCCGCGTACCAGTCCTTCACGATGTACCTGGTCCCGTCGCCGGCCACGGCCGCCAGGCTTCCCTCCCGGCTGCGCATATATGGGTCCGCCAGAAGGCCGTTCTCCGCCGCCGTCCTCAGCACCTCGTCCTCAAATTCCAGACGGCGGATGGTTCCCCTGTACTCCCGCACCATCTTCAACCCTTTGTCCGTCTCACAGAGCCAGGCTCCCCTTCCCTTCCTGGCGGAAAAAAGCTCCAGCCCGTACTGCTCCAGGATCTCTATATAATTGTCGTTCACGGCTGCCCCTCCCATTTCCTTTCGTTTTCTGGGGCGGGAGTCCCCCGCCCGGCTACTTCCAGAATATGAAGGGGCCGCCTGTTTTAGAATCTGAGCAGATATTCTTTTGTGTTGTGTTCCGGGCAGCGCAGAACCTCCTCCAGCATGCGGTTCAAGCACTCCCCGATCTCCGGCCCCGGCTTCACACCGGCGTCGATCAGGTCCCTCCCCGTCACAGCCAGCTCCTTTAAGGAGATGCAGTCTCCGGCCCGGCGAATCTCCCCCGTCAGCTCCTGGAGCCTCTCCGCCTGGGCAGGGCTGTCCGTCCCAGCCGTCTCTCGGAACCCAAGGAGGCAGTCAAACATCTCCCCGTCCATCCGGCTCATGGCCTTCCGCAGCTCGTATTTCTCTGCGGGGAGAGGCCGGCGCCAGTTTTCCGCCAGCAGACGCACCCGGGAGATGGTGTCGTTGTCCAGCTTTAACTCCTTCAAAATTCTGCAGGCCCCGGGGGATTCCAGGGCGCGCAGGAAGGCGGCCCAGCGCACAGATTTCTCCGCCTCAAACTCCGCCGTCAGCCAGTTTTTGGCCCCGCCTTCGCCGGGATTTCCCGCCTCCGCGAAGTGGGCGCTCACATAGGGAGCGATCCCGGTGTCAAACACCAGGTGCATTCGCTCCGGATGGGGAGATTTCAGCAGCTTGGTCAGCTCCACCTGGATCCGCTCCTTGCTCACATGGACCAGGTTGGGGGCGATCTCTCTCACAGCCTCCAGAGTCCGCTCCTCTATGTCAAACCCCAGCTGGGCGGAAAAGCGGATGGCCCGGAGGATCCGCAGGGCGTCCTCCGTGAAGCGCTCCTTAGCCGTCCCCACGCAGCGGATGATCCCCCGCTCCAGATCCTCCACGCCGCCGAATTCGTCCACGATCCCCGTCTTCTTGCTGTAGGCCATGGCGTTGATGGTGAAATCCCTCCGCTTCAAATCCTCCGTCAGGCTGGCGGTGAACTCCACGTTGTTGGGGTGGCGGCCGTCCTCGTACTCCCCGTCGATGCGGTAAGTGGTCACCTCAAAGCCTCTGTGGTTCTCCAGGACCGTCACCGTCCCGTGCTGGATCCCGGTGTCGATGGTGCGCCGAAACAGGCGCTTTACCTGCTCCGGGCGGGCGGAGGTGGTGATGTCCCAGTCCTCCGGCTCCCGCCCAAGGAGCGTGTCCCGCACGCAGCCCCCCACGGCGTAGGCCTCAAAGCCCCCCGCCTCCAGGGTCTCAATAATCTTCTCCACCTCGCGGGGAATTCTCATATCCGCTCCTCCGATCAATACGCCCGTCCCCAGTACACCATCTTGGTGGCCGGCTTGCCGCAGCAGACGCACTTGTCGGAAATCTGCTCCTGCTTGAAGGGCATGCAGCGGGAGGTGGCCCCCGTCAGCTCCTTGATCTTGTCCTCACACTCCTGGCAGCCGCACCACATGGCCTTGATGAATCCGGGCTTCTCATTTACCGTCTTCTCAAACTCCTCGAAAGTGGTGGCCGTGTAGGTGTGGGCATCCCGGTGGGCCTTGGCCTTCTCAAACAGATGCTTCTGGATCTCATCCAGCAGCTCTCCCACCTTCACATCCAGCTGGGAGAGGGCCACGGTGGTCTTCTCGTGGGTGTCCCTGCGCACCAGCACTGCCTGTCCGTTCTCGATGTCTCTGGGGCCGATCTCCACGCGGACCGGAATTCCTCTCATCTCGGACTCGCTGAACTTCCAGCCCGGACTCTTGTCGGAATCGTCCACCTTCACCCGGAAGTTGGAGAGCACATCCCTCAGCTCGTAGGCCTTGTCCAGGACGCCCGCCTTCTGCTGCTGAACGGGCACGATCACCACCTGGGTGGGGGCGATGGCCGGCGGCAGCACCAGGCCGTTGTCGTCGCCGTGCACCATGATGATGGCGCCGATGAGGCGGGTGGTCATGCCCCAGGAGGTCTGGTGCACATATTTTAACTTGTTGTCCTTGTCGGAGAACTGGATGTCAAAGGCCTTGGCGAAGCCGTCCCCGAAGTTGTGGCTGGTTCCAGACTGCAGAGCCTTTCCGTCGTGCATCAGGGCCTCGATGGTATAGGTCGCCTCCGCGCCGGCAAATTTCTCCTTGTCCGTCTTCCGACCCCGGATCACCGGCATGGCCAGCACCTGCTCGCAGAAGTCCGCATACAGATTGAGCATCTGGATGGTTCTCTCCTCCGCCTCCTCCGCGGTGGCGTGGGCAGTGTGGCCCTCCTGCCACAAGAACTCTCTGGAGCGGAGGAAAGGCCTGGTGGTCTTCTCCCAGCGCACCACGGAACACCACTGGTTGTAGAGCTTGGGCAGATCCCGGTAGGAGTGGATATCCCTGGCGTAGAAATCACAGAACAGGGTCTCCGAGGTGGGGCGGACGCACAGTCTCTCCTGAAGGGGCTCCAGGCCGCCGTGGGTCACCCAGGCCACCTCGGGGGCAAATCCCTCCACATGGTCCTTCTCCTTCTCCAGCAGGCTCTCCGGGATGAACATGGGCATGTACAAGTTCTGCACTCCCGTCTCCTTGAACCGCTTGTCCAGCTCCTTCTGGATGTTCTCCCAGATGGCGTAGCCGTCCGGCTTGATCACCATACAGCCCTTTACGCTGGAATAGTCGATCAGCTCCGCCTTCTTCACCACATCCGTGTACCACTGGGCGAAATCCACGTCCATGGATGTGATGGCTTCCACTAATTTCTTGTCCTTTGCCATAATCAATCTCCTTTCAAATTGAACTGAAAACGGGGGCAGCGCAAAAAAAGAGCGCCCCGATCCCTCTCTCAAAAAGGGACCGGAGCGCCCGGCGGTACCACCCATTTTAACGAAGTCAGGCGAGGCCCCAGGCCTTCCATTCTCCGCTCACTTCATCATCCGTTAACGCCGGCTGCGCCGCATTCATCATGCGGGACTCCGAGGCCGGTTCGGCAGTCAGGGACATGGACGCCTTCCACCGGCGGCGTCCTCTCTGGAATGTGTGAAAACCTACTGTTCCTCTTCATCGTCTTTGGCATATTCAGGTTGATTTTACGCCATTTCCCATGAATTGTCAACCGGCAAGTTGGCCTCTTTCCCCTCTCCGCGCACTCTGTTTCGCCTCCCATTCATATCCCCCGCTCCCCCCTCATAGACTGTATACAAATCCCTGTCCGGAGATCCTCTCTATGAAACTGAAGCATCGCCTGTCTGAAAACATTCTCTTCTGGATGGCCGTCGTCTTTCTGGCCATGGGAGCCGCTTTGACCTTCTACGAGCAGGGCCAGATGGCCCTCACCGTAAATTCCATGAGCATTTTCCGGGCATCCGGCTCCGCCAACCACCTGGCCGGGAAGCGCCAGCTCCCCATCTACTGCGTGCAGACGGAAAAGCCCCAGGTCGCCCTCTCCTTCGACGCCGCCTGGGGAAATGAGGACACCGCCCAGATCATGGATATCCTGGCAAAGCACCAGGTGAAGGTCACATTTTTCATGACCGGAAGCTGGGTGGAAAAATACCCGGAGGACGTCAAATACATCGCCTCCCAGGGGCACGACCTGGGCAACCACAGCCAGAACCACAAAAATATGAGCCAGCTCTCCGACGAGGAAATCCGCCGGGAGCTTGCGCAGGTCCACGACCAGGTGAAAGCCCTCACCGGCCAGGAGATGACCCTTTTCCGCCCGCCCTACGGGGATTACGACGATCAGGTGGTCACCGTCTCCAGGGACATGGGATACTACCCGGTGCAGTGGGATGTGGACTCCCTGGACTGGAAGGACTACGGGGCCGACTCCATCGTGCGCACCATCCTGGACCACAAACACCTGGGCAACGGCAGCATCATCCTCATGCACAACGGAGCGAAATACACCCCCGCCGCCCTGGACGCCGTGATCACCGGCTTAAAGGACGCGGGTTATGAGCTTGTTCCCATCTCCCAGCTCATCTACCGGGACAATTATCACATCGACCACGAGGGCAGACAGGTGCCTGACGCACCTCCTGCGGCCTAAGCTGCCGCCGAGGCTCTCCACGGCCGGCGGGCCTAGACTGCCGCCGGTGCCCTCCTTGGCCGGCGGCCTGCCCGCCGCCGCAGACGGCTACGCCTCTCTCCCCCGCCGCTCCTCCTTCTCTCTCTTTCTCTCTCTCACCCAGCACACCGCCCCTGCAGCGAGCAGGAGCAGGATCCCCAGGGACAGGACAGCCACCGCGGCCCGGACCAGCAGAGCCAGCTTTTCCCCTTCCTCCCCCGCCGCCTCCGCAGGCAGGAAAATGTCCTCCATGGGGCTTCCCAGGACGATCACCTGGGCCTCCGTCTCCGGCTCCTCCTGAGCCAGCCTTCGCCCCCAGTAGACCGTCCGCTCGCTCCACACCCGCTTTTTTCCCACCGCCAGGGCTCTCCGGCACGGAACTCCGCTCTCATCCACATAGCTCTCCCCGTCCCAGGCCACGCCCTCCACCAGATAATTCTCCCGGCTCTGGCCGATGGCCCCTAAGAGCAGGTCCCCGCACTCCTCCTGGAACGGTTCCTCCCCGCCCTTCACCGCCGTCCCATTTAAATAGTACACATCCGCCCCATAGTTTCTAAAAATCACGGGGAAGGAAAATCCATCCTCCCACCGCTCGTCAAAAATCTCTCTCTCCTCCAGCCGGTAGGTCTCGCCGCCGTCCACAGAGAGCTCCTCCGGAATCCTGGAGGCGCCCTCCACCTGGCGGTAGATCACCGTCCGGCTGTCTTCCACATACTCTTCCCCGTAAACCTGTGCCCCGCCCAGCCAAAGGGCGGCCAGCACACAGATTGCCAATCGTCTTTTCATTTTCTCTCTCCTTTCCCGGCGGAAAAGAGGCGGTCAGACCGCACTGCGGCCCTCATAGGCTCCTGTGAAATTGTCCCCTATCCTGTGAAATTGTCTCTATTCTATTTTTAATCTCCTGGAATCTGCCGCCCAGAACCGGCGGCCTCGTGAAATCTGCCGCCTGACATGGGCGGCCTCATTGAAATTCAGACAGGCTTCTATCATTATACTGAAAAACGGAGAAACGCACAAGGCATTTCTCCGCTATTTCTCTCCCCACCGGGGATCTCTCTCCCCAAAAACCTGGCGGCAGAGGCTCACATACTCCTGGTACGGCTCGCAGGGGGCCAGCTCCGCCAGGCAGTCCGCCATCCCCCAGTAATACCAGGCCTGGACGTCCCTCCGCTTTTCGTTGAAGCGGTCCCAGAGCTTCTCCCCCAGGGTCAGGTAATCCCTGGCGATGGACCGGATATTGCTCAGCTTGTCCCCCAGCACCACCATCTTCAGATCCCGGGATCCCCTCGCCACCCGCTCCAGCTTTCCCTTCTTTCTCTCCAGCCAGGAGAGCGTCTTGTCGTCCGTCTCCTCCACCACGAGATCCGCCACGCGGTCGCCGAAGCGCTGCCGCAGATCCTCCTCCCTCGCGTCCGTGTCCTCGAGGACATCGTGGAGAATGGCCGCCGCGACTAGCTCCTGGTCCTCCGTCATGCTGCCCACAATCACGGCAGCCTCCAAAGGATGCACAATATAGGGGGTCTGCGTCCCCTTTCTCACAGCTCCCTTATGGGCTTCCACCGCAAATTCCACAGCTTCTCTTATCATATCTGCCTCTCCGGCCGACGGCCAAAACGCTCTTTTTTCTTACGATTTTTTCATAATTCTTTCTATTACCTTAATCATAGCACAGACGGCGGGAATTTAGAAGTTAAAACTTGTAAGACCATGAATTTTCTGATATGCTATAGGTCAGAACTTTTCCAGAAAGACTGCACCAACACTATATTGATCATCAGGAGGCGTCATCATATGAAGCAAACCAGAACTCGCAGAAGAAGGAAGACTGATTCGGGAGACCTGCGCACCGTTCTCCTTTTCTACGTTCTTCCGTTTATTGTGATAAACAGCATCATTTTTTACCTGTTCACAGCGAAACCGAAGGTGGAGATCACCGTGGGGGACACGGAGGACTACCTCACCACCACGGCCACCGTGCGGATCCGCTCCCTCTTTCCCACCAAGAATCTGGTGATCGCCAAGGACGGGGAGGCGGTGAACGCGGAGAAGCTTGGCAGCAAGACCTACTCCGTCCCCATCGACTCCAACGGGGTCCTGGAAGTCTCCGTCCAGAATTTCAACGGCATGTCCGCCGCGGAATTCGCCCACATCAACATCCTGGACGACACCGCCCCCGCCATCACGGAGTACACGCTGGACGATGAGGGCGTCATCACCATCACCCTGGCGGACACCCAGTCCGGGGTGGATTTTGAGAGTGTCTATGCGGTGGACTCTCAGGAGGATCAGGTGTTTCCCCTCTCGGAGGACCGATCCGCCGGGGAGGTCAAATTTGACATGGACTCCCACGGCCTCACCCTCCACGCCCGGGACTTCACCGGCAACGAGGTGCAGGTGACCTTCACCTCCCACAAGGACGGGGACAAGGAGGTGCTGAACAGCATCGAGGGAACGGAGACCTCCATTCTCGCCAGCGAGCAGCCCGAGGAGACGGCTGCGGCGGAACCCGCAGAGGAGGAGTCCCCGGAGGCGGAAGCCACGGAGGAAGATCCCGCAGAGGACGCAGAGAATGATGAAATTTAAGGGAAAAATCGCCGCGGTGACCGGAGGCGCCCAGCAGCCCGCCGGGCGGGTGGGAAACCCGCTGGATATCGCCAACATGGTGCTGTTTCTCTGCTCCCACAAGGCTGGCTTTATCACCGGGGAAAACATCTGCATCGATGGCGGTATGACCCGGCGGATGACCTATCACGGAGATTTCGGCTGGACTCTGGCCGATGACAAAGAAAGCGTATGACATTCGTCATACGCTTTCTTCTTTATCCTCCTCGCCGGTCCGCCCGTATACCCAGGCCAGATCCCGGCATTTTCCCGCCAGATCCTCGTCCAGATTCTCCGGCAGCAGTCTCCATTTCCAGTTGTTCCCCAAGGTGGACGGCTCGTTGATCCGGGCCTCGCTCCCCAGCCCCAGGTAGTCCTGCATGGGAATCACCGCCAGCTTGGCCCGGCTGCCCAGGGCTGCCCGGATGAAATCCCAGTGGATCTCCTCCTCCGGCGTGTGGCCGTTGCCCAGGTAGCGGACGGAAAAGTCTCTGTCCCACTCCGGCATCGTCTGATACCAGCCCTGAACGGTGTCGTTGTCGTGGGTTCCCGTGTAGACCACACAGTTCTCATCGTAGTGGTAGGGCAGGTAAATGCTCTGCCCGTCGGCGGAGAAGGCGAACTCCAGCACCTTCATCCCCGGGAAACCGGACTTTCTCACCATCTCAAACACGCTGGGGGTCAAGAAGCCCAGATCCTCCGCGATGATCTCCAGCTTGCCCAGCTTCCTCTCAATGGCGTCAAAGAGCTCCAGCCCCGGTCCCTTCTCCCAGTGGCCGCCGGCGGCGGTGTCGTCCTCCGCCGGGATGGCGTAATACTCGTCGAATCCCCGGAAATGGTCCACCCGCACCACATCGCACAGTTCAAAGCAGTAGGCCATCCGGCGAATCCACCAGTCGTATCCCGTCTTTTTGTGGTAGTCCCAGCGGTACAGGGGGTTGCCCCAGAGCTGCCCGGTGGGGCTGAAGCCGTCCGGGGGACAGCCCGCCACAAAGTCCGGCTCCCTCTCGGCGTTGAACTGGAACAGTTCCGGATGGAACCAGCTGTCCGCGCTGTCGAAGGCCACATAGATGGGGATATCGCCGATGATGCGGATTCCCTTCCCGTTGGCGTAGGCCTTGAGTTTCTTCCACTGCTCCTGAAATTTCAGCTGCAGGAAGCGGTAGAACAGGATATCCTCCTCCAGCTTCACCTCCAGCTTCGCCATCGCCTCCGGCTCTCTGAGGCGGATCTCATCCTCCCACTCCGCCCAGCTCTTCCCCTGGAAATGATCCTTCACCGCCATGTAGACGCAGTACTCCTCCGTCTCCGGGCAAAGATCCTGGGAGGATTTGCACCCGCCCGCCTTCCAGCGGGCAAACGCCTTTCTCAAAACCTGATAGCGGGTCTTGTAGATCCGCTCATAGTCCACGTAGCCGGGATACTGCCCGCAGTCCGCCTCCAGGCACTCCGCCTTGGTCAGCAGCTTCTCCTCCGCCAGGGTATCCAGGTCTATGAAATAGGGATTTCCCGCAAAGGCGCCAAAGGACTGGTAAGGGGAATCCCCGTAGCCTGTGGGGCCGAAGGGCAGCACCTGCCAGTACTGCTGTCCTGCCTCCCGCAGCCAGTCCACAAAGTCATAGGCCGCCTTTGAAAATCCGCCGATCCCGTAGGGGGACGGGATACTGGTAATTGGAAGAAGTATTCCACATTCCCTCATCCTTCTGTATCTCCTTTTCCTTCGTAATTCACATGCACATCCAGCTGATTGAAGGGGATCTGGATCCCCGCCTCGTCAAACCGCAGCTTGATCTTCTCCGTGATGTCCCACCTCGTCTGCCAGTAATCCCCGGTGGCCGTCCATCCGCGGCCGCCGATGACCACGGAGCTGGCCGCCAGCTGGTCCACAAACACCTGGATCGGCCTGTCCTTCAGGATGCAGGGGTGGCTGGTGTAGATGTCCAGCAGAATCTCCTTGGCCTTGCGCAGATCCGACTGATAGCCGATGCCCACCGTCAGATCCAGGCGGCGGAAATCCTCCGCCGTGGCGTTGGTGATGGGGCTGTTGGAGAGGCTGCCGTTGGGGATCACCACCGTCTTGTTGTCCACCGTGTTGAGGGTGGTGTACACCAGGCCGATGGCCGCCACCGTCCCCTCCCCGTACTCGCTCACAATGTAATCCCCCACCTTGAATGGCCTCACCAGGAGGATCAGCACCCCGCCGGCAAAGTTGGACAGGCTTCCCTGAAGGGCCAGGCCCAGGGTCACGCCGGCGGAGCCCAGCAGGGCGATGATGGAGGAGGACTGGATTCCGATCCGTTCCGCCGCCATGAAGATCAGCAGGCCGTACATCAGAGCCTGTATGAGAGAGAGAAGGAACTTTCGCAGGGAAAGTTCCATCTCCATCCTCGCAAAGGAGCGTTCCGCCATCCGGCGGACCGCTCCCGTTATCTTGAAACCAATGCCGAGTATTACAGCTGCCACCAGCAGATCCATGCCGAATCCTGAGAGGCCGGACAGCCAGCTTTTCAATGTTTCAGACATATTTTAACTTCTCCTGTGGGCGGTTACGCCTTCTTCCTCGGAGCCTTCTTCTCCGCCAGAGCTGTTCCCGCCTTCTTCTTCGGATCTTCCTTCTCCGCCAGAGCTGTTCCCGCCTTCTTCTTCGGATCCTCCTTCTCCGCCAGGGCCGTTCCCGTCTTCTCCGCCGGGTGGGCGATCAGCGCCGCCTTCTCGGGGGACTCCTTCTCGGCTGCCGCTGTCTTTTTGGGAGTCTCCTTCTTGGCCGCCTTGGGGGCCGCCTTCTCCGCCGCTGCCGCCTTGGCCGTCCCCTTCTTGACTGAGGTCTTTTTGACCGCCTTCTTGGGTGCCTCAGGCGTGCAGGTGAAGATGCTGACGCTCATGGGCGCCACGTTGATGACGATGGAATCGGGGCGCTCGTTCCACTCCTCCTTCTTGGAGGTCTTCACTCTGGGGTTGGTGCAGCCGCTGCCGCCGAACTCCTCGCTGTCGCTGTTTAAAATCTCCTTGTACTTGCCGGCGAAGGGCACGCCCAGCTGGAACTTCTCGTGGAGCACCGGGGCGAAGTTGCAGACAAAGAGCAGGGTCTCCTCCTTCTTCTTCGTCTTTCTCACGAAGATCACGATGTTCTCCGCCGCGTTGTTGCACTCGATCCACTGGAAGCCGTCGGGGTGATAATCCATCTGGCTCAGGGCCGGATACTTGGCATAGAGCTTGTTGAGGGCCTTCACATACTCCTGCATCTGGCTGTGGATGGGGTACTGAAGGAGGTTCCACTCCAGCTCCCGGTTCTCATTCCACTCGTCCATCTGGCCGAAATCCTGTCCCATGAACAGGAGCTTCTTGCCGGGATGGCCCAGCATGAAGCCGTAGGCCGTCCGCAGGTTGGCGAACTTCTCCTCGAAGGTAGCTCCCGGCATCTTGTTGACCATGGAGCCCTTCCCGTGCACCACCTCGTCGTGGGAGAACACCAGGATGAAATCCTCGCTGTAGGCGTAGATCATGCTGAAGGTCAGCTCCCCGTAGTGGTAGTTGCGGAAATAGGGATCGCACTGCATATAGCCCAGGAAGTCGTTCATCCATCCCATGTTCCACTTATAGTCAAATCCCAGGCCGTCGTCCTTCACGTCGCCGGTGATCTTGGGCCAGGCCGTGGACTCCTCGGCGATGAGGATGGCTCCGTTCTTTCTCTTCTTGAAGATGGAATTCAGGTGCTTTAAGAACTCCACCGCGTCCAGATTCTCATGACCGCCGTAAATGTTGGGCACCCACTCGCCGCCGTTCTTGCCGTAGTCCAGGTAGAGCATGGAGGCCACAGCGTCCATGCGGATGCCGTCGGCGTGGTATTTCTCCGCCCAGAACAGAGCGTTGGCGATCAGGAAGTTGGAGACCTGAGGTCTGGCGTAATTGTAAATCAGGGTTCCCCAGTGGGGATGGGCTCCCTTTCTGGGATCCCGGTGCTCGTAGAGGCAGGTGCCGTCGTACTCCGCCATGCCCCAGGCGTCTCTGGGGAAGTGGGCGGGCACCCAGTCCAGAATCACCCCGATGCCCTGGCCATGCATGTAGTCCATGAAGTACATGAAATCATCCGGCGTGCCGTACCGGCTGGTGGGGGCGTAATATCCGCTCACCTGGTAGCCCCAGGAGGCGTCCAGGGGATGCTCCATCACCGGCAGAAGCTCCACGTGGGTGTACCCCATCTCCTTGACGTACTCCGCCAGTTTCGGGGCGATCTCCCGGTAATTGTAAAATTCAGAGCCGACGATGGGGTTTCCCTCCTCGTCCGTCTGAATCTCCTTTCTCATAAAGGAACCCAGATGCAGCTCGTAGATGGACATGGGCTTGGCCTTCGTGTCCGCCTTGGCCCGCTTGTCCATCCAGGCCTTGTCGTTCCATTTATACTTTTCAATGTCCCAGACCACGGAGGCCGTGTTGGGGCGCAGCTCCGCGTAGTTGGCGTAGGGGTCCGCCTTCAAAACGGGATCCCCGTTCATCTTCTTGATCTCGTATTTGTAGAGCGTTCCCTCCTCCAGGCCGGGAATAAACAGCTCATACACCCCGTAGCCCTCGTGGAGCTTCATCTGATGCCTTCTGCCGTCCCAGAGGTTGAAGTCTCCCACCACGCTCACGCGCATGGCGCAGGGGGCCCACACGGCGAACAGCACGCCCTTCACCCCGTCCACGGTCATGGGGTGGGCGCCCAGCTTCTTGTAAACCTCATAGTTGATGCCGGCGTCAAACTTTTTTAATTCCTGCTCTGTGATCTGTTCGGCAAAATAGTAGGGATCCCAGATCTCAGCCTTGGTCTCGTTGTCGTAGGTGATCTTCAGCGTATAGGGAGCCACGCTCTTGCGGGGAATGAGAACAGCAAAAAAGCCCTCCTCATCCGCCATCTCCATCGGATATGTCCCTGCCCCCATCTTTACCTCTATGCTCTCCGCCGTGGGAACAAACGCCTGAACCAGCACTCCGCCGTCCACCACATGAGCTCCCAGAAGATTTTCAGGATGACGGGCCTCTGAATAAACCATCTCTTCGATTCCAGCCCAGTCCATTAAGTCATACAGCATCTTGTTCATATGAGAACCCCCTTTTATGGAAATCTATGTACTATTTTACCATTTTGGATGATAGAACACAACGGTATTATTCTCTTTTTTTGCCCCCATCCATCAGATTCTCCATGGTCTGTTCCAGGATCTTGAAGTCGATGGGCTTGGACACATGGGCATCCATCCCCGCCGCAGTGGTGGCCGCGATATCCTCCGCGAAGGCGTTGGCGGTCACGGCGATGATGGGCACCGCCCTGGCGTCCGGCCGGGACAGCACGCGGATATTTCTCGCCGCCTCGCAGCCGTCCATCTTCGGCATCTGCATGTCCATGAGAATGACGTCGATGGAGAAGGGGGCGGACTCCCTGAACCGCTCCACCGCCTCCTGCCCGTTCCAGGCCTGGATGATCTTCATCCCGCTCATGGCGAGGATCTCCGTGGCTATCTCCATGTTGATGGCGTTGTCCTCCGCCAGAAGCACCGTCCTCCCAGCCAGGGCAAAGGCCGGGCTGCCGCTGTTCTCTGCGGGAATCTTCTTCTCCTCCTTCTCCTCCTTCACCGCCTCAAAGGGAATCACGATGGTGAAGGCGGTGCCCTTTCCCAGCTCGCTCTCCACGTGGATCTGGCCGCTCATCTGGGTCACCAGATTCTTCACGATGGGCATTCCCAGCCCCGTCCCGGAGACCTTCTTCACGCCGAAGCGAGTCTCCCTGGCGTAGGGCTCAAACAGCTGGGGCAGGAAGTCCTTCGACATGCCGATGCCGGTGTCCGCCACCACGATCTTGTACTTGGCCACATTCTGGTTGGCGAACTGGCTGACGGACACCCGGATCTCGTCCCCCTCCCCGGTGAACTTGAGGGCGTTGGAGAGGAGATTGTTCATGATCTGGCTGATGCGGACGGAATCCCCCAGCACCGTCTCGTCCTCCAGGTCGAAGGACAGTTCCAGATTTTTCTTCTCCAGCTGCGCCTGGATGCGGAAGGTGGCGACGCAGTCCTCCACACATTTTTTCAGATTGAACTGCTGGTAATCCAGGGCCACCTTGCCCTGCTCCATGCGGGACATGTCCAGGATGTCGTTGATCAGGCTGAGCAGCTGGCGGCTGGACAGATCGATCTGATCCATATAATCGGACACCTTTTCCTGGTCCCCCAGGTTCTGCCGCACCAGCTCTGACAGCCCGATGATGGCATTTAAGGGGGTCCTCATGTCGTGGGACATGTTGCTGAAAAAGGCGTGCTTGTTCTTCTCGCTTCTCCTGGAGGCCTCCAGGGCCTCCTCCAGCAGCTTCTGCTCCTGGAAGCGGCGCTGTTTTTCCTCCTCCACCTCCCGGAAGCAGAGCACCACCTCCTCCGGGGAGAGGGATTCGTCGAACAGCATCCGCACGTTCATCCAGCGGTAGGTGGTCCCGAAGAGCCGCCGGAAATCTCCGCCGAAATCCCTCATGCGCCTGGCCACCAGGCTGCGGATGCTGGCCAGGGAGAAATTCTCCATATATTCGTCGTAGGCCTCCGGCTCGATCAGCTCCTTCATGACCTCCAGCAGGGTCTTGTAGTCCCCCTCCTCGGGGATTCTCTCCCGCACGTAGTCGGAGCCCTTGATCATCTCGTAGGTGCCCTTGGCGAAATTGATGCGGTACAGGGCAAAGTAGGAGTTGCCCAGCACCCGCACCGTCTCGTTGGTCCGCCTCACCCTGGCGTTTAAGCGGGCGTCCCGCCACACCAGAACTGCGATGCCCACAAACCCGACTCCCACGATCCCCAAAAACACCGCCGCCAGATAGTTTAACTTCTGGAGAATGGTGGCGAAGGGGACGGTGATGATGGAGATCCAGCCGTTGGGCAGATAATCATAGTAGACGCCTCTGCGGTTGCCCTCGGCGTCCCGCATGTAGGCGTCATAGCTGTCCTGCTCCCCTCTGCGGATGCTCTCCAGGATGGACAGGGCGTAGCGGCCCGCCTCCTCCTCGTCGTCTGTCATGGCGGATTTGGCGTAGATCAGGGTGCCGTTCTCATCGCAGAGGTAGAAGGAGGCGTTCTCCGGGAGGTCCGGCGGGTTGAACTGAAACTGGAAATTCTCGGGGAAAATGTCCAGGGCCAGCACCACGTCGGCGCTGTCGCATTTCCTGGAGATGGTGATCACCGGCCGGCCGTAGACGGCGTCCGTGTAGACTCCCGTAAAGGCCGCCTTCCCGCCGGCCTCCATGGCCCGCTGATACCACTCTGTCTCCTCCGCCTCGTATTCCCCGGCTCCCTCCCAGGAGTTGTGGGACACAATGCGCCCTCCGATCACCGCGTAGGGTTTCACCTTTCCCGTCCCCAGGGTGTTCTCGATCCTGCGGAAGAAGATCTTCAGCATCTGCTCCTTCTCCTCCTCCGGCTGATCTGCCTGCCCGGGGCTGTCGTAAATCTCCGTGCCGAAATCCAGGAGCGTCTCGTAGACCGTCAGGTTGTTCCTCTCCTCCGAGGAATAGCTTCTGGCCAGGGCGTCCCCCAGATCCTGGGTGTTTTTTAACAGTTCCGTCCTCAGCAGGTAGAAGGTCAGAGCTCCCAGAATGATCAGCACCGTCAGGATAAAGCTGTACAGGTACATATTCCTGCGGAAATGGCTCTTCACCCCCGCCTGTCTCTGGCGATTCTTCATGCCCGTCACCCCCGGATCGCCGCTGCAGCCGTCCTGTACGCCTCTTCCATCTCCGGCATCATGGCCACAGCCTCCTCCCATTTTTCTGCCCGCATCAGATCCACCTGGCGGGCTGCCAGCTCATAGAGCCTGCTGATGGACAGATTGCCGCACACCCCCTTCAGGGTGTGGGAGGCCCGCAGCGCCGTCTCCCGGTCGCCTGCAGCCACCGCCTCCTGCAGCTGGCCAAAGCTCTTGTCCTCCAGAAATTTCCCCAGGAATCTCTCAAGCAGCATCTCATTTCCCATAAAACGGCCCAGGGCGTCCTCCACGCGGATTCCCGCCTCCTCCAGCCTCTGTCTCTTTTTCTCGTCCATTATCTCTCCTCCTGTTTCTGGTCATACGCCTTCCATATCTCCGGCTCCACCGTCATAAAGTTGCGGATCAGCTCGGGGTTGAACACCCCGCACTCCCCATCCCGGATCATCCGCAGGGCCTCCCCCCGGTCGAAGGCCCCCTTGTACACCCGGCTGCTCACCAGGGCGTCGTAGACGTCCGCCAGGGACACAATCTGCGCCCATATGGTGATCTCATCCCCCTTCAGGCCGTCGGGGTATCCCCGGCCGTCCCAGCGCTCGTGATGGTGCCTGGCGATGTCGTAGGCATACTCATAGGCCCCGTGCTCCCGCATCTGGGGAATCTTCTCCAGCAGGGCGGCGCCCTGGACCGTATGGGTCTTCATGATCTCATATTCTTCTTTCGTCAATTTCCCCGGTTTATTTAAAATGGCGTCCGGGATGGCGATCTTGCCCACATCGTGCATGATGGAGGCCATGGCGATCCACTGGATCTCCTCCCCGGACAGTCCCTCCCCCAGGGGGGTGTGGGTCAGCATATGTCTGGTGATGTCATGGATTCTCCGGACGTGCTCCCCGGACTCGCCGCTGCGGAACTCGATGGCGGTGGACAGGGACTCGATCATCCCCATGTTCAGGTCGATGATCAGCTTAGCCTGCTTGAGGAGCTCCGACTGCTGCTGATCCACCACATTTCCCAGCCGCTTTCTGGCCTGGTAGAGCTCCACCACGGAGTTGACCCGCCGCTTGACCACGTAGGGGATCACCGGCTTGCTGATCACGTCCATCACCCCCAGCTGGTACGCCTCCCGCATCACCGTGTCGCTGGCCTCCGCGGTGATGAGAAATACGGGGATCTGGGTCTGGAGATTTCTCCGGCTGATTTCCTGCATCACCTGAAGCCCGTCCATCTCCGGCATCATCACGTCCAGGAGGACGGCGCAGATCCGCTCCCTCTCCTCCAGCAGCTTCTCCAGGCCCACACGGCCGTTTTCCGCCTCCCGAATCACGTAGGTGTCCGAGAACAGATTGTCGAGAATTGCCCGGTTGATCTCATCGTCGTCGATGATCAGCACCGTGTCCGGTGGCCCCGGAAGATTGTCATACAATTTTTCCAAATCCATATTTGTCAATCCTTTCCGCCGAATTTCCATCCGTCTGTAAAAAGTGTCGCAGAGATCCGTGTCTATTATGTCCAGTATACGGTAGGCCGGGGAGAAATGTCAATTGTCCATCTGGCCGTACCAGCCCAGCATCAGATCCACCACCATGCCGTAGCTGGCCACCCCGTGCTCCTGGCGGTTGGCCTTCAGGTAGGTGTCGTTGACGGCCTCCGCCGCGTCGGCCACCTTCCCCTCGTACCGGTCCCAGAACCGGTTGTTGGCCTCCAGATCCGCCAGAATTCTCTCATCCAGGCGGCTGCGGATCTGAAGGTAGGCCTCCGGGTTCACCTTCGCCAGGGCATTTCCGGCGTAGATCCACCCCATGGTGTAGCCGCTGTAGGCGAAGGCGGGGCTGTCCGACTCCAGGCAGGCCAGAAAGCCGATGAAATTGGCCTCGTCCTCCCGCATAAAGCCCTTGAGGTGGGACAGCTCATGGCAGATGGTGTGGGGGATGTTGTAGGAGACCATGGCGTTGTTGTAGTTGGCCTCCACGGTGAAGGGGGAGTAGACTCCCGACAGCTGCTGCACCGACAGAATCCAGGGGAAGGTCAGATACTTGGGCTGGGGATAATATCCGGCCAGCCTGGGGTACTCTTCCCCCAGCTTCCCCATGGCCGCCCTGCCCTCCGCCGCGTACTCCCCCGGCGTCAGGGAGACACCGGCCCAGTCTGCGAGGCGGTTGGCCTGCTCTGCCAGGTAGGCGCAGAGCTCCGCCAGCTCCTCCTCCGTTCTCTCCTCCCGGCCGTAGGGGAGGTCGGCGGAGAATGGGCGGCAGGAGTAATTGACCCCGCAGTTTAAACTGTAGGACAAAAACAGCGCTCCCGCCAAAAAGAGTGCACGTGCTCCGATGTCCTCCGGTCTCCTCCAGCTCCTTATTATGTACAGGGCGGCCGCCCCCGCCAGCAGGTACAGGCCAATCTCTGCGGCGGAAAAAGGGAGCACGCCGAAGATCCGGCCAAACATTCCCACCCAGACGGGGTAAATGTGGACCGTGTACCAGTCGGCAAAGCCCGGAAATTCTCTCGCTGCCCATAAAAGGAGCAGGGATGCCCCCAGAAAGGCCGCTCCGGCGGCGGCAAAGCGCCGGTTCTTCTTGCTCTCCGTCCTCATGATGTCTCCTCCCGATGTGGTTCTTCCGTCTATTATAAGGGAACTGCCCCTCCTTTTTCCATGGATATTTCCGGCAAAATATGAAAATTTTATGACCATTTCCGAAAACCCCTTGCACTTCCGGAATTTCTCATATAAACTGATGCTGGTAAATATAAGGAATGGATATCGGAAAGGATCGTGAATATAGAATGGAAAATAAAGAAAAGGAAGCCCAGGAGAAGGAGCCATTCTCCCTGAAGAAGGAGATTCTCAGCTGGATCTGGATCATCGTGGTGGCGGCGGCCATCGCCTTTTTTCTGAATACCTTTATCATCGCCAACAGCCGGGTGCCCAGCGGCTCCATGGAGAACACCATCATGACCGGGGACCGGGTCATCGGCTCCCGCCTGTCCTACCGGCTCCACGACCCGGAGCGGGGGGACATCGCCATCTTCCACTTCCCCGACGACCCCACGGGCAAAACCCTCTATGTGAAGCGGGTCATCGGCCTGCCGGGGGAAACGGTGGATATCGAGAATGGCCAGGTTTTCATTGACGGGGAGGCCCTGGACGAGCCCTACATTCGGGAACCCATGATTCCCGAGGAGCCCATGCACTTCGAGGTGCCGGAGGGCTGCTATTTCATGATGGGAGACAACCGGAACTACTCCTCCGACGCCAGATACTGGCGCAACCACTACGTGGAGAAGGACCAGATCATCGCCAAGGTGCTGTTCCGCTATTTCCCGTTCACGGAAATCGCGTGGCTGGATGAATAAAATTATGAGAGAAAAGACCCCCTCCTTCACAATTACAGACGAGATACTATCCCGCGTATCTTCGATCTCTGAAAAAATCGGACGCATCTCCGCAGTCAGCAATCTGGACGCAAAACCGCACCTGCGGAAAAACAACCGCATTAAATCCATCCATTCGTCCCTGAAAATGGGGGCGAA
>DXEU01000148.1 GCA_019114845.1 Candidatus Lachnoclostridium stercoripullorum | reverse complement strand
CCCTATAAAAAAGCGGGGACATCCGATATAATACTAGGACAGAAAAAGGAGGAACAGACAGATGAAGAGATTATTGCTGATTGCTCTGGGCTGCGCGGCTTTTCTCGCCGGCTGTACGGAGAGCACAATTTTGGATCCCACCGGCCCGGCGGTCCCGGAGACAGAGATTATAGAGGGAATTCAGATCGACTGGAGCCAGGTTCAGGATGAGCTGGACGAGGAGTTTGTGGAGTCCGACGACTATCCTTACGGGAAAAATATAGATTTTTACGTGGAGGACGGCAACGCCTACATGATGGTCACCGTGGAGGACGGGGTCAGCAAGGAGGAGGCGGCCGAGTACGCCACGGCCATCATCAAGGCGCTGAACGACAGCGTTGCCATGCAGGATTTTTCCTATCAGAATGACGGAACCAGCATGTACGGCAAGTTCTCCCAGGAGAATGTGGTGTGGATCTACGTGATGCCGGAGAGCACGGCGGACGAGGAGCGGACCTGGCTGGTGGACGACGCCATCGTGCCGGGCCAGGAGAGACCGGTGGAGCCCAACTACACGAAGGCCGAGCTGGAGACAGCCACAGCCGCAACGGAAGAGTAGGCGCCGTATGCGGGGGCGCAGGGTTTACGCGGCCATTCTGGCGGCCTTCGGTCTGCTGCTTTTGACCGGGGCGGGGGGCGGGGCCCCCTGCGATCTGCCGGATGGCCTGGAGATAAAAAAGAGCGGAATAGAGATTCTCTCCATGCCGGTTATGGAGGCGCCGCCCATCCCGGCGGGGGCTTCCGAAGAGCCGGCGGGACCGGATGCATCTCAGGAGCCGGCTGCGCCGGGGACATCCCAGGAGCCGGCCGTGCCGGCGGAGACTGGGGCGTCGGCTTCCCAGGATGACGGGACGCAGCCGGCGGACCCCACAGTGCCGGCGGATCCCACGGTGCCGGCGGATCCCACAGTGCCGGCGGATCCCACGGTGCCGGCGGATCCCACGGTGCCGGCGGACCCCACAGTGCCGGCGGGGCAGCCGGCCGGGGAGTCCCAGGGGGCATACCTGGGCGGGGCGAAGCTGATGCTCTTGGCCAACCAGGGAGCCAGCCAGATGCTCTCCTCCGTCATTCAAACGGTGGACGGCAGTGTGATTGTGGTGGACGGCGGCACGCCGGAGGACGCTCCCCATCTGATCGAGACGGTGCAGTCCATGGGGGGGCGGGTGAACGCATGGCTGGTCACCCACCTGCACAATGACCATGTGGGGGCGCTGATCACCATCCTGAACATGGAGCAGCCGCCCCTTGAGATCGACGGCATCTACTACTCCGTGGCGGGACAGGACTGGTACGACGCCAACGATCCCACCAGGACGCAGACCGCGGCGGCCTTTATGGACGCCATCCAGAAATTTCCCCAGGAGAAACGCCACGACGACATCAGCAAGGGGACGCAGATCGCGGCGGGGGACGCCGTGATCACGGTGCTGAACCGCCGGTACCTGCTCTCTGTGGATAGCGGCAACAACGCCTCCGTGGCCTACATGGTGCACGTGGGCGGCAGGGACATTCTCTATCTGGGAGATATGGGCCTGAACGGCGGCGACCTGCTTTTGCAGGACTGGAGCGGAGAGGGGCTGAAGTGCGACATTGTCCAGATGGCCCACCACGGCCAGAACGGGGTGGGGGAGAGCTTCTACCAGACGGTGAGGCCGGAGATCTGCCTGTGGCCCACGCCTCAGTGGCTCTGGGACAACGACAACGGCGGAGGTCCCGGCAGCGGTCCCTGGAGGACGGCGGAGACCAGGTGGTGGATGGAGAAGATGGGAGTCACCAGACACTACTGCATCAAGGACGGGGATCAGATCATCCAATAGAGCAAGAGAAAAAGTGTGCGCGGGAGCGCACACTTTTTTTGTCCGAGGGAACCTGGCCCGAGGGAATCGATCCGCTGCGCTCAGTCCACCACATCCAGGCCGCTGTGGTAGGAGTGATTTCCCAGCTCCTTCAGCAGCAGGTGGAAATCCTGCTGGTCCAGTGGAACCTTGGACACAAGGCACTGGTTCAGAAGGTAGTAGACCAGGCTGCACTTGGACAGGGACTGGTGAAACAGCTCCGGGAAGGTGGCCTTTGACGCCAGGGATTTGTCCCAGGGGTTGCACCAGATCTCCCGGTCCAGGTTCAGGCATCTGCGGGGGTCGGAGACCTCGTCTGTCACCAGCTTGGTGGAGGCGATGGGATTTTTCAAAAACAGGGACTCCACAAACTCGATGCTGTTCTTCTTCCGGCCGGACTTGTCCGCCAGGGTGCGGCAGCCGAAGCGCATGGCCAGGATGGAGCGGTGGACCATGCGGGGTGTCACCTGGAAGTTGTTCCGGTAGGTGATGGGGTAGTAGGTTTCATTGATGCACTCTGCCAGAAAGCGGGAGAGAAACTGGGTCTCCTGGGGATTCAGGCAGATGGTGGCCGCCTGGTTGAACTGGGACGGCTTTTTCTTTTTGTATGCCTTTAGCAGCAGGGCGTCGATGTCTGTCTCCAGGGAAGCGTGCTGCCCGTGGTGGTGGGTGGACGGATTGTGGATGTCATAGCCGATCCGCCCGTACACGTAGGGGTGGCAGATGGAATCCCCCACGTAGTGGCACATGAACCCGGCCAGGTAGGAGATGCCCTGCTCCCTCTGCTGCCTGGACTTTAGGGACGCCAGGTGGGAGAGGTAGACGCGGAAAAAATCGTTGACATGGTGCTCGTGCATATAGGATCCCACATTCCGATAGTCCCGATGGCGGAGAATGGGGATGTTGTAGAAGAACATGTCCGGCCCCTGAAGCCCCAGCTGGTAGAGCCAGCGGTACTTGGCGATGATGTGCTTCAGAGGGCGGCAGTTCATATCGTTGTATGCTTTCATACCCATGATGTAATGGGTGGTAAAACCAGGCATGGAATTCCTCCCTTCCCGAAATGATCTTATGTGAATAAGTATACCATACCCGTTCATAAAATGCGATAAAAAAGCTGTGTTTGAGGGGGATGGAAATGATACAGGGACTGCAGGAGCTGGTCTGGGGGCCGTGGATGCTGGCGGCGCTCCTGGGGATGGGAGTCTGGCTGACCGCAGGGAGCGGATGGTTCCAGCTGCGCCGGGCCCCCCTGTGGTGGAGCCGGACGGCGGGGACGCTGGGGAGGGGCGGGGAGAAAACGGGGACGGGGGGCGTCACCTCCTTCCAGACGGCCTGCACGGCCCTGGCGGCCACCATAGGCACAGGGAATATTGTGGGGGTGGCCACCGCCCTGACGGCGGGAGGTCCGGGGGCTATCTTCTGGATGTGGGTCTCCGCGATCATCGGCATGATGACGGCCTACGGGGAGACCTGGCTGGGGGTGCGGTACAGAAGGAGGGAAAATGGAGCCTGGGTCTGCGGTCCCATGGTGGTTCTGGAGGACAGGCTGAAGCTGCCGGCCCTGGGACTTCTCTACAGCTTTTTCTGCGCCATGTCCTCCCTGGGCATGGGCAGCATGGTGCAGGCCAACTCCATGGCGGAGGCTGCCGCCCACACCTTTCACGTGCCGCCTGCGGTCACAGCCATTGGGGCGGTGATCCTTGTGGGGGCGGTGGTCGCCGGGGGGACGGAGCGGATCGCCTCCCTCTCCGCCAAGCTGATACCAGCGGCCTCCGGCATCTACCTGTTCTTTTCCCTGGCTGTGATTCTCGCCAACTGGGAGCGGCTTCCGGGAGCGGCGGTCTCCATCCTTCGCTCCGCCTTCTCCCTGCCGGCGGCCTCCGGGGGAGCCGCCGGCTTTCTGGTGAGCAGAAGTCTCCGAAGCGGGATCTCCAGGGGGGTGTTCTCCAACGAGGCGGGGCTGGGAACCCTGGCCATCCTCCACGGGGCCGCGGAGGACGGGGACGCCTGCGGGCAGGGGATGTGGGCCATGTTCGAGGTGTTCTTCGACACGATTGTGATCTGCACCCTCACCGCCCTGGTGATTCTCACCGCCGGGGATGCGGGGGCAGGGCTTGACGGGGCGGCGCTCGCCGCCAGCTGCTTTGGGGAGACCCTGGGAGTCCTGGGGGAATATCTGGTGTCCGGATCCATGATCGTCTTCGCTTTCGCCACCCTCACTGCCTGGTTCTGCATGGGGCGGCAGGCATTTTCCTGGCTCATCGCCCGGGCCAGGATTCCGTCGGCGGCGGGAAGGCGGATCTATATGGCCCTGTACCTGAACGCTGTTTTCCTGGGGTGTCTGGCCAGGCTGGAGGTGGTGTGGGGGCTGTCGGACATCTTAAACGGCCTGATGGCCCTCCCCAACCTGGCTGCCCTCTTCCTTCTGCGCAGGGAGGTGCTCCAAAACATTCCTTGACAGAAACGGTTTTTTTCAGTATACTTTGGAAAAATTTTCATCCTGGTTTCCGCGGAAACCGGGGGGACACTAGCTGAGAGGAAGTTGAGTTGGAAATGGCGACGATTTTGATATGGCTGATGGTGGGATTTGTGCTGCTGGTGAAGGGCGCGGATCTTTTTGTGGAGGGCAGTGCATCGGCCGCCCGGCTGCTGCGGGTGCCGGCTGCCGTCATCGGCCTGACGGTGGTGGCCTTCGGCACCAGCGCCCCGGAGCTGGCGGTGAGCGTCACCGCGGCGCTTGCCGGAAGCAACGGGATCGCCCTGGGCAACGTCATCGGCTCCAACATGTTCAACCTCCTGATGGTCACGGGGCTGAGCAGCATGGCGACCGCCATGCCCGTTGACCGGGGACTGATGAACTGGGATTTCTTTTTCTCCATCGCGGTTTCCGTGGTGATGCTAGCCATGACCGCCTTCGACCGGCAGATGGGCCGGATTGACGGGGCAGTGATGCTGGCTCTGTTCGCCTACTTCCTCTATCACGTGTTCCAGACCGCCGTGAGGGAGCGGAGGAGTGCCCAGAAGGAGCGCCGCTCCCTCTCCGCCCCCCTGAGCGCAGTCTACATAGCGGCGGGCCTGGGGGCGGTGGTTCTGGGGAGCGGCATGGTGGTGGACTGCGCCAGCGCCCTGGCGTCGGCCTTCGGCCTCAGCGAGAACCTCATCGGCCTGACGGTGGTGGCCCTGGGGACCTCCCTGCCGGAGCTGGTGACCAGCATGGTGGCCGCCAGGAAGGGGGAGAACGGCCTGGCCCTGGGAAATGTGATCGGCTCCAATATCTTCAACATCCTGCTGATTATGGGGGTGTCGTCCAGCGTGAGCCCCATCCAGGTGACGGTATCCACCGTCTACGACCTGATCTGCCTGATTTTGGTCAGCTGCGTCTGCTGGGCCATGGGGAGGAGGAAGATGTGCTACACCCGCGCCCACGGGATTCTCATGGTGGGGATGTACGCGGTCTACATGATCTATGTCCTGATCCGGGCGTAAAGTCCGGGCGGGGAAGGACGGACAATAGAAGAGCAGAAAATAGAAGAGCGAAAAACAATCTGACACGACGAAAAAATCCGGAGGCCCCGCGCCGTCCGGATTAATTCATATTATAAAAAAGGGAGGAGAGCTGATGCAAATCAGCCCAAGTATTATGAAAAAAATCTTGTAACTCATAGCAGCTCTTGCTGTCTATGGTTGTAGTATAGATAGCAAACATGAAGAAAAAATGTTGATTGTGTAAATGGTTTTTAAATATATTTTGAACAAAATGTGAACAGAAGAATTTCCGGTTGTACGCACCCCATGCAAATGGTATAGTATAAAAGGAACGCTTGCATATCAAGGCGGAAAATACAGTCTGCGGCCCCGGGCTGCGGGGAAAAGGAGAAAATTAACCATGAACAATCCAGTTGTGACCATCGAGATGGAGAACGGAGATGTGATAAAGGCGGAGCTTTACCCGGAGAAGGCTCCCAACACCGTGAACAATTTCATCAGCCTGGTGAAGAAGGGCTACTATGACGGCCTGATTTTCCACCGGGTGATCCGGGGATTTATGATCCAGGGCGGCTGCCCCCAGGGAACCGGCATGGGCGGTCCTGGCTACAGCATCCGTGGCGAGTTCGCCCAGAACGGCTTCGCCAATGACTTAAAGCACACGGAGGGAGTGCTCTCCATGGCCCGCGCCATGCACCCGGACAGCGCCGGATCCCAGTTCTTCATCATGCACAAGGCGGCTCCCCATCTGGACGGGGCGTACGCGGCCTTCGGAAAGGTGACGGAGGGCATGGACGCGGTGAACCGGATCGCCGAGGTGAGAACCGACTACAGCGATCGCCCCATGAAGGAGCAGAAGATCAAGAAAATGACGGTGGAGACCTTCGGGGTGGACTATCCGGAGCCGGAGAAGGCATAACATTATGAGGGAAGAGCGGAAGGTGACGGTGAACGGCGAGAGCCACACCGTGGTGATTTCCGACGAGAGGGAGGCTCTCCTGGCTGCCAGCGCGGCCGGGAGGGCCTCCGTCGCCGTCTGGGATGGAAAGAATGGGGAATTTCTCCCCGCCGCCTTCGCGGTGGAGAGCCCGGAGGACGCGGACGAGGAGTTTTTGCAGCGGGTGGTTCGCAGAAAGTTGGGCCTACCCTGGGAGATCTGCCGCACAGAGAGACTCATCATCCGGGAGTTTGCGGAGTCCGACGCGGACAGCATCCCGCCCGGGGAGACGGGGGGACCGGGGGATGGGATTTTCCAGGACAGGGAGAAGCTGCGGGCCTACATAGGGCAGCAGTACGGATTCTGCCAGTACGGCATCTGGGCGGTGACGGACAAGGAGAGCGGACGCCTGGTGGGGATGGCAGGGTTTGGCCCGCCGGCGGAGGACTTGGACGGCCTGGAGCTGGGATACCACATCTTTGCGCCGTGGCGGAGAAGGGGGTACGGCCTGGAGAGCTGCCGGGCGGTGCTGGAGTGGGAGCGCCGGGAGCTCGGCCTGCCGGTGTGGGCGAGAATCCATCGGGACAACACCCCCTCCCTGCGTCTGGCTGGACGGCTGGGATTTCAGGTCTTCAGGGAGGAGAAGGAGATTTTGTACCTGATTCAGAACAAAAAAGCAATTTAAAATCGGCGAAAAAGAGGAAAAATCCCCCTTCAGGGGCTTGTGCTTTCCAAATCTTTGGGATATAATATATTGTATACAATAAAATGTAAAAATACAACGGGATGGAAATGCCATGATCAAGCGTATGAAGCTGAAGGCCCACGGAAAGATCAACCTGGGTCTGGACGTCCTCCGCAGGCGGGAGGACGGCTATCACGAGGTGAAAATGATCATGCAGACGGTGGGACTCTACGACAGCATCGACCTGAAGCTGCTGGATCAGCCGGGAATCCGGGTGGAGACCAATCTCTGCTATCTGCCAAATAATGAAAATAATCTGGTGTGGAAGGCGGCTGAACTGCTGATGCGGGAATTTTCCCTGCCCGGCGGGATCAGCATCCGCCTGAAAAAGATGATCCCTGTGGCGGCGGGCATGGCCGGGGGCAGCAGCGACGCGGCGGCGGTCCTCTTCGGGGTCAACCGCATGTTCGGGCTGGGATTGTCCATGGAGGAGCTAAAAAAGCGGGGCGTCACCATCGGCGCGGATGTGCCCTACTGCCTGATGAGGGGGACGGCCCTCTCCGAGGGGATCGGCGAGATCCTCACGCCCCTGCCGCCCGCGCCCCAGTGCGCGGTGCTCCTGGCAAAGCCCCGGGTCAGCGTGTCCACCAAATGGGTGTACACCAATCTGAACGCCAACGGGCTGCGCCCGGAGGACCACCCGGACATCGACGGCATCGCCGAGGCCATCCGGCGGGGCGACCTGCGGGAGATGGCGGGCAGGATGGGCAACGTGCTGGAGCTGGTGACGGAGAAGCGCTATCCGGTGATCGGCGACATAAAGGCGGTCATGAAGAAATACGGGGCGCTGAACGCCATGATGAGCGGCAGCGGTCCCACGGTGTTCGGCCTTTTTGAGAGCGAGAAGGCGGCGAAGAAGGCCTACTGGGCGCTCAGGAACGGGCGGCTTTCCAGTCAGGTCCGCCAGCTGTATGTCACGGATTTTTTCAATAACAGGGAGGTTTCCAATGGATTATAATCTGAAGGTTACGATGAATGAATATCTGCCTCTGCGGGATGTGGTGTTCAACACCCTGCGCCAGGCGATCCTGAAGGGGGAGCTGGAGCCGGGGGAGCGGCTGATGGAGATCCAGCTGGCGGAGCGCCTGGGCGTGAGCCGGACCCCGATCCGTGAGGCCATCCGCAAGCTGGAGCTGGAGGGCCTGGTGCTCATGATCCCCAGAAAGGGAGCTGAGGTGGCAAAGATCTCCGCCAGAAGCCTGCGGGATGTGCTGGAGGTGCGCCGCGCCCTGGAGGAGCTGGCCATCGAGCTGGCCTGCCAGAGAATGTCCGAGGAGGAGGTGGGAAATCTCCAGAAAGCCCAGGAGGATTTCAAGAAGGCTATCGCCGAGGGGGATGCCATGAAGATCGCCGAGACGGACGAGCACTTCCACGACGTGATCTACGAGGGAACGCAGAACGCCAAGCTGATCCAGATGCTCAACAATCTCCGGGAGCAGATGTACCGCTACCGCCTGGAATACATCAAGGATGAGGATAAACGGAAGATCCTGGTGCTGGAGCACGAGAAGATCCTGAAGACCGTCCGGGAGCGGAAGGTGGCGGAGGCCAAGGAGGCCGTGCGGGAGCACATCGACAACCAGGAGATCACCGTGGCGAGAAATATCACGGAGAAGGAGAACGCATGACATTTAAGGAGCGGTATCTGGCGGGGGAGATCCCCTTTGAGGACATCGACCTCTACATCGAGGAGTGGAACGAGAGCGATGACGAGAGGCGCCTGGCTCAGTTTCTGGGCCTTGACGCCGACGAGGAGGATGTCTGGGTGGACGAGAGCGACGAGGCGTTAAAGGAGATGCTGGATCGCCAGAGATAACAGAATACAATACGGACGTTTGACGTGCTGCGGCGCGGACTGGCGGCGGCTCTTGGGGGAGATCCCGGGGCTGCCCCGGCCCGCGCCGTTTTTGTTTAATGAAACTTCTTTTTTGCTTCACAGGGCTGCAGGATATGAAATATGAAAAAAATGTGAAATCTGACGGGAGCGAATTGACAGGGTGACAGGTTGTCATTATAATGGTGACAGGTTGTCATCTGACGGGAGCCGTGCGGCCAAAAGGAGCTTCCAGGCAGGGGAAAATGGCCTCGACGGGGGAGAAACGGACCGCCGGCAGCCGGGCAGAGGGCGATACACAGACAGGGAAAGCGGGGTTAGAGATGCCTACAGAGCGGTTTATCAGACTTCCGGATGAGAAGAAAAAGGTGATCCTCGAGGCGGCCGTGGATGAATTTTCCATGGTTCCCTTCGACAAGGTGTCCATCAACCAGATCATCAAGAATGCGGAAATATCCAGGGGCAGTTTTTACACGTATTTTGAAGATAAAATGGATGTGCTTCGTTATATATTTCAGGATACGAAACGTCAGTTTCAGGATTTTTGCATTGAGAGCCTGGAAATGAACCGGGGAGATTTCTGGAAAATGATGGTGGATCTGTTTCACCAGGTGGTGTACCGGAAGTACAGCGAGCAGCTGGCCAGGCTGTTTCAGAATGTGCTTCCCTACGCGGAGGCGGAGAAGTTCCTCAAGATTCTCCGGGAGGATTTTGGGGACGGCAGGAACATGGACGAGTGGCTCTACGAGCACGTGGACAGGAGCGGGCTGAGGGTGGAGTCCTCGGAGGACTTCTACCTGCTGGTGGAGATGTGCATGGCGGCCATCCTCATCGCCTTCGGCCAGCGGTATAAGGACGGAGAGGCCATCGAGACGGTGGAGCGGTCATTTCAGAGGAAGCTGAATATTTTAAAGAATGGGGCGCAGAGGCGCCCGGAAGCAGAACAGGAAAGCGGGAGGACATTATGAAGAAACGTGCAAAAATCATAACTGGAGTTGTGGTAGTGGGGGTGCTGGCTCTCCTTGTGACGCCCCGGTTTTTTAGGAAAGCTGAGGTTGCGGATCCGGCCACGCCGCCGGTGGTGCGGGCGGAGACGCCCAGGACGGGGAGCGTCACCCTGTATAGGGAGCTGACCGGCACTGTGGAGCCGTCGGACATGGTATCGGTGATTCCCAAGCTGGCGGGGGAGGTGACGGAGGTCCATGTGAAGACAGGAGATCATGTGCAGCAGGGCCAGGCCCTTCTCACCATCGACAACCGGCAGCTGGAGAGCGCCAGGATTACCATGGAGACAGCCCGGGTGTCCCTTGCGGATGCCCAGACCAACCTCGCCAGGATGCAGGCCCTCTATAACAGCGGGGATATCTCCGCCCAGGCCTACGAGCAGGTGGTGTCGGCGGCCACCCAGGCCCAGCTGCAGTACGACGCGGCCAAACTGAACTATGACACCCAGGCGGAGTTCACCACCATCACAGCCCCCATCGCCGGCGTGATCGAGAGCTTCAGCCCGGAGGTTCACGACATGATTTCCCAGACGGCCCCGGTGTGCGTCATCTCCGGCGGCGAGGGGATGAGCGTGAGCTTTGCCGTGCCGGAGAAGATCGCCGCCGGCCTGGCGCCGGGGGATCCCCTGAAGGTGGAGAAGGGGGGAAGTGAGTACGAGGGGAGCATCACCGAGGTGAGCACCATGGTGAACGCCTCCACCGGCCTCTTCGACGTGAAGGGTGCGGTGCCCGCTGCCCAGGGGCTGGCCACGGGGACCACGGTGAAATTGTCCGTGATCTCCGACCAGGCGGTCAACGTGATGACGCTCCCGGTGGACACCATCTACTACGAGGGCGGCGACGCCTACGTGTATACATATGAGGACGGGATCGTTCACAAGGTGCCGGTGGAGGTGGGCATCTACGACTCGGAGACGGCTCAGATCCTGTCCGGGGTGGACGGGAGCACCATGGTGCTGACCACCTGGAACTCAGAGCTCTACGACGGGGCGCCGGCGACCCTGGAGGAGGCGCCCGCAGCCGGCGGGGCTTCTGATGCGGGGCAGACCGACGAGGCGCCCGCAGCCGGCGGGGAGACGGAGACCGCCGCTGCAGAAAATGAGGCGGCGGCAGATGCGGCAGTGACAGACGCTGCGGCGGGCGAGACCGCCGCGAACGGGCAGTAAGGAGGACTGGAACAGATGGGTTTGACGAAAGCGGTATTAAAGCGGCCGGTCACCACAGTGCTGGTGATCCTTTGCCTGATCGTATTTGGACTGATGTCCGTATTTTCCTCCACCACGGAGCTGATGCCGGAGATGGATATGCCCATGATGGTAATCGTGGGGGTGTATCCCGGGGCCAGCCCGGACGATGTGACGGAGCTGGTGACCAAGCCGGTGGAGGACGCGGTGGGAACCCTGAGCGGAATCGACGGCGTCACCTCCTACTCTGCGGAGAACATGTCCCTGGTGCTCCTGGAGTATGAGTACGGCACGGACATGGATCAGGCCTACGACGACCTGAAAAAGCAGATCGACATCCTGGATCTCCCGGACGACGTGGAGACGCCCAGCGTGATCTCCTTCAACATCAACAACACGGCCAGCATGATGCTGTCCGTGAACAACAGTGAGGCGGCAAACCTCTACAACTATGTGAACAATGAGCTGGTGCCGGAGCTGGAGCGGCTCTCCTCCGTGGCCAACGTGGAGGTCAGCGGCGGACAGGAACAGTACATCCAGGTGGAGATCATCCCGGAGAAGCTGAACCAGTATCACCTGTCCATGAATTCCCTGGTGACCGCCCTGGCCAGCTCCAGCCTGTCCTACCCGGCGGGCTCCGCCCAGGTGGGCACCCAGGATCTCTCCGTGACCACCGGCCAGGAGTTTGACACGGTGGACAGCTTAAAGTCCATCCCCATCACCGTGGGGAGCGGCGACATCATTTACCTGGAGGACGTGGCCAACGTGGGCTATGCCCTGGACGAGGCGTCCGCCATCGGCCGCTACAACGGCGAGGACACCATGACCATCTCCCTGCAGAAGCAGCAGGACGCCAGCGCGATGGAGATGGCGGAGGACGTGAACCGGGAGGTTGCCAGGCTGACGGCGGCCACCCCCAGCCTGAAGGTGACCACCATCTACGACACCAGCGACAGCATTCAGTCCTCCCTGTCGTCGGTGTACCAGACTATGATCATAGCAGTGATCATCTCCATGGTGATCATCCTGCTGTTTTTCGGGGAGATCAAGGCGTCCCTGATCGTGGGAACGTCCATCCCCATCTCCATCCTGTCGGCCCTGATCCTCATGCACCTGATGGATTTCTCTCTGAACGTCATCACCCTGGGAAGCCTTGTGCTGGGCGTGGGCATGATGGTGGACAACTCCATCGTGGTGCTGGAGAGCTGCTTCCGCGCCACGGATAAGGTGGGATTCAAAGAATACTATAAGGCGGCCCTGGAGGGGACCAACATCGTGGTAAACTCCATCATCGGCTCCACGGCCACCACCTGCGTGGTGTTCCTGCCCCTGGCCATGCTGGAGGGATTATCCGGACAGATGTTTAAGCCCCTGGGCTTCACCATCGTGTTCTGTATGCTGGCCTCCCTGATCTCCGCCATGACGGTGGTGCCCCTGTGCTACATGTTCTACCGGCCCAAGGAGAAGCAGACGGCTCCCCTGTCCGGCTGGGTGAAATGGCTGCAGAACGGCTACCGCGGGATCATGGAGAAGCTGCTGCCCAAAAAGAAAACGGTTATGCTCACCACCGTCGGCCTGCTGATTTTGTCCTTCCTGGCGGCGTCCCAGCTGCGGATGGAGCTGGTCCCTGAGACGGACGAGGGACAGATTTCCGTGTCCGTGGAGATGCGCCCCGGGCTGACCCTTGACCGGGCGGACGCCATCCTGCGGGAGGTGGAGGCCTATATCACCCAGGATCCGGATCTGGACTCCTACAGCCTGACCTACGGCGGCTCCGGCATGACCAGCCTCACCGGCGGCTCCGGCGCCTCCCTCACGGCCTACTTAAAGGACGACCGTTCCCGGGAGACCAAGGAGATCGCCAGGGAGTGGAACCGCCATCTGGGCACCTTCGCCGACTGCAACGCCTCGGCGGAGGCCTACTCCACCATGAGCGCCATGACCACCAGCAGCGATTCCGTGGACTTCATCCTGGAGAGCACGGACTACGACGAGCTGAAGGCGGCCTCCAACCGGATTGTGGAGGAGCTTCAGGGGAGAACGGACGTGACGGATGTGCACTCCACCCTGGAGAACTCTGCCCCCCTGGTGAAGATCAACGTGGATCCCATCAAGGCGGCGGCGGAGGGCCTGAGCGCGGCCCAGATCGGCGCCACGGTGAACAACATGCTCTCCGGCGTGGAGGCCACCACCCTGGAGGTGGACGGCGAGGACGTGAGCGTCATGGTGGAGTACCCCAGGGAGGAGTACGAGACCATCGACCAGGTGCAGGGCATTGTGCTCACCAA
The DNA here is from genome assembly GCA_019114845.1 of Candidatus Lachnoclostridium stercoripullorum. Taxonomy (GTDB): domain Bacteria; phylum Bacillota; class Clostridia; order Lachnospirales; family Lachnospiraceae; genus Lachnoclostridium_A; species Lachnoclostridium_A stercoripullorum. The sequence goes on along the minus strand of DXEU01000148.1, from coordinate 20,731 downwards.
CGCCATGGGTCAGAATGTGGCCCTGACGGATGTAGCGGACGTGGTCTTTGAGGACAGCCCCCAGAGCATTGTCCGCAGCGACAAGCAGTACCAGGTGACCATCTCCGCCGACTACACGGATCTGGCGGACAGCGATCGGAACGCCGCCAGGCAGGCGCTGACGGACGAGGTGGTCTCCCCCAATATGACGGCCAACATTCACACCGCCGCCAATGCGGTGGACGAGATGATGATCGAGGAGTTCACGGCCCTGTTCCAGGCCATCGCCATCGCCGTCTTCCTGGTGTTTGTGGTCATGGCGGCTCAGTTTGAATCGCCCAAGTTCTCCTTCATGGTGATGACCACCATCCCGTTCTCCCTGATCGGCGCCTTCGGCTTTCTGTGGATCGCCGACGCCAGCGTCAGCATGCCGTCCCTGCTGGGATTTCTGATGCTGGCCGGAACGGTGGTAAACAACGGCATCCTCTATGTGGACACCGTGAACCAGTACCGGGCGGAGATGGATATGAAGACGGCCCTGATTGAGGCGGGAGCCACCAGACTCCGCCCCATCCTGATGACGACGCTGACCACGGTTATCTCCATGGTGCCCATGTGTCTGGCCTATGGGGACAGCGGTGAAATGCTGCAGGGTCTGGCCCTGGTGAACGTGGGCGGACTGACTGCTTCCACCATTCTCTCCCTGCTGATGCTGCCCATCTACTATACGCTGATGAACCGGCAGAAGAAGCGGGAAGTGTGGAATGACGATTGACGAGGAGGAATAGATAGATGAAGAAGACAGGCACCGGTTGGAGGGGATTTCTGACCCTCTCCCTGGCGGCGGCCCTGGCGGGGGCCGCGCCCGCGGGCGCCCTGGCGGCCAGCCCGGAATTTGCCAGGACCCCGGAGGAGTGGGAGCGGCTGCGGGACAACACCCTGGAATATGAGGAGATCCCGGATCTGATCCGGGAGTACAACTCCACAGTTCAGAACAACATGATCTCCTACGGGGATTACAGGGGCAAGGATGCCAATGAGATCGCCGAAGACTACCGGGAGGCGGCCCAGACCCTCTACGACAGCGTGGTGTGGCCCTCGGAGGACGACACCGGGTACGCCATGCTCTACTCCGCCGCGGAGACGGCCCAGGCCCAGGCCAGACAGCTGGAGAAGATGGCCGACGAGAATGTCTCCGACGGCATGATCATCAAATGGCAGTACGACCAGGTGGAGGCGTCCCTCTCCAGCACTGCCCAGAACCTGATGAGCCAGTACTATCAGCTCTTGGAGAACCGGAAGACGGCGGAGGCGGGGAAGGAGCTGGCGGAGGCGTCCCTGCGCTCGGTGGAGACCCAGGCATCCCTGGGGATGGCCACGGAGAACGATGTACTCACCGCCAGGGAGGCGGTGAAGACGGCGGAGGCGGGGGTCATCTCCGCGGAGAGCAATATACAGTCGGTGAAACAGAACCTGCAGGTGATGACCGGGTGGGCTTACAACTCCGAGCCGGAGATCGCCCAGATGCCGCCGGTGGACGTGACCCGCATCGACGCCATGAACCCGGAGACGGATCTGGAGAAGGCCCTGGAGAACAACTACACCCTGCTCATCGCCAAGCGGACCCTGGAGAACACCAGCGATGCCGCCAACCAGCAGATCCAGCGCCAGACCATCGCCAACACGGAGCAGCAGATCGCCTCCGGCCTGACCGATCTCTACAGCCAGGTGCTCCAGGCCCGGAACACCTATGACCAGGCCCGCTCGGCCCTGGAGCTGGAGGAGAAGAACATGGCGGCCGCCGAGACAAAATATGGCCTCGGCATGATCAGCCGCCTGGAATACCTTCAGGCCAGGAACGCCTACGTGGAGAGCCAGGCCAATTTCCGCATCCAGGAGCTGGCCCTTCAGTCCGCCATGGACGCCTACGACTGGGCCCTTCGGGGCAATATGGTCCTGGGCTAGGAAGGAGGTATCTGCAGACTATGAGACGACAGAAATGGAACTCTCTCTGCTGCCTGGGGCTGGCCGCCCTTCTGGCGGCCGCCTCCCCGGGGGCTGTCCGGGCCGCCTCCCTCTCCGACTACGACGAGGAGACTCAGGCAAAACTCCTGGACGACACCCTGGAGTACAGCGAGATCCGCGCCCGGGTGTCCCTCTACAATCCCACCCTCAGCCAGGCCCGGATCACCATGGACGACGCCATGGCCATCTACAGAAACGGCATGACGGAGTACAAGGACCGGGCGGCGGAGCTGCGCCGGAAGGCGGATGAGGCGGAGGAGGACGGGGATCTGCTGACCTACGCCGCCTACGAGATGAACGCGCAGATCATGAATGAACTTGCCAACCAGTATAAAGATGTGGTAGAACAGTCGGAGAGGATGTCCACCCAGAGAAGCATTGTCTCGGCGGAGGACCTGCTGACCCGGGGCGTGCAGCAGATGGTGCAGGGGTACGCCCAGCTGGACCTGGGCTGCACCATCGCGGAGAAGGGAGTGGAGCTGGCGGAGGCCGCCTACAACTCCACGGTGACCCAGCAGGGGCTGGGCATGGCCACGGAGGCGGATGTGAAGGCGGCTGAGAACAGCCTGGCCTCCGCCAGGGCCAGCCTGGCCTCCGCCCAGGCCAGCCGGGCCAGCTTAAAGAGCAGCATCTGTCTGATGACCGGCTGGGATTACAACGCGGATATAACCATCGGCCCCGTGCCGGAGCCGGACCTGGAGGCCATCGCCGCGGCGGACCTGGAGGCGGACACGGAGAAGGCGGTGAACAACAACTACGACCTCATCGCCATCCGCCATCAGAGCCGGGCCACCAGCACGCCCGCCCAGGAGACCAGAGATCGGAACCTGCGGGACACGGAGGCGTCCATCCGCATCGCCATGGGAAGCCTCTATGAGACGCTGCAGCAGCAGCGGGCCGCCAAGGAGGGGGCGGACGCCGCCTGGCAGAAGGCGGTGAACGACAAGAACGCCCTGGACCAGAAATACCAGCTGGGCATGGTTGGCCGGCTGGAGTATCTCCAGGGGGAGGTGGCCTATCTCCAGGCCCAGAGCGCCAAGCAGACGGCGGACATCAATCTGCGCAAGGCCTATGAGGACTATCTGTGGCAGGTGAAAGGGGTTTCTGTGGCCTCCACGGCCGCAGGGAGCACCCAGACGGCTTCCGCCCGATAGCCCTGGGAAGCGGAAAACAGCAGGATGGGGACAGCCCCGCGATATGAGAGAGAACAGGAGGAGACGAGTATGGAAATGACACTTCGCTGGTACGGCAGCAGATTTGACACCGTAACTCTGGAACAGATCCGGCAGATTCCCGGAGTGACGGGGGTGATTACCACCCTCTACGACACGGCCCCGGGGGACGTGTGGAGCCGGGAACAGATCCATGCCCTGAAGGAGGAGGTGGAGGCGGCCGGCCTTCACATCTCCGGCATCGAGAGCGTCAACGTCCACGACGCCATCAAGGCGGGGACGGCGGACAGGGACCGCTACATCGACAACTACATTGAGACCCTGGAGAATCTGGGAAAAGAGGATATCCACCTGGTCTGCTACAATTTCATGCCCGTGTTCGACTGGACCAGGACGGAGCTTGCCAGGGTGCGCCCGGACGGCTCCACCGTGCTGGCCTACACCCAGGAGGCGGTGGACGCCCTGCACCCGGAGGACATGTTTGCCTCCATCTCCGGGGATATGAACGGGACGGTGATGCCCGGCTGGGAGCCGGAGCGCATGGAGCATATCCGGGAAATGTTTGAGATGTATCAGGGGGTGGACGACGAGGCGCTGTTCGCCAACCTGAAGTATTTCCTGGAGCGGATCATGCCCGTCTGCCGGGAGTACGACATCCGCATGGCCATCCACCCCGACGACCCGGCCTGGAGCGTGTTCGGCCTGCCCAGAATCATTGTAAATAAAGAAAACATTCTGCGGATGATGAAGATGGTGGACGACCCCCACAACGGGGTGACCTTCTGCTCCGGCTCCTACGGGACCAGCTTGGAGAACGACCTCCCGGACATGATCCGCTCCCTGAAGGGGAGAATTTACTTTGCCCACGTGCGCAATTTAAAATTCCACTCCCCCACCAACTTCGAGGAGGCGGCTCACCTGTCCTCCGACGGGAGCTTTGACATGTACGAGATCATGAAGGCCCTGTACGACATCGGCTTTGACGGCCCCATCCGCCCGGACCACGGACGGATGATCTGGGGGGAGAAGGCCATGCCCGGCTACGGCCTCTACGACAGAGCCCTGGGCGCGGCCTACTTAAACGGCCTCTGGGAGGCCATCGAGAAGAGCCGCCGCTAGAGCGCTCCCTAGAAAAATTTCCATCCGATCTGAATTTCCGGCTGCGGCCGCAGCACTGCCAGATAGTCCCTCTCCGGCAGGCTGCCCCGCAGCTTTTCTTTTGACTCCGGGGGCATTTCCGCCCAGGACTCCTCCACAAAACAGAGCTTGGGGTAGAGGACGCACCACCAGTTGCGCCCGCCTCCCCTGCCGATGGTCACCCGGGCGGCCTCGTAGACGCCGCAGGGGAGGCGGATATCCCCGTAATACTTGGTGGGGAAATAATCCTCCGCCACCTCCACGGACACCTTCTCCGGGCGGCCCTTGGCCGCCAGAAATCCCTCCGCCAGGCGCTCCAGCGCCCCGGCGTTCTCCTGGACGCAGCGGACGGTATCCTGCTTATCCGGCTCCCCGCCGCCTTGCCCCTCCTGCCCGGACAAAAGTTCGCCGATGGCGTCCAGCAGGAGACTCCTAACCTCCAGCTTTAACTCCTGGTCCTCCCTGCGGTTGCTGTCCGCCAGTATGTGAAAGCGCAGGATCCCCGGGGAGATCCTGGCTGCCAGCTGCTCATCCGCCCTTCTGGCCGCCGCGGAGATGGACAGGGCGGCGGTGAGGAGACAGGCTGCGCCCAGGGTCAGCCACAAATTCCTTTTCATAGTGAAAACCTCCTGGTATTTCCTGATTTTAATTGTAATTGTTGCCAGGTGTGCTATAATATAAACGCTCTGCCCCTGTTTTGGGGCCGAGATGGATGATAAAGGAGAGTAATTTTGATATGAAACAGACAATCGCGGTTATTTTCGGAGGCCAGTCCTCGGAGCATGAGGTTTCCTGCATGTCCGTGGTCAATGTGGCCAGCCAGATAGACAGAGAAAAGTATGAGGTTCTGCTCATCGGAATCACGGAGGAGGGCCACTGGGTCAAGGCGGACTCCGTGGAGAGCATTCAGGACGGATCCTGGAGAGAGAGCCGGGTGAGCGCTGTGATTTCCCCGGACGCCACGGAGAAATGCGTGATCCTGGAGGAGGATGGAAGGACGGAGAGGCGCCCCATCGACGCGGCCTTCCCGGTGCTCCACGGCCTGTACGGGGAGGACGGCACCATCCAGGGTCTCCTGGAGCTGGCGCGGATCCCCTACGTGGGCTGCGGCGTCCTGGCCTCCGCCGTTTCCATGGATAAGCTGTACACGAAGATCATCGTGGACGATCTGGGAATCCGCCAGGCCCAGTACGTGGCGGTGCGCCGGGAGGAGCTGGATGATATGGCGGCGGTGATCTCGCGGGTGGAGGAGAAGCTGTCCTACCCTGTGTTTGTGAAGCCGTCCAACGCCGGCTCCTCCAAGGGCGTGAGCAAGGCGGAGGACAGGGACGGCCTTAAAAAGGCCCTGACGGAGGCGGCCCGCCACGACCGGAAGATCCTGGTGGAGGAGACCATCGTGGGCCACGAGGTGGAGTGCGCCGTCTTCGGCGGCGGAAGGACGCCGGTGAAGGCCTCCGGCGTGGGCGAGATTCTTGCGGCAGCGGAATTTTATGATTTCGAGGCCAAGTACTACAATCCGGAGTCTCGGACCATGGTCAACCCGCCTCTGCCGGGGAATGCGGCGGAGGAGGTGCGCCGGGCGGCGGTGCAGATCTTCCAGGCGGTGGACGGCTACGGCCTGTCCCGGGTGGATTTCTTTGTGAAAGAGGACGGGGAGGTGGTGTTCAACGAGATCAACACCATGCCCGGCTTCACGGCCATCAGCATGTATCCCATGCTCTGGGAGGCGGCCGGCATGGACAAAAAGGCTCTGGTGCAGGCGCTGATCGACCACGCCTTCGCCCGCTACGGCAGAGGTTGACGGGCCATGGCGGACAGAAATGCGCCCATAGGGGTTTTTGATTCAGGAATCGGGGGCCTGACGGTGGCCAGGGAGATCATCCGCCAGATTCCCGACGAGCCCATCGTCTACTTCGGGGACACGGCCAGGCTGCCCTACGGCTCCAAGTCGAAGGACACCATCATCCGGTTTTCCCGCCAAGTGCTCCATTTCCTGGAGAGCCAGCGGGTGAAGGCCATCGTGATCGCCTGCAACACCGCCAGCGCCTACGCCCTGGACACCCTGCAGAGGGAGACGGACCTGCCGGTGATCGGCGTGATCCGCTCCGGCGCCCACATGGCGGCCCAGATGACCAGAAACGGCCGCATCGGCGTCATCGGCACCGCCGGCACCATCAAGAGCGGGATTTACGGGGACACCATCCGCCAGTTCAAGCCGGACGCGGAGGTGTTCGGGAAGGCCTGCCCCCTGTTCGTTCCCCTGGTGGAGGAGGGGCTCTGGCATGATTCCGTGACGGAGGAGATCGCCTCCCGGTACACGGCGGAGCTGAAGGGCAAATTCATCGACACCCTGGTGATGGGCTGCACCCACTACCCCCTGATCCGCAGCACCCTGCGCAGGGTGATGGGGGAGAATGTGACCCTGGTCAACCCGGCCTACGAGACGGCCATCGAGGTGAAGGGGATGCTGGAGGCCAACGACCTGACCTGCCTTGTCACCCCGGAGGAGAAATATCAGTTTTTTGTCAGCGACCAGGCGGAGGAATTTACCAGCTTCGCCAAATCCATCCTTCCGGAGGAAGTGAGGGAGACAAAGAAGATCAACATAGAGGAGTATTGAGCCATGACAAAAGAAGTGCTCATCAGCGTCACCGGTATGCACATGATGGACGGGGACAGCAGTGACGTGGAGCTGGTAACCACAGGAAAATATTACGTCAAAAACGGGATCCGCTACATTCTCTACGACGAGAGCATCGACGGCCTGGAGCAGCCGGTGAAAAATGTGGTGAAGGTGCGGGACGACAGCATGGAGGTGATCCGCAGAGGGGGCTTCCAGGTGCACATGACCTTCAAGCGGGGCATGACGCTGATGGCCAGCTACGCCACCCCCTTCGGGGAGATGAGCGTGGGCATCACCACGGAGAGCATACAGGTGGCGGAGGAGGAGGACAGCCTCCACGTCCACGCGGAGTACCTGCTGGACATGAACGGGCAGCAGATCTCCCGGTGCCGCATCGCCCTGGAGGTGCGCTCCCGGGCGATGGCCTCCCAGTGAGGCCGCCCATGCAGGCGTGACGGCTCCTTGCTGGGCTTGCCGCGAGAGCGAAGACAACAAAACGAAGACAACAAAATGAAGATAACAAAAGAGGGATGCGCTTGCATCCCTCTTTAATGTTCTCAGATTGCAGAAAATCCGGAAAACCCGCCCGCAGCGAGCCGGATCATTTCTTCTCGCTGCCGTCTTTTTTGAATCTGGCGAAAAATCCCTTCTTCTTCGGCGGGGTGACAACGGAACCGCCCCGGACGCTCTTGATCTCGGTGATATAGATGCCGCTCATAACCACCTTCACCTCGGCCTTCACAGGGAGAGCCTCAAATACCTTGGGATCCGCCATCAGCGTCATCACCTTCGGGCCGATCTTCGCTTTGACTACCGGCACCTTGGAGCGGCGCAGATACTTGGGCGTCTGATCGTAAACCATCTTGGGAAAGCCCGCTTCCTTTAATTTTAACTTCTTCTTGTCGATGACTAACATGGTCACTGTCTGAGCTGCAGCCTCCATGAGAGCCTGGGACTCCACCTGGCGCCTCTCCAGTCTCTTTCCTAAGAAATAGAGGACGGCTAATGCCACCAGGGCAATAATCAGAATCACCAAAACGATTGTCCAAAATACGTTCACGGGACCTACCTCCAATATGTATTTTCCAATAGGGAAACCTATCCGCAATAGTATATCATTTTTTGACAGAAAATGCAAGTAAAAAATCCTTGACAGCTTGACTTTCCTATGATAATATGAAATGTGCACTATTGTGGCGGCGTGTGCCTAGGGGTACAACTATGCCTAGATTTAGAATAATATAACAGGGGTGAAACCTCAATGGAAAAAAGCAGAATGCGCCCGGTTCGTTCCGGGAAAAGCGTGAGAATGAGCTTTTCGAGACAAAAAGAAGTTCTTGAGATGCCCAACCTGATCGAAATCCAGAAAGATTCCTATCAGTGGTTCCTTGATGAAGGCTTAAAGGAAGTGTTCGACGACATTTCCCCGATCGCTGACTTTGCAGGGCATTTGAGCTTGGAATTTGTAGATTTTACACTCTGCAAGGACGATGTGAAATATACGATTGAAGAATGCAAGGAGCGCGACGCGACCTACGCTGCGCCTTTAAAGGTTAAGGTCAGACTTTGCAACAAGGACAAGGACGAGATCAACGAGCACGAGATTTTTATGGGCGACCTTCCGCTTATGACGGACACGGGCTCCTTCGTGATCAACGGAGCAGAGCGGGTAATCGTCAGCCAGCTGGTGCGTTCCCCCGGTATCTACTATGGAATCGGCCATGATAAGATCGGCAAAGAGCTTTTCACCTGCACCGTGATCCCCAACAGGGGCGCATGGCTGGAGTACGAGACGGATTCCAACGATATATTTTACGTGCGCGTGGACAGGACCAGAAAGGTTCCGGTGACGGTTCTCATCCGTGCCCTGGGATACGGCACCAACGCGGAGATCATCGACCTGTTCGGCGAGGAGCCCAAGCTCCTGGCCAGCTTCGGCAAAGATACCTCCGACAACTATCAGGACGGCCTGCTGGAGCTCTACCGGAAGATCCGTCCCGGCGAGCCCCTGTCCGTTGACAGCGCGGAGAGCCTGCTCAACAGTATGTTCTTCGACCCCAGAAGATACGACCTGGCCAAGGTCGGCAGATATAAATTCAACAAGAAGCTTCACTTTAAGAACCGGATCAAGGGCCATGTGCTGGCCGAGGACGTGGTGGATGCATCCACCGGCGAGATCCTGGCGGAGAAGGGCACCTCTGTGGACAAGGAGCTGGCCACCAGAATCCAGAACGCGGCCGTTCCCTACGTGTGGGTGCAGGGCCCCACGAGAAACCAGAAGGTTCTCTCCAACATGATGGTGGACCTGTCCGCCTACGTGGAGTTTGACCCGGCGGAGGCTGGCGTTACAGAGTTAGTATTCTATCCGGTGCTCAAAGGTATCCTGGAAGAATGCGGAAACGACCAGGAGCTCTTGAAGGAGACCATCCACAGGAACATTCACGAGCTGATTCCCAAGCACATTACCAAGGAGGATATCATCGCCTCCATCAACTATAATATGCACCTGGAGGAGGAAGTGGGCAACGCCGACGACATCGACCATCTGGGCAACCGCCGGATCCGCGCCGTGGGCGAGCTTCTTCAGAACCAGTACCGCATCGGCCTGTCCAGAATGGAGAGAGTGGTGCGGGAGAGAATGACCACCCAGGACATGGAGGGAATCACTCCCCAGTCCCTGATCAACATCAAGCCGGTGACGGCGGCGGTGAAGGAGTTCTTCGGAAGCTCCCAGCTGTCCCAGTTCATGGACCAGAACAACCCGCTGGCGGAGCTGACCAACAAGAGGCGTCTGTCCGCTCTGGGACCGGGCGGTCTGTCCAGAGACCGCGCCGGATTCGAGGTGCGTGACGTACACTACACCCACTACGGGCGCATGTGTCCCATCGAGACGCCTGAGGGACCCAACATCGGTCTGATCAACTACCTGGCCACCTACGCCCGGGTGAACGAGTACGGATTTATCGAGGCTCCCTACCGGGTGGTGGATAAGACAACAGACCCGGCCAACCCCATCGTCACCGACGAGGTGGTGTACCTCACCGCGGACGAGGAGGACAACTACATTGTGGCCCAGGCGAACGAGCCCCTGGACGAGGAAGGCCACTTTGTTCACAACAACGTTTCCGGACGTTTCCGCGAGGAGACTTCCGAGTTCCAGAAGAAGAATATTGACCTGATGGACGTCTCCCCGAAGATGGTATTCTCCGTGGCGACTTCCATGATCCCCTTCCTGCAGAACGACGACGCCAACCGCGCCCTGATGGGGTCCAACATGCAGCGTCAGGCTGTGCCCCTTCTGACCACGGAGGCTCCTGTGGTGGGAACGGGAATCGAGGCCAAGGCGGCGGTGGACTCCGGCGTTTGCGTGCTGGCGAAGAACGCCGGCGTGGTGGAGCGCTCCGCTTCCAACGAGATCATCATCCGGCGGGATTCCGACGGCAACCGGGATGTATATCACCTGATCAAGTTCTCCAGGAGCAACCAGTCCAACTGCTACAACCAGAAGCCCATCGTCTACAAGGGCGACCACGTGGAGGCCGGCGAGGTCATCGCCGACGGACCGTCCACTCAGAACGGGGAGATCGCCCTGGGCAAGAACCCGCTGATCGGCTTCATGACCTGGGAGGGCTACAACTACGAGGACGCCGTTCTGCTCAGCGAGAGGCTGGTGCAGGAGGACGTGTACACCTCCGTCCACATTGAGGAGTACGAGGCGGAAGCCCGCGACACCAAGCTGGGACCGGAGGAGATCACCAGGGATGTGCCCGGCGTGGGCGAGGATGCCCTGAAGGATCTGGACGAGAGAGGTATCATCCGCATCGGCGCCGAGGTGCGCGCGGGGGATATCCTGGTGGGCAAGGTGACCCCCAAGGGGGAGACGGAGCTCACGGCTGAGGAGCGGCTGCTTCGGGCCATCTTCGGCGAGAAGGCCAGAGAGGTGAGAGACACCTCCCTGAAGGTGCCCCACGGCGCCTACGGCATCGTGGTGGACGCCAAGGTGTTCACCAGGGAGAACGGCGACGAGCTGTCCCCCGGCGTCAATGAGACGGTCCGCATCTATATTGCCCAGAAGAGAAAGATCTCCGTGGGTGACAAGATGGCAGGACGTCACGGAAACAAGGGTGTTGTGTCCCGCGTGCTTCCTGTGGAGGATATGCCCTTCCTGCCCAACGGACGTCCCCTGGATATCGTGCTGAATCCTCTGGGCGTGCCGTCCCGTATGAACATCGGGCAGGTGCTGGAGCTGCACTTGAGCCTCGCGGCGAGAGCGCTGGGCTTCAATATCTCCACCCCCGTGTTCGACGGCGCCAACGAGAATGACATCATGGACACCCTGGACGTGGCCAACGACTATGTAAACGGAACCTGGGAGGATTTCCAGGAGAAATATAAAGATACCCTGAAGCCGGAGGTGATGGAGTATCTGGGCAGCCATCTGGAGCACAGAGAGCTCTGGAAGGGAGTGCCGCTGCGCAGAGACGGAAAGGTCAGACTGCGCGACGGGCGCACCGGCGAGTTCTTCGACAGCCCGGTAGCCATCGGACACATGCACTATCTGAAGCTGCATCACCTGGTTGACGATAAGATCCACGCCCGCTCCACCGGCCCCTACTCTCTGGTTACCCAGCAGCCTCTGGGAGGAAAAGCCCAGTTCGGCGGCCAGCGTTTCGGAGAGATGGAGGTGTGGGCTCTGGAGGCCTACGGCGCGGCTTACACCCTGCAGGAGATCCTGACGGTGAAGTCCGACGACGTGGTGGGCCGTGTGAAGACCTACGAGGCCATCATCAAGGGCGAGAACATTCCGGAGCCGGGTATTCCGGAGTCCTTCAAGGTGCTCTTGAAGGAGCTGCAGTCTCTGGGACTGGACGTGCGCGTGCTGCGCGACGACGGCGAGGAGGTGGAGCTGTCCGAGAATATCGACTACAGCGACACGGATCTCCGCTCCATCATCGAGGGGGACCGCCACTACAACCGCGACGAGTCCTACGGCGACTACGGATATCAGGAGCAGGAGTTCAAGGGCGGCGAGCTCGTGAATGTGGACAGTGGGGACGAACCGGAGGAGGACGACTACACCAGCGATTCCTATGACCCGGACGACTCTTACAGTGATGAAGAATAAGCAGAAGGGAGTAAACATATGCCTGAGACAAATGAAACCTATCAGCCGTTGACATTTGACGCCATCAAGATTGGCCTGGCTTCCCCGGATAAGATTCTGGAATGGTCCCACGGCGAAGTGAAAAAGCCGGAGACCATCAACTACAGGACCTTAAAGCCTGAGAGAGACGGCCTGTTCTGCGAGCGCATCTTCGGGCCGACCAAGGACTGGGAATGTCACTGCGGAAAATATAAGAAAATTCGTTACAAAGGCGTAATCTGCGATCGCTGCGGCGTGGAAGTGACCAAGTCCAGCGTCCGCAGAGAGCGGATCGGACACATCAAGCTGGCGGCTCCCGTCTCCCACATCTGGTATTTTAAGGGGATCCCCAGCCGGATGGGACTTATTCTGGACATCTCCCCCAGAACCCTGGAGAAGGTGCTGTACTTTGCCTCCTACATCGTGCTGGATCCCGGCCAGACGTCCCTGCAGTTAAAGCAGGTGCTCTCCGAGAAGGAGTACCGGGATGAGCTGGATAAGTACGGATACGGCGCCTTCCGCGTGGGCATGGGCGCGGAGGCCATCCAGGAGCTCCTGAAGGCCATCGACCTGGAGAAGGACTCCGAGGAGCTGAGAAGAGCTCTGAAGGATGCCACCGGACAGAAGCGGGCCAGAATCATCAAGAGGCTGGAGGTTGTGGAGGCGTTCCGCAACTCCGGAAACCGCCCGGAGTGGATGATCATGGACATCATCCCGGTGATTCCCCCGGACATCCGTCCCATGGTTCAGCTGGACGGCGGCCGTTTTGCCACCTCCGACCTGAACGATTTATATAGAAGAATCATCAACCGGAACAACCGTCTTGCCAGACTGCTGGAGCTGGGCGCCCCGGACATCATCGTCCGCAACGAGAAGCGCATGCTCCAGGAGGCGGTGGACGCCCTGATTGACAACGGACGCCGGGGAAGACCGGTGACCGGCCCCGGAAACCGGGCCTTAAAGTCCCTCTCCGATATGCTGAAGGGAAAACAGGGCCGTTTCCGTCAGAACCTTTTAGGAAAGCGCGTGGACTACTCCGGACGTTCCGTTATCGTGGTAGGCCCCGAGCTGAAGATCTATCAGTGCGGACTTCCCAAGGAGATGGCCATCGAGCTGTTCAAGCCCTTCGTGATGAAGGAGCTGGTGTCCAACGGAACCGCCCACAACATCAAGAACGCCAAGAAGATGGTGGAGCGCCTGCAGCCGGAGGTTTGGGATGTGCTGGAGGATGTGATCAAGGAGCATCCGGTTATGCTGAACCGTGCTCCCACCCTGCACAGACTGGGCATCCAGGCCTTTGAGCCCATCCTGGTGGAGGGCAAGGCCATCAAGTTGCATCCCCTGGTGTGTACCGCGTTCAACGCCGACTTCGACGGAGACCAGATGGCAGTGCATCTGCCCCTGTCCGTGGAGGCACAGGCGGAGTGCCGCTTCCTGCTGCTCTCCCCCAACAACCTGTTAAAACCCTCCGACGGCGGCCCGGTGGCTGTTCCGTCCCAGGATATGGTGCTGGGCATCTACTATCTGACCCAGGAGAGACCGGGGGCAGCCGGCGAAGGCAAGTTCTTCAAGAACGTCAACGAGGCGATTCTGGCGTACGAGAACGGCGTGGTGACCCTCCACTCCAGAATCAAGGTGAGGGTGAGCAAGACCATGGCCGACGGCACGGTGAAGACGGATATCGTGGAGTCCACGGTGGGCCGCTTCATCTTCAACGAGATCATTCCCCAGGACCTGGGATTTGTGGACAGAAGCGTGGAGGGCAACGAGCTGAAGCTGGAGGTTGACTTCCATGTGGGCAAGAAGCAGCTGAAGCAGATTCTGGAGAAGGTGATCAACACCCACGGGGCAACCCAGACGGCCATCACCCTGGACGATATCAAGGCCATCGGCTACAAATACTCCACCAGGGCGGCTATGACCGTTTCCATCTCCGACATGACGGTGCCGGCATCCAAGCCGCAGCTGATCGCGGACGCCCAGGCGACGGTGGATCGGATCTCCAAGAACTTCCGCCGCGGTCTGATCACCGAGGAGGAGAGATACAAAGAGGTAATCGAGACCTGGAAGGCGACGGACGATCAGCTGACCCACGACCTTCTGACCGGTCTTGACAAATACAACAACATCTACATGATGGCTGACTCCGGAGCCCGTGGTTCCGACAAGCAGATCAAGCAGCTGGCCGGAATGCGCGGACTGATGGCGGATACCACGGGACACACCATCGAGCTTCCCATCAAGTCCAACTTCCGTGAGGGATTGGACGTACTGGAGTACTTCATCTCCGCACACGGAGCTCGTAAGGGACTGTCCGACACGGCTCTGCGTACCGCCGACTCTGGTTACCTGACCAGACGTCTGGTGGACGTTTCCCAGGACCTGATCGTCCGGGAGACGGACTGCTGCGAGGGCAAGGAGATCCCCTACATGGAGATCAAGGCCTTCATGGATGGCCAGGAGACCATCGAGAGCCTGGAGGAGAGACTGACGGGCCGCTACATCGCGGAGACCATCGTCGATCCCGACACCGGCGAGGTGGTGGTGAAGGCCAACCACATGTGCACGCCCAAGAGAGCGGCCGCAGTCATGAAGGTGCTCAAGAAGCTGGGCAGGGATTCCGTGAAGATCCGCACGGTTCTCACCTGTAAATCCCACATCGGCGTCTGCGCCAAGTGCTACGGCGCCAACATGGCCACCGGCCAGCCCGTGCAGGTGGGCGAGGCCGTGGGTATCATCGCGGCTCAGTCCATCGGTGAGCCCGGTACCCAGCTGACCATGAGAACTTTCCACACCGGCGGCGTGGCCGGCGGCGACATCACACAGGGTCTTCCCCGTGTAGAGGAGCTGTTTGAGGCCCGCAAGCCCAAGGGACTCGCCATCATCACCGAGTTCGGCGGCGTGGTGAACATCAAGGACACCAAGAAGAAGAGAGAGATCATGGTCACCGACCCGGAGACCGGAAACTCCAAGACCTACCTGATCCCCTACGGATCCAGAATCAAGGTGACGGAGGGCCAGGTGCTGGAGGCCGGCGACGAGCTGACCGAGGGAAGCATCAACCCCCACGACATCCTGAAGATCAAGGGCGTCCGCGCAGTGCAGGACTACATGATCCAGGAGGTACAGCGGGTGTACCGCTTACAGGGCGTGGAAATCAACGACAAGCACGTGGAGGTGATTGTCCGCCAGATGCTGAAGAAGATCCGCGTGGAAGAGAGCGGAGATTCCGATGTGCTGCCGGGCGTATCCATGAACGTGCTGGAGTTCAACGATATGAACGAGGCCCTCATCGCCCAGGGCAAGAAGCCGGCGGAAGGCAAGCAGGTGATGCTGGGTATCACCAAGGCATCCCTGGCGACGGATTCCTTCCTGTCCGCCGCCTCCTTCCAGGAGACCACCAAGGTTCTGACCGAGGCCGCCATCAACGGCAGGGTGGACCACCTGATCGGCTTGAAGGAGAACGTGCTGATCGGTAAGCTGATCCCGGCGGGAACCGGCATGAAGCGCTACCGCAACGTGCGCCTGAGCACGGACGTATCCCCGGAGGATGAGATCATGCTCTCCGACGAGGAAAGCGCGGAGGAAGTGCTGAGCGCGCCGGAGAACGGCGAGGAGGCATAAGATACTGGCAATAAGCCGGGGAGACGGCCCTGAACGGGCCGCCTCCCCGGCTTTTCCCATCTCTGGGGACAGCAACGGCAAATGAAAATTATTATCAAAAACGTTGACTTTTCCCCCGACCCTGGTGTATAGTAGCCTCAGACAGCGGGAGAGGAGGATAGGATCATGAACTTTGTAGACGTACTGCTGATTCTGGCCATCGCGGCCTGCGTGGCTCTGGTGGTCCGCAAGTTGATTCGCGACAAGAGGGAAGGGAAGACCTGCTGCGGGTGCAGCGGATGCAGCGGCAGCTGCAGCCACTGTGGGGTTCAGCCGGGAACCCAACAGAAGATAGCAAAAGAGAAATGAAAAAGAATTTGAAAATCATTATCAAAAAGCTTGACAGATAAAAAAAGCTGTGCTATAGTATAACCATCGCAGGGAAACAAAAGGCTGCTGACAGGAGAGCGCCTCCGGCGATGAATATTGTATAGAGGATATGCCAATCCTAATTTCGAGAGAGTGATACTCTCATACTTCTAACCCCTCATGAGTGAGAACGGCCGGGAATGCAAGCACCCGGCCGTTCTTCCGTATGTATTTATTTCATCACGTTCTGGGGAGTTCCCGCCATCCATTTCACAATGTTGTCGAACACGATGACCGCCCGTTTCACCAGGGCCTCCTTGGTGGCAAAGCCGATGTGGGGGGTGGCGATGACGTTCTTGGCGGTGAGCAGGGGGTGGTCCGCCGGGATGGGCGGCTCGCCCTCGAAGACATCGATGCCGGCGCCGGCGATTTTGCCGGAGTTTAAGGCCTCGGCCAGGGCGGCGCTGTCCACGACGGGGCCCCGGGAGGTGTTGATCAGGACGGCGTTGGGCTTCATCTTGGCCAGGCGCTCTCCGTTGATCAGGCCCCTGGTGCCGTCATTTAACGGCGTGTGGAGGGATACGATGTCGCACTCCGCCAGCAGGGTGTCCAGATCCACGTAGGTGATGCCGGGGATCTCCTTTTTTGTGCGGCTGTAGGCGTAGACCTGGCAGCCGAAGGCCTGGGCCACAGCGGCCACCTTGAGGCCGATGGCGCCGGTGCCCACCACGCCGAACTTCTTGCCCTCCAGCTCAAAGCCGATGAGACCGTCCTTGGTTTTGCCGTTTCGCACGGCCTGTCCGCAGGCGGGCAGGTTCCGGTAGAGGGCCACGATCATGCCGAAGACCAGGTCGGCCACGGCGGCGTTGGAGTAGCCGGAGCAGTTGCACACGGTGATGCCCCTCTCCCGGCACACATCCATGGCGATGTGGTCCACGCCGGTGAAGGCCACGGCGAGCATCTTTAAGTTGGCGCAGCCGCGGATCACGTCGGCGTTTAAGGGGAGGTTGGAGACGGCGATGATATCCGCATCCTTTCCCCTCTCGATCAGGGTATCCGTGTCGGTGACGCGGGTGTTGTAGTAGGTGATTTCCACGGACTCCGGGAGAGCCTCCTTCGCCATCTGAAGGAGCTTCTCATCCTCCACGCCCAGGGGTTCGATGATTACAAGCTTCATTTCTCATGATCTCCTTTGCAAAATAGTAATCTGCCTTCAGTATACTTTCTTTTCGGCAAAGATGCAAGAGAGGAGCGGGCGGAAGAATGGATGGGGAAAGCGGGAAAAATGGGGGATCCATGCGAAAGATCAGGAAAAAAACTCCTTGACACAAAAAAACAATCCATATATAATAAGAAAGCGTGCACAAACAGGCAGTGTTTTTGTGCGCAAAAATACGCTGAATCAAGCGCAACCACAGACAATATCACAGGAGGTGAAAAGAATGCCAACATTTAACCAGTTAGTTAGAAAGGGAAGACAGACAGCAGTAAAGAAATCTACCGCTCCGGCCCTTCAGAGAGGTTACAACTCCTTACAGAAGCGTGCGACCAACGAGTCCGCTCCGCAGAAGCGCGGCGTGTGCACCGCTGTAAAGACCGCTACCCCGAAGAAGCCGAATTCTGCTCTCAGAAAGATCGCCAGAGTACGTCTTTCCAACGGAATCGAGGTTACCAGCTACATTCCTGGCGAGGGACACAACCTGCAGGAGCACAGCGTGGTGCTGATCCGCGGAGGAAGAGTTAAGGATTTACCTGGTACCAGATACCACATCATCAGAGGAACTCTGGATACCGCAGGCGTTGCTAACAGGAAACAGGCTCGTTCCAAGTACGGCGCTAAGAGACCGAAAGATAAGAAGTAATTCGCCCCAGGCGAAGTAAAGTGCCGGACTTTTGATATTGACCTGTAGGTTGCAGGATTATAGATCAGGAACCGAGCACGAACACACAGGATTGTGTGAGTACCGAGGAATTAAGCAGGCCGTGAACAAGGCGGCAATATTAAGGAGGGAAGTAACGTGCCACGTAAAGGACATACTCAGAAAAGAGACGTTCTGGCAGACCCGATTTACAACAACAAGGTTGTGACCAAGCTGGTAAACAACATCATGCTGGACGGTAAGAAGGGTGTTGCACAGAAGATCGTTTACGGCGCATTTGAACGTGTCGCAGAGAAGACCGGCAAAGATGCCGTAGAAGTTTTTGAAGAAGCTATGAACAACATTATGCCTGTGCTGGAAGTTAAGGCAAAACGTATCGGCGGCGCCACCTATCAGGTACCGATCGAGGTTAAGCCGGACAGAAGACAGGCTCTGGCTCTTCGCTGGCTGACCATGTTCTCCCGCAAGAGAGGCGAGAAGACTCAGGAGGAGAGACTGGCCAACGAGATTATGGATGCGGCCAACAACACGGGCGCAGCCGTAAAGAGAAAAGAAGACATGCACAAGATGGCAGAGGCAAACAAGGCATTTGCTCACTATCGCTTCTAATTATCACAGGAGGAAAAGACCTTGGCTGGAAGAGAATATCCATTGGAGAGAACCAGGAATATCGGTATTATGGCTCATATCGATGCGGGTAAGACCACACTGACCGAGCGTATCCTTTATTACACTGGTGTAAACTATAAAATTGGTAATACTCACGAAGGCAACGCCACCATGGACTGGATGGAGCAGGAGCAGGAGAGAGGTATCACCATCACTTCCGCAGCTACCACCTGCCACTGGACCCTGGAGGAGAACTGCAAGCCGAAGCCGGGCGCTCTGGAGCACCGTATCAACATCATTGATACTCCCGGACACGTGGACTTCACCGTAGAGGTGGAGCGTTCCCTGCGTGTGCTGGACGGCGCTGTGGGCGTTTTCTGCGCAAAGGGCGGTGTTGAGCCCCAGTCCGAGAACGTATGGCGTCAGGCTGACACCTACAACGTTCCCAGAATGGCCTTCATCAACAAGATGGACATCCTCGGCGCAGACTTCTACAACGCGGTAGACCAGATCCGTACCAGACTTGGAAAGAACGCGATCTGCATTCAGCTCCCCATCGGCAAGGAGGATGAGTTCAAGGGAATCATCGACCTGTTCGAGATGAGAGCTTACATCTACAACGATGAGAAGGGCGACGATATCAGCATTGTCGATATCCCTGAGGATATGAAGGACGATGCAGAGCTCTACCACACCGAGCTGGTGGAGAAGATCTGCGAGCTGGACGACGATCTGATGATGATGTATCTGGAGGGCGAGGAGCCGTCCGTAGAGGAGATGAAGAAGGTCCTGAGAAAGGCCACCTGCGAGTGTACGGCAGTTCCCGTATGCTGCGGTTCCGCTTACAGAAACAAGGGCGTTCAGAAGCTCCTGGATGCAGTCATCGAGTTCATGCCGGCCCCCACGGACATTCCGCCCATCAAGGGTGTCGATATGGACGGCAACGAGATCGTGAGACATTCCTCTGACGAGGAGCCGTTCTCCGCTCTGGTATTTAAGATTATGACTGACCCGTTTGTGGGTAAGCTGGCATATTTCCGCGTGTACTCCGGTACCATCAATTCCGGATCCTACGTTTACAATGCGACGAAGGATAAGAAGGAGCGGGTGGGACGTATCTTACAGATGCATGCCAACAAGAGACACGAGATCGACAAGGTGTACTCCGGCGACATCGCTGCGGCGGTAGGATTCAAGGTTTCCACCACCGGCGACACCATCTGCGACGAACAGCATCCGGTAATCCTGGAGTCCATGGAGTTCCCGGAGCCGGTTATCGATATCGCAATCGAGCCCAAGACCAAGGCTGGCCAGGGCAAGATGGGCGAGGCTCTCGCGAAGCTGGCAGAGGAGGATCCGACCTTCCGCGCCAGAACCGATCAGGAGACCGGTCAGACCATCATCTCCGGTATGGGTGAGCTTCACCTGGAGATCATCGTGGACCGTCTGCTCCGCGAGTTCAACGTAGAGGCAAACGTGGGCGCTCCCCAGGTTGCCTACAAGGAGACCTTCACCAAGGCGGTTGATGTGGACAGCAAGTACGCAAGACAGTCCGGCGGACGCGGTCAGTACGGACATTGTAAGGTGCACTTCGAGCCCATGGACGCCAATGCTGAGGAGACCTTCAAGTTCGATTCCTCCGTTGTGGGAGGCGCGATCCCGAAGGAGTATATCCCGGCCATCGGCGAGGGTATCGAGGAGGCTGCAAAGTCCGGTATTCTGGGCGGATTCCCGGTGCTGGGCGTGCACGCTACCGTATTTGACGGATCTTACCACGAGGTTGACTCCTCTGAGATGGCGTTCCACATCGCCGGATCCATGGCGTTCAAGGATGCCATGCAGAAGGCAGGCGCTATCCTGCTTGAGCCGATCATGAAGGTTGAGGTTACCATGCCTGAGGAGTACATGGGCGACGTAATCGGAGATATCAACTCCCGTCGCGGACGCATCGAGGGTATGGACGACGTAGGCGGCGGCAAGATGATCAAAGCTTACGTACCCCTTTCCGAGATGTTCGGATACTCCACCGATCTGCGTTCCAGAACGCAGGGCCGTGGTAACTACTCCATGTTCTTCGAGAAGTACGAGCCCGTACCGAAGAGCGTTCAGGAGAAGGTTCTCAGCGAGAGAAAAGGTAAATAATCCGTTTGTTAGGCTTGCAATAAGTATATAAATCGAATATAATTATAGA
>DXEU01000147.1 GCA_019114845.1 Candidatus Lachnoclostridium stercoripullorum | reverse complement strand
ATGTCCTCCCCCTCCAGGGAAGCCAGTTTCAGGAAGCTGTCTAAAAACATCATCTCCAGATCGTAGTCCTGGGAGATGATTCCGCAGATAAAACCGATGAATGCCTCACACGAGGTGATGGGATACTCCTTTACGTTGATGAGACGAATCTTATTGTTCAGCTCGTACATATGCTTGGAACTCTTGTCCAGGTATACGATGGATCCGGTGGATTCCTTTATGGCTGTGTTGGCCTTGTCCAACAGATATTTTGTCTTTCCTTTACCTTTTTCTCCTGCGATGATCTGAACCATAACCATATCCTCCTTGAGTTTATTGAATTTGCATAAAAAATCAATTAATAGTATCCTAATTATAGAACAAATTCTAAAAAAAGGCAATCACTAATTGACAATTTTATTCATAAGATTTGTCATATTATCGTAAAGGGCCGGACGGCTGTCCGCCTTGAGCACAACGGAGATATACTCATCCCCCGCGTCCGTCTCGCTGGAGACGATCAGGCAGTAGCCAGCCGCCTGGGTGGTGCCGGTTTTTCCCGCAGTCACTGTGACCCCCTCGGGGGCCTCCCGCTCGCCGGTGAGGTACTGATTGCCCATCTTCCACGTCTGGGAAACGGTCTCCCCTGCACTGTCGACGTATTCCGCATAGTAGGAAGAGGTGCCGGCGATGGTCCGAAACTCCGGCTCCTTCAAAGCCTCATTGAGGATCAGATACAGATCGTAGGCGGTGGTGTAGTGGTCCTCGTCGGTCAGGCCGTGAGGATTGGTGAAATGGGTGCCGGTGGCCCCCAGGGCCGCAGCCTCCTCGTTCATCAGCTCGGCGAACGCGGGAATGCTGCCGCTGATGTGGACGGCGATGGCCGCCCCCGCATCGTTGCCGGAGGGAAGCATCAGCCCGTAGAGCAGCTGCTCCAGGGTGAGCCGGTCCCCGGGATGGATGTTGCAGAGGGAGGCGCCGGATTCCGTGATCACCGCGTCCTCCGTCACCGTCACCAGGTCGCTCAGATTTCCGTGGCGGATGGCCACAAGGGCCGTCATCACCTTGGTGATGCTGGCGGGATTCATCCGCTCATACATGTTCTTGTAGTAGGGCACGGTCCCGTCCGACAGGGAAAAAAGGGCGGCGGACTCCGCGGTCACCGCCTCGTCCTCGTAGGCCCCGCTCCCGTCCGGGACGCAGAGATCCTCCGCGAAAAAATGGATGCCCTGCCCCTCTCCTCCCAGAAAGCTGCGCTCCGACAGCTGGTAAGGGGACTCCTTCACCTCGCTGCCGCAGCCAGCCAGAAGGAGGGCCGCAAAAAGCGCCGCAGCGGCGGACAGCCAGGCCCGCCTGGCAGGCCGGATTACTTGTAGGCTTCTCTCCATTCCATGTCACCCCGGTCTAAGGATTTGATCAGCAGTTCTGCCGTGGCCACGTTGGTGGCCAGCGGAATGTTGTAGAGGTCGCAGAGCCTTACCACGTCGTTGACGTCCGGCTCATGCTCCTTCGGGTGAAGGGGATCCCGCAGGAAGATCACCAGGTCGATGGTGTTGTGCTCGATCTCTGCGCTCAGCTGCTTATTTCCCCCCAAATGGCCGGCCAGAAATTTGTGCACGTTCAGATTGGTCACTTCCTCAATGAGACGCCCCGTAGTCCCCGTGGCGTAGAGTGTGTTTCTGCTCAAAATACCCCTGTAGGCGATGCAGAAATTCTGCATCAGCTTTTTCTTTGAATCATGGGCGATTAAACCGATATTCATTCCGAAATCCTCCTTCTTTTAATGCGTGTTTCTCTGAAGTCCAACATTTAATAAAACCCCAAGCCCGATGTACATGCTGACAAGCGAGCTTACCCCATAGCTGATAAACGGAAGGGGGATTCCCGTGTTGGGAAAGATCCCCGTGGCGACGGCGATGTTTGTGAAGGTCTGGAAGGACAAGAGCGCGGCGACTCCGCAGCCGATGAGCTTCCCCGACAGGTCCTTCGCCCGGTGGCCCGTCCAAAGGCACTCAAACACCAGGACGGCAAACAGGCCGATCACCACCATGCATCCGATAAATCCAAGTTCCTCGCCGATGACGGCGAAAATAAAGTCTGTCTGTGCCTCCGCCAGGAAATTCCCGTTTTTTACGGAGGCCAGCGTGTTGTTGTTGAGCCCCTTCCCGTGAAGCATCCCGGAGCCGATGGCCATGATGGAGTTGGCCTGCTGGTAGCCGGTGGAGGCGTACTCGTCGGGGTTCAGCCAGGCTAACACCCGGGTCACCTGATAGCCTCTGAGAAAGGGAACGCGGGTCAATACATCCGTGAATCTGGCCAGATAGATCAGCAGCCCGAACACCGGGGTGACCACAGCCAGCGCTCCCAGAATCCATCTATAGCTCAGGCCCGCCACAAAAATCATGCAGGCCAGAACAAACATAATCACAAGGGTGGTGGAGAGGTTTGGCTCCTCCAGGATCAGCACCACCGGCACCGCGAAAACGGCGGCGATCAGGGCCAGGGTTTTCACGGAATTTAAGGATTCCACGTTCTTGTTGAGGAACCAGGCGCCGAACACAATGAGCCCGTGCTTGACGAACTCCGAGGGCTGAAACTGAATGCCGGCGATCTCAATCCACCGGGTCGCCCCGTTTACATTTCGCCCGAACACCAGCACAGCCAGCAGGATGGCGATGCATCCCCCGTAAATGCCCCAGCTGTAGGCGAAAAGCTTCTGGTATGGGATCAGGGAAATGACGAGGGCCATGGCCAGACCCAGGGCAATTCCCATCATCTGCTTCATCACCATCCCCTCATCTTGGCCGGACGCGCTGTTGATCACCAGGATGCCGATGACATTCAGCGCCAGCACGTAGAGGAGAAGGCGGAAATTGTAATTTTTAAAATTGTAGTTAAAGATCATCCATAAATCCCCTTATTCCCCATGCGCAGGATCGGGATGCTGGCGTACAGGGCGGGCACTCTCCTGCCGGTGGCGGCAGTCTCCTCGCGGATCTGTATCTCCACCCCCCGCCGGTCGATCTCCATATACCGGGAGACGGCCCTTGCCAGGTCCTCCCGGACCATGTCCATCATCTCAGGGGAACAGTCTGTTCTGTCCGCAGCCAGAATCAGGTGAAGCCGGTCCCTGGCCAGATCGCCCGAATTTCTCCTGCGGAATCTGGATATCCGCCTCATGGAACAGCCCCCTCACGCCCGCTTCAGCAGGCCGGACAGGCGGCTGAGAAAGCTCCTGGAAGCCTCCAGGTTCATGAGCGGGACGTTCTCCCCCGCGATCCTTCTGCATATGTTCATGTAAGCTTGTCCTGCGAGAGACTGGGTTCCCGCAAGGGGTTCCCCCTGGTTTGCGGAGACGACGATGCTCTCGTCATCGGGGATGGCGCCGATCATGTTGACTGCCAGGATATCCACCACATCCCCCACCGACATCATGTCGCCCCGGCGCACCATGTCCATGCGCACCCGGTTGACGATCAGGTCGATGCCGTCCATATCCTCCGCCTCCAGAAGACCGATGATCCGGTCCGCGTCCCGGATGGCGGATACCTCGGGAGTGGTGACCACGAAGGCCCGATCCGCTCCCGCCACGGCGTTCTTAAAGCCGCGCTCGATGCCCGCGGGACAGTCGAGAAGAATGTAGTCGAATTCCTCCCGCAGGTCGCTGACCAGTTTTTTCATTTGGCCCGGATTGACCGCAGTCTTATCCCTGGTCTGGGCCGATGGCAGCAAATACAGGTTTGGATATCTTTTGTCTTTAATCAGGGCCTGCTTGATCCGGCAATTCCCCTCCACCACGTCCACCAGATTGTAGACGATGCGGTTCTCCAGCCCCATGACCACATCCAGGTTCCGCAGTCCGATGTCCGTATCGATCAGAACTACCTTGTAACCCAGGATGGCCAGGCCAGTGCCCACATTTGCGGAGGTGGTGGTCTTGCCTACCCCGCCTTTTCCGGAAGTAATCACAATGACTTCACTCATAATGAATATCCTCCTGATATAAAATTGCCATATTATATTGTAACAAATATTCTGGAAATTTTCCAGTGCTAAATAAAATTTATCCGGCTGAGGAAGGACTTCTTCAAGGGTTTCACCGCGATGCGCCCGTCCTCCACCCCGGCGATCATGGGGCCTTTTCCCAGCCTTCTCGGCTTCTCGCCGAACCGGTGCTGGACAGAGGCCACCCGCAGCTGGGTGGGGGCCATATCCAGGGCGACGATCACCGCCTCGCGGTCTCCCGCTGCCCCGGCGTGGACGAGTCCCCGGCATTCCCCGAGGACGATCACATTTCCCCGGGCGGTCACCCTGGCTCCCTGCTCCACGTCGCCGATGACCACGATGCTGGCCTCCGCCTCCAGGTTCTCCCCGGCCCGCAGCGTTCCCCGGTAGAAATTGCCGGTGCGGGAGTTGAGCTCCATCAGTTTTTCGTTCAGAGCCTTCTCACAGCGGAGGGAACGGTTGAGATCCCGGTCCAGGAGACAGAGAATCTCGATCTGGGAGTTCTCCGTGATGGCGTTGACCACGGCGAACTCCTCCGCCGGGGTCATGCTGCGCCCCTCCAGGGTCAGGGCCATCTGGACCGAACCCCAGAAGCGGGCGCTCTCCCGGAATTTCTCCGCCACATCCGAGAGCAGCTGCTCAAAGGGAGGGGCTGGGTCCAGGAAGACCGTCAGCCCCGATTTGTTGCCTTTTATCACCACCGTATTGTGCATCCTGCTGACACCTCCTCATACGGGCGGCACCTGGGCCGCCGGTGAAGCGACCGGGAAAATCCTGGGATATTCTCAGTCTCTGATATTGACGTTGGTGGCTTCCCTGGCGCCTGTACTCATGATGGTATCCAGGTCCGTGTAGCCAAAGTAGAACTGGTAAACACTCTTTGCCAGAGATGCGGCGTTGCCGGAGGTGTATCCGTTGGGGATATTCACCGTCACGCTGATCTCCGGGTTCTCGTAGGGGGCATAGGAGATGAAGAACGCGTGGTTGGCGTGCCCGCTGGTCTCCTGGGCGGTACCGGTCTTTCCGGCCACTGCCACCTCCATGTCTCCGTAAACGCGGCTCAGGGAGGTCTCCGTGACCACCCGCCGCATGCCCGCCTGCACCGTATCCCAGGTGGAATCTGCCACCTCTACCTGAGAGTATACCTCCGGCGTGTGCTCTTCAATCACATTTCCCTCAGAGTCCGTCACCTTGTCGATGAGGCTTAAGTTGTACACCGTTCCCCGGTTGGCCACGGCGGTCACGTACCGGGAGAGCTGGACGTTGGTGTAGGCGTGGGTCGCCTGTCCCATGGCGGAGCGCTCCGGGTCCTCCGTGGTCATGTGGGGAGCCACCTCCGGGATCTCCACCCCGGAGACGCTGTCCAGGCCAAATTTGGCCGCGTACTCCCGGATCTTCTCCACGCCCATGGACGGGGTGTAGATTCCCTCCTCGTCCATGGAGAGGCGGTGAGCCATCTCGTTGAAGTAGTAGTTGCAGGAATTCTGGATGGCCTCCACCATGGTCTCATCCCCGTGGTTGCCGGGGTATACGGAACAGCGGATGGGTTGGGCTACCTCCTCGTATATGCCGGTGCAGGTGATGATTTCACCCGCGTCCCCCACTCCCTCCTCCAGGGCCGCGATGGCGGTGATGGGCTTGAAGGTGGAACCCGGGGCCTTCACCACCTGGGTGGCGTTGTTGTAGAGGGGGTTGGACAAATCGTTCAGCAGCCGGTTGTAGTAGGCGGTGTCCATGGTGCCGGAGAGCCGGTTGTTGTCGTAGCTGGGGTAGGTCACCAGGGCCAGCACCTCCCCGGTTCTCACATCCGTGACGGTCACGCCGGCGGTGCACGGCTCCAGGGCCATCTGGGCCGGCGTCAGCTCCAGGTTGGAAATCTTGTCCCGGATGAACTGGAAGGCGTACTCCTCCCCGCCCGTGCGCAGCAGGGCCTCCTGGGAGGGATCCTCCGCCAGCACTCCCTGGTCGTAGAGGGCCAGGCACAGCTCCCTGCCGGTGATGGTTCCGTCGTGGATCAGATAGTCGTAGATCTTCTTGTCAAAGCCGGTATCGTCCCCGACGCCAGCCAGCGCCGTCTCCACCAGAACCTGGTAGATGTCGTCGGCGCTGGAGTACTTGCTGTCGATCTCTAAGAGGGACGTGTCGATCCAGCCGCCGGCGATCCCGGCGTACAGGTACTCCCGAAGGCTGATGGTGTCATTTCTCCAGCCCTTGTAGGCGTCGCTGTCCTGGTCCACGTTGGCGCTCACCAGAATGCCGCAGCCGTCGGACGCCAGGTAGGAGCTGATGTAGGACATGTAGTCCCGCATATCGTCCGGAAGCTCCTCCATGGGGGTGGGGTGCTCGCTGTAGAGCTCCGCCCGCAGCCGGTCAAAAATCCTCTCCTTGGAGGAGGTGAATTTGCTGTAAATGCCCGCCTCCAAGGAGGAGGCGTCCTCGGCGGCAAAATGGCTCATGGAGAGCACATTGTTGTTGATCAGCTGGAAGTAGGCGTCCCGGATGGGGATCACCCGGCTGGAGCTGTCCTTGTCCTCGTTGATGCTCTCGTCGGCGTTCACCAGCTTGGAGGCGAGAATGCCCGCCAGCTGCTGCTCGATCAGATGGTAGATTCCCTTCTGGAGATCCCGGTCGATGGTCAGATAGACGTCCTGGCCCGCCACCGGGTCGGTCCGGGAGAGAACCTCCATCACCCGCCCCACGTTGTCCACGCAGATGGTCTGCCGCCCCTTCTTTCCCTGCAGCACCGTCTCCATGTGGGATTCGATGCCGGTGCGGCCCACGATGTCCGTCAGGTCATAGTCGGGATTTTCCGCCTGGAGCTGCTCCAGCTGATCCTCCTGCACCTTGCCGGTGTAGCCGATGATGGGGGCGAAATAGATGCTGTCGTTGTATACCCGGATGGTGGTCTCCGCCACCTCCACGCCCAGAAGCTCTGCGGAGTGCTCCGTGACGTCCGCCATGGTCGCCTCGTCGATGTAGGAGGTGACCTGGGTGGCCTCATATCTCCGGTAGGAGCTAAGGCCCATGGTATAGCGGATGTTCACCACCTGCAGGGCCTCCGCGTCCGTCATGGAGATGGGATTTCCGTCCTCGTCCTCCAGCTCGTCCAGGCCGTAGGTCTCCACCCGGTTTTCAAACAGCTCTCTGGCTGTGATGTCCGCCGGATAATCCCCGTCCGAGCCGGTGAGCTCGTCGATGGTGCGGAGGCCGTAGAGGTCGCTGAGGAACCGCTTCCTGGACGTCTCCGACGAGGAGGTGTAGTACATCTCCCCGTTCTCATCTATGGCCACCTCAAAGCGGCCCACAACCTCCTCCCCGTGGCTGTTCAGGATCCGCACCAGCCGGAGGAGCATGGCGTTGCGGTCGTTGACGTTCGCGTACTCCCCGTTGTCCTGGACGGTCACCACGTAGGCCAGCTCGTTGTAGGCCAGCACATTTCCGTTGCGGTCGTAGATGTTGCCCCTGGTTCCCGGGGTTGTGATCTCCCGCTCCGTCAGCTGGATGTAGTCCCGCAGGTAATTTTCCCCCTGGACAATCTGGAGATTGAACAGCTTTACCACCAGGATGATGAACATGCAGGAAAAGAGCAGGGCCAGAGGGGCCAGCCGGGAAGAGAAAAACTTCCGGGCCAGGGTCTTTATCAGCTCAAGAAAATCATCAAACAAAATCCGTATCTCTCCTTTTTTCAAGCTCTTCCATCTTCCTGGTGATGAGCAGAAACACCCGGTAGACCAGAAGGGTCACCAGCACGG
>DXEU01000146.1 GCA_019114845.1 Candidatus Lachnoclostridium stercoripullorum | reverse complement strand
AAGGAGCGGGCCTGCTCCAGGCGGCGGAGCTCTCCGTTGATCTCCGCCAGGCGCTTTTCATACAGCTGCCGGCAGACGGAGGAGGACGCCTCGGCGGCAAACAGGCGCTCCGTGCTGTTGAGCATGATCTGGTGGATGCCATGAGGAGAAGGCTGGACCATCCCATGTTCGGCTATTTCAAGCCGGATGAGAGATTTTACAGCTCCATCATCCGCTGGCACCGGGAGCGCTACGGGGTCGGCGACTTGAAGGAGGCCAACATCTCCTACCAGCACTCGGTGCTGGGGGCGCTCTCCTCCGCAGTGGAGGCATTTACGGTCAAGGGGAAGGGCGTGCTGGTGCAGACGCCGGGCTACGCGAAATTTCGGGAGATCATCGAGATGCGCGGACGCCGGGTGGTGAAGAATCCCCTGATCTGGGACGGGGCCACCTACCGCCTGGACTTTGAGGATATGGAGAGAAAGATCGTGGAGGAGAAAATCCGCCTGGCGGTGTTCTGCTCTCCCCACAACCCCACCGGCCGTGTGTGGACGAGGGAGGAGCTGGAGACCTACGCGGAGATCTGTCTTCGCCACGGCGTCCTCATGGTTTCCGACGAGATTTGGGCGGATTTCAGCCGGGGGGAGGGCCATATTCCCCTCCACTCGGTGTCGGAGGAGGCGAAGAACCGCACCATCTCCTTCTACTCCCCCACCAAGACCTTCAACCTGGCGGGGCTGGTGATCTCCTACGGGGTGGTCTACGACGCGGAGCTGATGAGGCGGTTCCAGGCTCAGTCCAACCTGTCCCACTACAACAACTGCAACGCGCTCTCCATGGAGGCATCCATCGCCGCCTACAGCCAGGGCGGGGAGTGGGTGGACGCCCTGAACTGCCATATCGGGAAGAATACGGAGTATGTGTACCGCTTCATCCAGGAGAAGATGCCCGGGGTGAGGACCTGGAAGGCGGAGGGAACCTACCTGATGTGGCTGGATTTCTCCGGTCTGGGCCTGACGGCGGACGAGGTGGTGAGCCGCTGCTGCAGCGATGCGGGGGTGCTGCTGAATGACGGCCGCACCTGCATCGACGACGGGGACTGCTGCATGCGGATGAACGTGGCGGCCCCGGAGAGCTATGTGAGAGAGGGCATGGAGCGGTTGAGGGCTGCATTCTTCTAAAACGCCTTTACTCGGAGGCGGCTGCCGCAGGGGAGGATCCGTCAGGATTCGGCGGAGAAATACTCCCGGATGAGATCGCAGAAATGCTCCTCCGCCTCATTCAGACGCCAATTTTTCCGCCGCACCAGGAGGTTTAAGCGGGAGAGGGGCGGATCCAGGGAGTAGTAGGTCACCGGCTCGGCGGAGTTTTTGCAGGACTCCCCGATGAAGGTGACGCCGATGCCCCGGGCGGTCATGCCCAGGTTGGCGAGGACGCTGTTGGTCTCGCAGACGGCGGAGGGGGAGAAATCCAGCTCCTCAAACAGCTGGTCGGTGAGCACCCGCAGGGTGGAGCCCTGCCGGGAGAGGAGAAAATTCTCCCCGCCGAATACCGTTTTCAAATCCCTTCGGGAGAGAATCCCGGGGGGATTTTTTTGCGCGCTTCCCCCGGAAAGCGGGGGAGAATCCTTCCCATTGTACGGATGGGAGGAGCAGACGGCGAACAGCACCTCCTCCCGGCGCAGCAGGTCGGTCTGGCCCGGGGAGAAGGGGGAGACGGAGTTGGCGGCGATGAGCCCCAGATCCAGGCTCTCCTCCAGCAGCAGCCGGGTGAGGGACGGCAGTCCCTGCTCCGTGATCTCAATGCGGTAGTCTGGGAAAATGGCGTTGAAGCGGGGAATCACCTCCGTCAGGGCCGCAAGGCCGAACTGGGAGGTGACGCCCACGGTGATGTGCCCCCGATGATCCAGGGCGGCGATGTCCTTGCAGAGCTGCTTTTTGATTTCCAGAACCTTTTTTGCAGCCTGGGCGTAGAGCTCCCCCGCGGGGGTGAGGACCAGCTCGCCCCTGGTCCTGAGAAACAGAGGCGTCCCCAGCTCCTGTTCCAGGCGGGTCAGGTACTGGCTGAGGGAGGATTGGGAGACATAGAGCTTCTTCGCGGCCCTGGTCATGTTCCGCTCCTCGGCGATGGTGAGAATGTATGTAAGATATCGGGTGTCCATGGCGGCTCCTTTCCGGCAGCTGAAAGCCAGCGGGATCAATCACATTTCCCAATCGTCCCAATCACATTTTCGAATTGGCCTTCTCTGGCGTTTTGCTGTACCATGATTATAGCAGAATCAGAACCCATGGAAAAGGGAAAACGATGAGGAGGAGATAAGAATGATGGAGAGAGGAACTCCCACGGTAACCAAGATGCAGGTGATCCCCGTGGCGGGAAGGGACAGCATGCTCATGACTCTAAGCGGAGCCCACGCCCCGTTTTTCACGCGGAATCTGGTGATTCTGGAGGACAGCGCCGGCCACACGGGCATCGGCGAGATTCACGGCGGGGACTACACCTGCGACGCGCTGAAAAGCTGCATCCCCCTGGTGGTGGGACAGCCCATCGGAACCTACAGAAAGATCCTGGACCGCATCCACAAGGCCAGCAAAAAGTCGGAGGAGGACGACGGGGAGGGGATCCAGAGCCTGGACATCAGCAAGCTGAAATTCGTGGTGAAGGCGGAGTGGGCCATCGAGTGCGCCCTCTTAGACCTTCTGGGCCAGTACCTGGACCTGCCCATGTGCGAGCTTCTGGGAGATGGAAAGCAGAGGGACAGGGTGGAGACCCTGGGGTATCTGTTCTACGTGTCGGACAAGGCCAAAGCGCCGGATCTGGAGTACCTGGACGAGGGGGACAGCAGTGATCCCTGGTTCCGGATGCGGAGGAAGGAGATGCTCACCCCGGAGCAGATCGTGGAGCAGGCCCAGGTGCTCCATGAGAAATACGGATTCCGCAATTTCAAGCTGAAGGGCGGAGTGCTGGAGGGGGAGAAGGAGATGGAGGCGGTCCGCGCCCTGAAACAGGCATTCCCCGCCGGCCGCATCAACATCGACCCCAACGGGGCCTGGAGCCTGGAGGAGGCGATCCGCCTCTGCAGGCCCATGGAGGGAGTTCTCACCTACATCGAGGATCCCTGCGGCCCAGAGGCCGGCTACTCCAGCCGCGAGGTGATGGCGGAGTTTAAAAATGCGGTGAAGCTCCCCGTGGCCACCAACATGATCGCCACGGATTGGAGACAGTTTTACCACGCGGCGTCCTTAAAGTCGGTGGATATCGTGCTGGCGGACCCCCATTTCTGGGGATTCGGGGGCAGCGTGCGCATGGCCCAGATCTTAAACGACTGGGGCCTGACCTGGGGAAGCCACTCCAACAACCACTTTGACATCACCCTCACGGCCTTCGCCCACGTGGCGGCGGCCGCCCCGGGAAATCCCACAGCCCTGGACACCCACTGGATCTGGCAGGACGGGCAGAATCTCTTGAAGGACACCCCCCAGATCAGGGACGGCTTTTTGGAGGTGCCCCAGAGGCCTGGCATGGGAGTGACCATCGACATGGAAAAGGTGGAGGAGGCCAACCGCCTCTACCGGAAGCTGCCCACCCACGACCGGGACGACGCCATGGCCATGCAGTACCTGATTCCCGGATGGAAATTCGACTCCAAAAAGCCCTGCCTGGTGCGATAAAGCGTTGCAATTTTTCCAGATTTATCGTACACTGAAAAACGGTAAACGGGCAGCCGACGCTGTGAGTACGAAAAGGAGAAATTGACCATGGGATATGAAATCATTGTGCTGGATCTGGACGGCACGCTGACCAATGATGAGAAGATAATCACCCCCAAGACCAAGGAAGCCCTGATGGAGATGCAGAGGAGAGGGAAACGGGTGGTTCTGGCCTCCGGGCGCCCCACCCAGGGCGTGAGCCACCTGGCAAACGAGCTGGAGTTAAACCGCTATGAGGGGTACGTCCTCTCCTACAACGGCGGCATGATCATCGACTGGAAGACGGGGGAGACCATATTTTCCAGGCTTCTGCCCCTGGAGAGCAACCGCCGGATCATCGAGCTGGCGGCGGAGAACGGCGTGAACATCCTCACCTACGAGGGGGATCACATCATCACCGCCACCCCGGAAGACCAGTACGCCCAGCTGGAGAGCCGGGTGAACCACATGGAGATCCGCCAGGTGGAGGACATGGCCGGCCACATGGACTTTCAGGTTCCCAAGTACCTGATGCTGGCGGACGGGGACTACATGGCCTCGGTGGAGCCCAAGGTGCAGGAGGCCCTGGGGGAGGGATTCAGCGTGTACCGCTCCGCGCCCTTCTTCCTGGAGATTCTGCCCATGGGGATCGACAAGGCCAAATCTCTGGCCAGAATGCTGGAGGTCCTGGGACTCACCAGGGAAAATATGATCGCCTGCGGGGACGGATACAACGACCTGTCCATGATCCAGTACGCCGGTCTGGGGGTGGCCATGGCCAACGCGGTGCCGCCGGTGCTGGAGGCCGCCGACTTCGTGACGAAGTCCAACAATGAGGACGGCATCGCCCATGTAATCGAAAAATTCATACTTTCTTAAGATCTTTGAGAAAATTAGGGGTGGACTTTATAGCTTTAGTATGTTAAAATCGAAAAGAGCGGTGGAAATGTGTGGAATTTCCAATGCAGATCATAACAAACTAAAGGGGAAAATGTGAAGCCATGAACAAGAAGATCAAGACAGAAGCGGTGGATCACCTGTTTCAGGCGATTCTGACATTGAAAAATGTGGAGGAATGCTACAAGTTCTTCGAGGATGTCTGTACTGTGAACGAGCTTCTCTCCCTGTCCCAGCGCTACGAGGTGGCAAAGATGCTGCGGGAGGAGAAGACCTATCTGGAGATTGCATCCCGGACTGGCGCATCCACGGCCACCATCAGCCGGGTAAACCGTTCTCTCAACTACGGAAACGACGGCTACGACATGGTATTTGCCAGAGTGCAGGACGACGGGGAGGACAGACAGGACGAGGCGTAATTCTGCGGGCCGGCCCCAGGGCGCGGCCCACAGCGGCATGAATAGAAAGCGGTACGAATAAAAAAAGTCGGTGAGGAGTTGGATTCTCACCGTCTTTTTTTATCCTTGGGGGATCTCTCCTCCCGCAGCTGATCCACCAGGGATTCGATGACCAGCTTTTTCAGATACACGTCGAACGCCAGCTCGCTGATGAAGGCGAACAGCTGGAGAAACTCCCGCTCATCCTCGGGGGCGTCCGGAAAGGTGGCCTTGGCCGCCTGGAATTTCTGGTCCATGTCCTCCACCAGCCGCTTCTTCTGCTCGTCCCGCAGGGCAAACACCTGTGTGTAGATATCCTCCAGGGAGACGGGGGAGCTGGCCTGAAAATGCTTCTCCGTCACCGGCGCCAGCAGGGTCTCGATGTCGGAGATGGAGAGAAGATTCTTATAATAATAGATAAAAATAAGCAGGAGCATGTGCTCCTTGGAATATTTCTTCTTATCCGGGGGCGGCAGGAGGTTGTTCTTGGCGTAGTTGTTGATCATGGTCTTTGTGAGAACCTTGTCCTCCTCGCTGCGCTTGAAATTCTTCAGGTGTTCCTCCATAAATGTGGTCACCTGATCCATGTAGAGGGGAATCTCCGGGATCTGGGACGCCTTTATATGGGAGAGCCGGTCTAAGTGGGCCAGCATTTCGTTCAGTCTTTCTTCATTCGTTTTCATTGTGTCACCTCGCCTTCCATTATATAGTATTAAAAACCAGATGACAAGAGGAGAGGGCGGAAAAACGGGAAATTCTCCATGATTCCGCCCTGTGCTGGCTGGGGCGAAGATCGGGGGCCTGTATCCGTTTCACTTCGCAGGCCTGTTGCGGGCGCACCTCCAGCCCCGCGTTTGACGGAGGAGAGGGAAGGGTGTATATTAGAAATCAAAATCGACAGCTTGCGGATGAAGGGAGTGGAGAGCATGAGCGGGGAGATCTGTTTGATAGGCGGGAGAGAGTATGTGCTGCGGATTCCAAAGGGGGGAGGACCATTCCCCCTGGCGGTGCTCTGCGGGGGAGACATGAGGGAGGAGCTGGACCGCCTGTCCGCCGGGCGCAGCCCCAGGATTCTCCTCTCGCCCTCCGCCTCCTGGGAGAGGGATTATACGCCCTGGCCGGCGCAGGCCCCGGCGGGGAGAGCCCCCTTCTTGGGGGGAGGCCCCGCTTTTCTGGAGGAGATCCAGGCGGCGCTGGAGATTCTTGAGGCCAGGCTGCCCATTCTGCCGGGGAGAGAGAGCCGGGCGATCCTCGGATATTCCCTGGGCGGCCTGTTTGCCCTGTGGGCCTTCTGCGCCGGGAAAACCTTCGGAGCGGCGGCCTCCCTCTCCGGCTCCCTCTGGTATGAGGGGTGGACAGAGTACCTGGCGGCCCACCTGCCGGAACAGGGCGGCCGGGTATACCTCTCGCTGGGGAAAAAGGAGGAGAAGAGCGGTCCGGCCCAGATGCGCCTGGTGGGGGAGAGAACCAGGGAGACCGCCGGGATGTTCCGGGCGGCCGGGCGCTTCGGGGAGGTGCCGCTGGAGATGCACGGCGGCGGACATTTCACAGACATACCGGGGAGATGGAGAAGGGCCATGGAGTGGCTGGATGGGGAAGAAATTCTAATTGAGCAGCCACACTCCGGCGTTTAGATAGCCGGCGAAGGCGGTCCACAGCAGATAGGGGAGGAGGAGCCGGCCGGCAGACAGGGAAATCCTGGAAAAGCGCAGCTTTGCGGCCAGGATGAGGATCCACAGCAGGATCAGCCAGAGGAGGGAGAAGAGATAGGCCCCCAGGTTGAAAAATAAGATGGGCCAGAAAAAATTTACTCCCAGCTGAAGGCCGTAAACGCCCAGGGCTCGGCGGATCTCCCGCCGGGATTTCCCGGAATCCAGAACCAGGAAGGAGGCCATGCCCATGAGGAGAAACAGGACTGTCCAGACTGCGGGGAAGACCCACTCCGGAGGCGTCAGCGGCGGTTTGCGGATGGTTTTAAATGCCTTCATCCCGTTTCTGGTGAGAAGGGCGGAGAGACCGCCCACAGCCAGGGGAAGGAGAAGGCAGACAGATAAAACTTTCCATTTGCGATTTTTCATTACAATCACCCCGGCATAGCATATGCAGGAGAGCGGAAGGATATTCCCGCGGGGAAGGAGGGAGAAGATTTCCCCAGAAATTAATTGACATCTCCTTCTTTTTTCCTTATAATAAATACAATTTACCGCACAAGCGGGTAGGGGAGCCAGAAGGCTCCGGCGGCAAGGGCCGCCAAGCGACAGAATTGTCAGAGATAACGGAAAACAGAATCGCGAATTTATGTACCAGGAAGGTGTCTCTCAGGAAGAGAGGGGCTTTTTCTGGTACTTTTTATTTCGCAGCGGGCCGGGAGGCGTCTTGCCGCCCGGCCAGGACAGACACGCATCTGAGATTTGGGAGGGACAGCTTTGAGAGGACAAACATGTGAAGACAGAGACAGGAGAAAACGTTCCGGCGGGAGAGCGGCTGCGGCCGCCCTGTGCTTGGCAGCCGCCCTGGCGGGGATTTCCGGCTGCGGCGGCCAGGAGAACGCTGCGGGCCAGGGGAATGCTGCCGGCCAGGGGAACGCCGCGGGCCAGGAGAATGGATCCGGCCAGGAGAGCGCCCTGGGCACCGGCAGCCGGGGAACGGGAGACACCCAGTCGGTGGTGGTGGTCATGGGGCCCACCTCGGAGCCGGAGGCGGGCTTTGACCCGGCCTACGGCTGGGGAGCGGGGGAGCACGTCCATGAACCTCTGATCCAGAGCACCCTGACGGTGACCACAGAGGATCTGGAGATCGCCTACGACCTGGCCACGGCCATGGAGGTGAGCGAGGACGGCATGACCTGGACGGTGGACATCCGGGACGACGTGAGGTTCACGGACGGGGAGCCGCTGACGGCGGAGGACGTGGCCTTCACCTACAACACCCTGCGGGACACCAGCTCCGTCAACGATTTCACCATGCTGAGAGAGGCGGTGGCGGTGGACGGGGACACGGTGGAATTCCGCATGAACCGCCCCTACTCCATCTGGCCCTACACTATGGCGGTGGTGGGCATCGTGCCGGAGCACGCCTACGGGCCGGACTACGGGCAGAATCCCATCGGCTCCGGGAGATACATGTTAAAGCAGTGGGACAAGGGGCAGCAGGTGATCCTGGAAGCCAACCCGGACTACTACGGGGAGGAGCCGAAGATGAAGCAGGTGACCGTCCTCTTCATGGAGGAGGATGCGGCCTTCGCGGCGGTGATGGCGGGGCAGGCGGACGTGGCCTACACGGCGGCGGTCTACTCCGACCAGACGGTGGACGGGTACGAGCTGCTGGCCTTTGAGACCGTGGACAACCGGGGCTTCAACCTGCCGGCCATCCCAGCGGGGACCGCCGATGAGAGCGGAGTCCCCCTGGGAAATGATTTCACCAGCGACGTGAACGTGCGCCGGGCCATCAACATCGGCATCGACCGGGAGGAGATGATTGAGAACGTCCTCTACGGCTACGGCACCCCGGCCTACAGCGTCTGCAGCAAGATGCCCTGGTACAGCGAGGCCTCCCAGGTGGAGTACGACCCCAAGGAGGCGGGAAGACTGCTGGATGAGGCGGGATGGACTGTGGGGGCGGACGGCTTTCGGCAGAAGGACGGCGTCCGCGCCGGCTTCACCCTCATGTACTCCGCCGGGGATTCGGTGCGCCAGGCCCTGTCCGAGGACACGGCCAACCAGCTGGGCGAGCTGGGCATCGACGTGACGGTGGAGGGCGTGGGCTGGGACGTGGCCTACGACCGGGCTCAGTCCACCCCCATGATGTGGGGCTGGGGAGCCCACACCCCTATGGAATTTTACAACATTTACCACACCGCCCCCGGCGGGGAGTACGCCCGGTATTCCCCCTACCGCAGCGAGACGGCGGACGCCTACATGGATGCGGCCTTGGAGAGCACGGATCTGGAGGAGTCCTACGAGCTGTGGAAGAAGGCCCAGTGGGACGGGGAGACGGGGGTAACCCAGGACGGGGATATCCCCTGGATCTGGCTGGTGAACATCGACCATCTCTACTGGAGCCGGACGGGCCTTGAGATCGCGGAGCAGAAGCTTCACCCCCACGGCCACGGCTGGAGCATTGTGAACAACGTGGACCAGTGGAGCTGGGAGAAATGACCGATGAGAGACCGGGAGGAATTGACATGAAGACAGCTGTCTGGATAGGAAAACAGCTCCTGCGCATGGCGGTTTTGCTGGCGGCGGTGACGGCGGCGGTGTTTATCCTGCTGTCCATCTCCCCCATAGATCCCCTGACCACCAACGTGGGGCAGACGGCCCTGGGTTCCATGAGCCCGGAGCAGGTGGAAAAGCTTCAGGCCTACTGGGGCGTGGGAGTGCCGCCGGCGGAGCGGTTTTTGAGCTGGGCGAAGGACTTTCTGAAGGGGGACATGGGCATTTCCCTGCTGTACCGCCGGCCGGTGAGCCAGGTGATCGGCGAGCGCTTCATCAGCTCCGTGTGGCTCATGGGGAGCGCCTGGGTCCTGTCCGGGGTCCTGGGCTTTCTCATGGGGATCCTGGCGGGGCGGAAGCGGGGCGGGGCGGCGGACCGGCTGGTGAGCGGCTACTGTCTGATCACCGCCAGCACGCCGGCCTTCTGGGTGGCCATGGTGCTTCTCATGGTGTTCGCTGTCCAGCTAAAATGGCTGCCCAACGGTTTCGCCGTGCCCATCGGCACGGCGGCGGCGGACGTGACCCTGGGGGATCGGATCCGCCACATGGTTCTGCCGGTCCTGACGCTGAGCCTGACGGGGATCTCCAGCATCGCCATGCACACCAGGGAGAAGCTGGCGGAGGTGATGGAGAGCGACTATGTGCTCTTTGCCAGGGCCAGGGGGGAGTCGGAGTGGTCCATCCTCCTGCGCCACGGGGTGAGAAATGTGGCCCTGCCGGCCCTGACGCTCCAGTTTGCCGCCATCAGCGAGATCTTCGGCGGCTCCGTCCTGGTGGAGCAGGTATTTTCCTACCCGGGGCTGGGGCAGGCGGCGGTGACGGCTGGCCTGGGCAGCGACGTGCCCCTGCTCATGGGCATCACGGTGATTACGGCGGCCCTGGTGTTCGGCGGAAATACGGCGGCCAACCTGCTGTACGGGCTGATTGATCCCAGAATGAGAAGGAGGAGAGGACGATGAGGCGGTGGAACCGGCGCCAGTGGATGGCGGCCCTGATGGTATTTTCCCTGCTCCTTCTGATTCTGGTGACGGCGGCGGGGCTCTCCTTTGAGGAGGCGGCTGGGGTTACGGACTTCTCCAGGAGAAATCTGGCCCCCTGCCCGGAGTATCCCTTCGGCACCGATTTCATGGGCAGGGACATGTTTCGAAGGACGGTGACCGGACTCTCCGTCAGCATTCGCCTGGGGATCCTCACCGCGGCTGTGAGCGCGGTGATCGCCTTTTTCCTGGGCCTGGGGGCGGCAGTCCTGGGAAGGGGGGCGGACGCCCTCATTGGCGGGCTCATCGATCTGGTGATGGGCATTCCCCACATACTGCTCCTGATTCTCATCTCCTTCGCCTGCGGCAAGGGGTTCTGGGGAGTGGTGATCGGCATTTCCCTGACCCACTGGACCAGTCTGGCCCGGCTGATCCGGGGGGAGGTGCTGCAGTTGAAGGAGAGCAACTACATAAAAATCGCCTCCCGCCTGGGGCATGGAAAGCTCCAGGTGGCCCTGGCCCACATGACGCCCCACCTGCTTCCCCAGTTTGTCACCGGCCTGGTGCTCATGTTTCCCCACGCCATCCTCCACGAGGCCAGCATCACCTTCCTGGGCTTTGGCCTGCCGCCGGAGGAGCCGGCCATCGGGGTGATCCTGTCGGAGAGCATGCAGTATCTGGTGATGGGAAAATGGTGGCTGGCCCTGTTTCCCGGGCTTTTGCTGGCGGGAGTGGTGCTGCTGTTCCATTTCCTGGGGCAGGGGCTTCTGCTGCTCCTGGACCCGGAGCAGGCCCACAGCTAGAAAGGAGAAGACATGGACGGACATTTGCTTGAGGTAAAAAATCTATCCATCTCCTTCACCCAGTATGAGCGGGGGATGAGGCGGACGAATCTTCGGACCATCCGCGACCTGAGCGTGACGGTGGACCCCGGGGAGATGGTGGCGGTGATCGGCTCCAGCGGCTCCGGAAAGAGCCTGCTGGCCCACGCGGTCATGGGGATTCTCCCCTACAATGCCTCCTTCACCGGGGAGATATTTTTCCAGGGGGAGAGGCTGACGGCCCGCCGCCAGAGGGAGCTGAGGGGCAGGGAGATGGTCCTGGTCCCCCAGAGCGTCTCCTACCTGGATCCCCTGATGAAGGTGGGGGAGCAGGTGCGAAAGGGCAGGAGAGATCCTGCCTCCAGGGAGAAGAGCAGGCAGGTGCTGGAGAGCTACGGCCTGGGAGCGGAGATGGAGGAGCTCTACCCCTTCCAGCTCTCCGGGGGAATGACCAGGCGGGTGCTCATCTCCACTGCCGTGATGGAGGAGCCGAAGCTGGTGATCGCCGACGAGCCCACGCCGGGCCTTCACCTGGAGGCGGCCAGGCGGGTGCTGGGACATTTCAGGGAGATGGCCCAGGGCGGGGCGGGGGTGCTTCTCATCACCCACGACCTGGAGCTGGCCCTGGAGGTGGCGGACCGGGTGGCGGTGCTCTACGCGGGGATGACCGTGGAGGAGGCGGACAGCGGGGCGTTTCAGAGGGAGGAGACTCTGTCCCACCCCTACACGAGGGCCCTGTGGCGGGCCATGCCGGAGCACGGATTTGAGAGTGTCCCCGGCGTCCAGCCCTACGTGAAGGATATGCCCGCCGGCTGTCCCTACCGCCCCAGATGTCCCCTGGCGGGGCCGGAGTGCGGGGGAGAGATTCCCCTGCGGCGGACGGAGAGAGGCTGGGTGCGGTGCATCCGCCGGAGAGAGGAGGAAGAGGAGAAATGATTTTGGAGGCGAGAGACATTTCCTTCCGCTACGACAATGGAAACCGGCGGATTTTAAACCGGGTGAGCCTGCGCCTGGAGAGCGGTGAGCGGGTGGGCCTATCCGCCCCCAGCGGGTTCGGAAAGACCACCTTCTGCAAGATTTTAGCGGGATATGAGCGGCCGGAGAGCGGCCAGGTGCTGCTGGATCACCGCCCTCTGGAGGAGTACGGGGCCTACTGCCCGGTGCAGATGGTCTGGCAGCACCCGGAGCTGTCGGTGAACCCCCGACGGAAGATGGGGACGGTGCTGGCGGAGGGCGACCGGATTCCGGAGCGGATCGTCCGGGGGCTGGGCATCGAGAAGGACTGGGAAAACCGCTACCCGGGGGAGCTCTCCGGGGGCGAGCTTCAGAGGTTCTGCATCGCCAGGGCCTTGGGGGAGCGAACCAGATTTCTCCTGGCGGACGAGATCAGCACCATGCTGGATCTCATCACCCAGAGCCAGATCTGGAATTTTCTGCTGGAGGAGACGAGGCGGAGAAACATTGGGATGCTGGTGGTGAGCCACGGGGAGAGCCTTTTGAACCGGGTGTGCACCCGGACGGAATACCTGGAGAAGATAAACGGCGGGGAAGCCGGGACAGACGGGAGGAGATAGAGGAATATGGAGATCAAGGAGCTTTTGAGACAGGTTCAGGCCGGTGAGATGAGCCTGGAGGCGGCGGAGGCGAAACTCAAGGATCTGCCCTACGAGGATCTTGGGTTTGCCAAGCTGGACTTCCACCGGAAGCTGCGCTCCGGTTTCCCGGAGACGGTGTTCTGCCAGGGAAAGCCGGATCCGTACCTGGTGCAGATCTTTAAGCGGCTGTACGAGAGAAACGGGGAGGTGCTGGGCACCCGGGCGGACGAGAGGCAGTATGAGCTGATCAAAAAGGAGGTGCCCCAGGCGGTCTACGACCCGGTCTCCCGCATCATCCGGGTGGAGCCGGAGGGGAAGGAGAAGGTGGGCTGCATCGCCGTCTGCACCGGCGGCACGGCGGACATCCCCGTGGCGGAGGAGGCGGCCCAGACAGCGGAATTTTTCGGCAGCTATGTGGACCGGATCTACGACGTGGGGGTGGCGGGCATCCACCGGCTTCTGTCCCAGCGGGAGCGGATCCAGAAGGCCAACTGCGTGGTGGCGGTGGCCGGCATGGAGGGAGCCCTGGGCACGGTAATCGCCGGCCTGGTGGAGAACCCGGTGATTGCCGTCCCCACCTCCGTGGGGTACGGGGCTAATTTTAAAGGGCTCTCGGCCCTTCTCACCATGATCAACTCCTGTGCCAACGGCATCAGCGTGGTGAATATTGACAATGGATACGGAGCAGGATATCTGAGCACACAAATTAACAGATTGGCGGTGAAATAAATGGATAACAGAGGAAAAATTTTATATCTGGAATGCAACTCGGGAATCAGCGGAGATATGACGGTGGGGGCTCTTTTGGATCTGGGGGCGGACAGAGAGCGCCTGGAGAGAGCCCTTGAGAGCCTCCATGTGGACGGCTACCATCTCCATTTTGGCCGGACGAAAAAGTGCGGGATCGATGCCTTCGACTTTGATGTGCACCTGGAGGGCGGGGAGCACGAGCACGACCACGAACATATCCATGAGCACGCTCACGATCACGGTCACGACCATACCCATGAGCACGAGCACGCTCACGATCATGGTCACGAACACGCCCATCCCCACGTTCACCGCAACCTCCGGGACATCTGTGAGATCATAGACCGCATGGAGGAGGGGGACGAGGTGAAGGCCCTGGCCCGGCGGATGTTTGAGATCGTGGCGGAGGCGGAGTCCAAGGCCCACGGCCTGCCCATGGAGGAGGTCCACTTCCATGAGGTGGGGGCGGTGGACTCCATCGTGGACATCGTGAGCACGGCGGTGCTGCTGGCGGACCTGGGGGTGGGGAAGATCATCGTCTCCCCCCTGGCGGAGGGGCGCGGCTATGTCCGCTGCCAGCACGGGGTGATGCCGGTGCCGGTGCCCGCCACAGCCAACATCGCGGCGGCCCACGGCCTGGAGCTCCATTTCACCGACAATGAGGGGGAGATGGTCACCCCCACCGGCGCCGCCATCGCCGCGGCGGTGGACTGCGGCGAAAAGCTGCCGGCCCACTACACCATCGAGAAGATCGGCATCGGCGCCGGCAACAAGGACTTTCAGCAGGCCAACATCCTCCGCGCCATGATCCTGGCGCCCAGGGAGGAGGAGAGGGATACACTCTGGAAGCTGGAGACCAACGTGGACGACTGCACCGGGGAGGCCCTGGGCTACACCCTGGAGAAACTCATGGCCGCCGGGGCCCTGGACGCCTACTACACCGCCATCCAGATGAAGAAAAACCGCCCCGCCTACGAGCTCTCGGTGGTCTGCCGGGAGAGGGAGCGGGAGGCTCTGGAGGAGATCATCTTCCTCCACACCACCACCATCGGCATCCGCCGCTATGCCCTGGAGAGGACGGTTCTGGACCGGAGGCCGGTGACAGTGGAGACGCCCTGGGGGCCGGCGGAGGTCAAGATCTGCGGGAGAAACGGCAGGGAATTCGTCTACCCGGAGTACGAGAGCGTGAGGCGGCTGTGCGAGAACAGCAGCCTCTCCTTCCAGGAGGCCTACGACGCGGTGCGGCAGGCAGCGGAGGGAAATAACGCATGACGGCGGCGGAGAAAAAAGCCCTTCTTCTGGAGCGGATGGACGAGTACGGCAGGCAGGACGTCTGCCTGGCCTTCTCCGGGGGCGTGGACAGCAGCCTGCTCCTTAAGTTGGCGGTGGACAGCGCGGCCTCCCACGGGACGAAGGTGTACGCGGTGACCTTTGACAGCCACCTCCACCCGGCCTGCGACCTGGAAAATGCCAGGAAAGTGGCGGTGGAGCTGGGGGGAATCCACGTGGTGGTCACCGTGGACGAGCTGTCCATGGAGGAGATCCGCAGCAACCCGGTGGACCGCTGCTACCTGTGCAAAAAGCAGCTGTTTGGCAAGCTCCTGGAGTTTGCCGGGAAAATGAATGTCCCGGTGGCCATGGAGGGAACCAACGAGGACGACCTTCACGTCTACCGCCCCGGTATCCGGGCGGTGCGGGAGCTGGGGGTGAAAAGCCCCCTGGCGGAGGCGGGGCTCACAAAGGCGGAGGTGAAAGCCCTGGCGGCGGAGTACGGAATTTCCGCCGCCTCCCGCCCATCCACCCCCTGCATGGCCACCCGCCTCCCCTACGGGGCGGAGCTGAGCTACGAGGTGCTGGAAAAGATCGAGAGAGGGGAGGCGGTGCTCCGGGAGCTGCTGGGGGGAAATGTGCGCCTGCGTCTGCACGGGGACATCGCCCGCATCGAGGCGGACAGGGAGAGCCTTGGACGGGCGGTGGAGCTTGGCGGGGAGCTGGTCAGCCGCCTGAAAGCCCTGGGGTTCGTCT
Source organism: Candidatus Lachnoclostridium stercoripullorum (assembly GCA_019114845.1). Lineage (GTDB taxonomy): Bacteria > Bacillota > Clostridia > Lachnospirales > Lachnospiraceae > Lachnoclostridium_A > Lachnoclostridium_A stercoripullorum. The sequence goes on along the minus strand of DXEU01000146.1, from coordinate 7,893 downwards.
ACATCACCCTGGATCTGGAAGGATTCCGCTCCGGGAGCATGGACGTGCATATAAGGCAGGATTGACAAATTCATTCTTCTGTGCTACACTCATCGGGTATGCAATTGCGCAGACGCCGTCCGCCCGGTTTCCAGGAATCTCCAACCGGAGGCTTGGTGCACGGTGAGAGACTACTTACTAATATTAAGCAAAAGGAGGAAATCGCCATGATTTCAAAGGAGAAGAAGGCTGCTATCATCGCAGAGTATGGAAGAAACCCGGGAGACACCGGATCACCGGAGGTTCAGATCGCAATCCTGACCGCCAGAATTGCTGAGCTCACCGAGCATTTACAGAAGAACCAGAAGGACCATCACTCCAGAAGAGGACTTCTGAAGATGGTAGGACAGAGACGCGGCCTCTTAAACTATTTAAGAGAGAACGATCTGGAAGGCTATCGTAAGCTGATCGAGAAGTTAGGCATCAGAAAGTAATGAAACCAGACTTAGGGTGGAGAATTACCTCCACCCTACGTTTCGTATAAAGGCATTTACGTGCACTGTGCGGGACGGCAGCTGGAAACCGGATGAGGGCAGCAGTGCAAGCTGCGGCATTTGGCAGAAGCATGGTCCGAGACCGCTGAAGAGCGGAGGAGACCCGGCGGGGACGCGCTGCGGACGGCGGGGGATTTCTCCCGCGCTGTTCAGTAGTTTCGGCGTCTTCTGCCTGAAGGGAACCGGCATCAAATAAAAAAGAAAAGGAGACAGACCATGTACAAGAGTTTTTCCATGGAACTGGCAGGCAGAACACTGACAGTGGATGTAGGCAGAGTGGCGGCCCAGGCCAACGGCGCCGCGTTCATGCATTACGGCGACACGGTGGTTCTTTCCACGGCTACCGCGTCCGCAAAGCCCAGAGAGGGGATCGATTTCTTCCCCCTGAGCGTGGAATATGAGGAGAAAATGTACTCCGTGGGCAAGATCCCCGGAGGCTTCAACAAGAGAGAGGGAAAGGCTTCCGAGAACGCCATCCTCACCTCCAGAGTCATCGACCGCCCCATGCGGCCCCTGTTCCCCAAGGATTACAGAAATGACGTGACCCTGGACAACCTGGTGATGAGCGTGGACCCGGACTGCAGCCCGGAGCTGACGGCCATGCTGGGATCCGCCATCGCCACCTGCATTTCCGATATCCCCTTTGACGGCCCCTGCGCCATGACCCAGGTGGGCATGATCGACGGCCAGTTTATCATCAACCCCACCTCCGACCAGAAGAAGGTGTCCGACATGGCCCTCACCGTGGCCTCCACCAGGGAGAAGGTGATCATGATCGAGGCCGGAGCCAACGAGGTGCCGGAGCAGACCATGATCGACGCCATCTTCAAGGCCCATGAGGTGAACCAGGAGATCATCAAGTTCATCGATCAGATTGTGGCGGAGTGCGGCAAGGAGAAGCACACCTACGAGAGCTGCGCCGTTCCGGAGGAGCTGTTCGCAGCCATCCGCGAGCTGGTGAGCCCGGAGGAGATGGAGGAGGCCGTATTCACCGACGACAAGCAGACCAGGGAGAACAACATCGCCGCCATCACCGAGAGGCTGGAGGAGGCCTTCGCGGAGAATGAGGAGTGGCTGGCTCTCCTGGGCGACGCCATCTACCAGTACGAGAAGAAGACGGTCCGCAAGATGATCTTAAAGGACCACAAGCGCCCCGACGGCCGCGCCATCACGGAGATCCGTCCCCTGGCGGCGGAGATCGACATTCTGCCCAGAGCGCACGGATCAGGCATGTTCACCAGAGGACAGACCCAGATTCTGAACGCCTGCACCCTGGCCCCCTTATCTGAGGCCCAGAAGATCGACGGGCTGGATGTGACGGAGACTTCCAAGAGATATATGCACCACTACAATTTCCCGTCCTACTCTGTGGGCGAGACCAAACCGTCCAGAGGACCGGGACGCCGGGAGATCGGCCACGGCGCCCTGGCGGAGAGGGCTCTGGTGCCGGTGCTTCCCAGCGAGGAGGAGTTCCCCTACGCCATCCGCACCGTGTCCGAGACCATGGAGTCCAACGGCTCCACCTCCCAGGCCAGCATCTGCGCCTCCACCCTGTCCCTGATGGCAGCCGGCGTGCCCATCAAGGCTCCGGTGGCAGGTATTTCCTGCGGACTGGTGACCGGTGAGACGGACGACGACTACATTGTGCTCACGGATATCCAGGGCCTGGAGGATTTCTTCGGAGATATGGACTTCAAGGTGGGCGGAACCCACAAGGGAATCACCGCCATCCAGATGGACATCAAGATCCACGGCCTGACCCGTCCCATCATCGAGGAGGCAATCGCCCGCACCAGAGAGGCGAGACTCCACATCCTCGACAACGTGATGAAGCCTGTGATCGCGGAGCCCAGAAAGGAGCTCAGCCCCTACGCTCCCAAGATTGAGCAGATCATGATCGATCCGTCCAAGATCGGCGATGTGGTGGGCAAGCAGGGCAAGGTGATCAACAAGATCATCGACGAGACCGGCGTGAAGATCGACATCACCGACGACGGAGCCGTAAATGTGTGCGGCACCGACAAGGCCATGATCGACAAGGCCATCTCCATCATCAAGAGCATTGTCACCGACCTGGAGCCGGGCATGATCATGAACGGCAAGGTGGTGCGCATCATGAACTTCGGCGCCTTTGTGGAGCTGGCTCCCAACAAGGACGGCATGGTTCACATCTCCAAGCTCTCCGACAAGCGGGTGGGCAAGGTGGAGGACGTGGTGAACATCGGCGACGAGGTGACGGTGAAGGTCATCGAGATCGACAAGATGGGCCGCGTGAACCTGAGCATGCGTCCCCAGGATTTGAATCCCAAGGGCGGAAAATAATCGCATACATTTCACAGAACAGAACGGGTATTCGGCGCGAGAGCTGGATGCCCGTTGTTTGATTGCCGGGGATCCTGCCCCGGTGAAATTTTAAGGGAAGTGTAAGAGTTTTTTCCCCGGAAATATGGTATTCTTGACACTGACAGAAGGAATGACAGGAGAGATGAGAATGAAAAATAAGATCGATTGGATTCGGGCGCTGGCCATGGCCCTGGCGGTGTCATTGAGCTCCGGCACGGCGGCCCTGGCCGCAGGCCCCGGGGATGGGCTGATCACCATCGAGACAGGGCAGACCCGCTACGGGACGGCCACCCCCAGCGAGCTGCCGGCCAACAGCGGCATCGTGCGCCCGGTGGAGAAATACTCCTACATGGAGATGGAGCAGGACATCCGGGAGCTGCAGGCGAAGTACGGCGGCCGGATGACGGTGAACGTGATCGGCACATCGGCGGACGGGCGCAATATTTACGAGATCATTGTGGGAAATGTGAACTCCGGCCGGCATGTGATGATCCAGGGGGCCATCCACGGCCGGGAGTACATGACGCCCCTGCTGGTGATGAAGCAGCTGGAGACGGCCCTGGAGCAGTACGACACGGGAAGTTACGGGGGAGTCTCCTACGCCTCCCTCTTTGACCAGGCCGCTGTCCATTTCCTGCCCATGGTCAACCCGGACGGGGTCTCCATCAGCCAGTACGGCATGCAGGGGATCACCTCCCCGGCCCTGCGGCAGCTGGTGCAGGACGCCTACGCCAAGGACCTGGCGGAGGGGAGAACCACCCAGAGCCTGGAGCGGTACCTGACCTACTGGAAGGCCAACGGCCGTGGGGTGGATCTGAACAGCAATTTTGACGCCGGGTGGGAGAATTTAAACGACCTAGGACATCCCTCCTACGCCGGATACCGGGGGACATCCCCCAACTCGGAGCCGGAGTCCAGAGCCCTGGTGAACCTGGCGGAGAAATACTCCTGGTCCCTGGTGCTCAACTACCACTCCATGGGCGAGGTGATCTACTGGGACTACCAGGGGAACCGGGTGCAGTCCCAGTCGGAGGATCTGGCCAACCGGATCGCCGGCATCACCGGCTACCGCCTGATCGCCTCCAGCGGCGGAGGCGGCTACAAGGATTGGGTGCAGACCAAGGAGAACCCCATCCCCAGCGTGACGGTGGAGGTGGGGTCCGTGTCCTGCCCCATGCCCTTGGGAGAGTGGGCCAGAGTCTGGCCCCAGAATGAGACCGTGTGGGCGGCCGTCCTCCACTGGGCGGTGAGCCGTTGACGGGGGGAGGAGACCGCATGGACCGGAGAGACGGAAGCGCCGGGAGAGCCGGGCACGATGGCTGCGGGGCCATCCCCGCAGAGGATGTGATCCGGGAATTTGACCGCCTGCTGGGGCAGGATCGAAGCCGGGAGGCGGAGGAATTCCTCTACGGCTGGCTGAAAAAGGCCGGGGAGATGGCCGACTGGCGGGGGGAGCTGACCCTGCAGAATGAACTCATGGGCTTTCACCGCAGCAGCGGGAAGGAGGCGCTGGGGCTTCAGGCGGTGCGGGAGGGAATCCGGCTGATCCAGGATCACGGGATGGAGGAGACCCTCACCGCAGGGACCACCTTCTTAAACGCCGCCACCACCCTGAAGGCCTTTGGCCGGGCGGAGGAGGCCATCCCCTGGTATGAGCGGGCGGAGAAACTGTACAACCGCTTGCTGGGGGAGGGGGACTACCGCTTTGCCGGCCTCTGCAACAATCTCGCCCTGGCCTGGGCGGACCTAGGCCAGCTGGAGCGGGCGAATCTGTACTATCGCCGGGCGCTGGAGGTGCTGAAAGGCCTTCCGGGGAGCGCCATGGAACAGGCGGTGACCTGGACGAACCTGGCCTGCCTGGAGGAGCGCAGGCAGGCGGACCCGGACATCCGGGAGGAGAGGATCGGGTTCTGCCTGGACCGGGCCATGGAGTATCTGGATGATCCGGCGGCGGAGAGGGACGGCTACTACGCCTTCACCTGCCGGAAATGCGCCCCCACCTTCGGATATTTTGGCCGTTTCCTGGCCAAACGGGAGCTGGAGGAGCGGGCGGAAGAAATTTACAGGAGAAATGCCCATGAGGGGACTTGAACTGGCCAGAGCCTACTATGAGGAGTACGGCAGGCCCATGATTGAAGAACAATTTCCGGCCTACGCCGGCCGCATCGCCGTGGGGTTGGCGGGGGAGGGCTCGGAGTGCTTCGGCTACGACGACCAGTACTCCAGAGATCACGATTTTGAGGCGGGATTCTGCCTGTGGCTCACCCGGGAGGACGGGGAGGCCATCGGATTTCCCCTGTTTCGGGCCTACGGGAAGCTGCCGGCGGAGTACAGAGGGGTGAAGAAGGAGAAATCCAGCCTCTTTGGGGGCGGCCGCAAGGGCGTCATGGAGATCTCCGAGTTTTACGGGCGGATGATCGGCTGCCCGGGCGTCCCCGGCTCCCTGGAGGAGTGGCTCGCCATCCCGGAGTACGCCCTGGCCCAGGCGGTGAACGGGCAGGTGTTCCGGGACGACCTGGGGGAATTTTCCAGGATCCGGGAGGAGCTTGGGCGGGGCTACCCGGAGGACGTGCGGCTGAAGAAGATCGCCGCCCGGGCTGCGGTGATGGCCCAGGCCGGCCAGTACAACTACAGCCGCTGTCTGCGGCGGGGAGAGGCTGGGGCTGCCGCCTTGGCGGCGGCGGAATTTGCCAAGGCAGGAATTTCCATGGTATTTTTGCTGAATAAGCGCTATACTCCTTATTACAAATGGATGCTCCGGGCCATGGGGGAGCTTCCGGTTCTGGGAGAACTGCGGGAGCCCATGGAACGCCTGCTCACAGGGGGCGGGGACGGCGCCCGCCTCATCGAGGAGATCTGCGGGGCGGTGATCGCCGAGATGGCCAGGCAGGGCCTCACGGGCGGGAACTGGGATTACCTGGAACCCCACGCCCTGGAGGTGACGGAGCGGATCCAGGATGGAAACTTGAGAAATCTGCACCTGATGGAAGGATAGAGGACGGACGCCGGAGGACGGCGGCCAAGACGGAGGAAAGATGGAAGATTTAAAGAATAGCGGTTTGGCGGCAAGCAGCGGCCCTGCAGAAAACAGCGGCCCGGCAGGAAACAGCGGCCCGGCAGGAAACAGCGGCCCGGCGGCCGGGGCGTCTTCGGAGACGGAGGGCGCGGCGCGTGGGAGAAGCCGGAGAAAGCCGGGGACGGGTGCGCCGGACCCGAACAGGAAGAAAAAGGCAGTCATGGCGGGGGGCATCGCCGCGGGTGCGGCGGTGGTTCTGGCCGGGGCTTATACATATATCGGCGCCAACTACAGGAGCGCATTTTTCAACGGCACGGTGATCAACGGGATCGACGTGTCCGGCAAATCCGTGGGGGAGGTGCAGGACATGATCGCCCGGGAGACGGAGGGCTATGTGCTGACCATCCAGGAGCGGGGCGGGCGCACGGAGAGCATCGAGGGGACCGCCATCGGCCTGCGCGCGGAGTTTGACGGAAGCCTGGAGGGAATCCTGGCGGAGCAGAATCCATTTGCCTGGCTGCCCGCCTGGATCCAGGGGAACAGCTACGAGATCCCGGCCCTGGTGGTCTGGGACGAGGATGCCCTCTCCCAGGCGATTGCCGGCCTGGAGTGCCTGGACACAGAGCAGACGGAGCAGCCGCAGAACGCCAGGATCTCTGATTACACCCCGGGCAGCGGCTACTCCATCGTGGAGGAGATCCAGGGAAATGCGGCGGACCCGGAGAAGCTGGACGCGGCGGTGCGGGACGCGGTCACCAGCCTGAGGTCGGAATTGTCCTTGGAGGAGGCGGGGGTCTACGCGGAGCCCTCCGTCACGGCGGAGGATGAGAATCTGAAAGCCCTGCTGGCGGAGTACAACCGCCTGGCCGGGGTGACCATCACCTACACCTTCGGGGACAAGACGGAGGTGTTGAACGGGGAGACCATCAGCCAATGGCTCTCCGACGACGGCAGCCAGGTGACGATCTCCGAGGAGGGGGCGGCGGAGTATGTGCAGACGCTGGCCACCAAGTACAACACGGCCTACCGGGCCAAGAGCCTGAAGACCTCCTACGGCCCCACGGTGACCATCAGCCGGGGCAACTACGGCTGGAGAATCAACCAGGGGGAGGAGAAAACCGCCCTGATGGCCATGATTCAGGCCGGGGAGAGCGGGGAGCGGGAGCCGGTGTACTCCCAGAAGGGCGCCAGCCACGAGGAGAATGACTACGGGGATACCTACGTGGAGATCAATCTGACGGCCCAGCACCTGTTCTTCTACAAGGACGGGAAAATGCTGGTGGAGTCGGATTTCGTCTCCGGCAACTCCTCCAGGGGCTGGACGACCCCGCCGGGGGCCTTCCCCCTCACCTACAAGGAGAGAAATGCCACGCTGAAGGGGGAGGGATACCGCACGCCGGTCTCCTACTGGATGCCCTTCAACGGCGGCATCGGCCTCCACGACGCCAACTGGCGGTCGGAGTTCGGCGGAACCATTTACAAGACCAACGGCTCCCACGGCTGCATCAACCTGCCGCCGTCGGTGGCCAAGACCATCTACGAGAATATTTCTCAGGGGGATCCGGTGCTCTGCTATGAGCTGGCGGGGACGGAGCAGTCGGGAACCACCGGCGCAGGCGGAAAGCCCACGGAGACGAAACCCGCCGAGACGAAGCCTGCTGAGACGGCGCCCGCCGAGACACAGCCTGCTGAGACGGCACCCGCCGAGACACAGCCCGCCGAGACGGCACCCGCTGAGACGCAGCCCGCCGAGACGAAGCCGGCTGAGGCACAGCCGTCCCAGACGGCCCCCACGGAGGCACAGCCCGCCGGTCCGGGAGAGCCCGGGGCCATGAATCCCCAGGAGACTCCGGCGGTGGGGCCGGGAGCCGGACTGTAGAGACAGGGGAAAACCGGCAAATCATGCAGAAAAATAGGGGAAAAGCCTGAATATTTCAGAAATAGAGCCTGCAGCTGAGGAAAAATCATAATATTAATGATGGTTTTTAGGGTAGACTTTGA
>DXEU01000145.1 GCA_019114845.1 Candidatus Lachnoclostridium stercoripullorum | reverse complement strand
CCCTATTAAATAAAAACGCTCCGCTGTGGATGCGCACTCCGCGCTTAAGGAAATTGGTTGCTGACGCAACCGCGCTCCGGCGCGAGTGTGCGCAGAAGCGCACACTTTTTTAATTTCATAGAAAAGACTATACTGATTTACACCCAGAAACCTAAAATCAGCCGCCAGGGGGTGAAATGAACCCCTGACGGCCTTTTCTTCTGCCGATTTCCTCGGCTGAAAATTTACTTGATGAGGATCCTTCCCTGTCCGGCGGGATTGGCGTACTCCTCCCCCACGACGCCGCCCAGGTTGTCCCTCACGTAGGCGGACAGCAGATCCACATCCGCCATCACCTCATCCTTCACGATGTTGCAGCCGGCAAACATGGTCATGCCGTCCCCGCCGTCCTTCAGAAGATAGTTGTGGGACGCCAAGGTGTAGGTCCGATTCAGATCCAGAGGCTCCCCGTTCACCATAATGTCTGTCACGCGGTAGGGGCCGGTGACCGCCACAAAGTTCCTCTTGTCGTCCAGCTGCACGCTGCTGGGGATGGAGGAGTCGATGGTGTAGGTCAGGCCGGACACCTGCTGCAGGGCGCCGTTCTCCTCCGGGTAATTTCTCGCCCCCATCTCCAGGGCATCCTTGATCTGCTGGCCGGTCACCTCCGCCACGCAGCCCATGTTGCCGAAGGGGAATACCCGCAGGGTGTCGTTGTATGTAATGTTGCCCGCGGCGATGCTGTCACGGATTCCGCCGCCGTTGCTGAAGCCGATCTCCGCTCCCAGCACATAGCGGTAGGCGTCCGCCGTCAGATCACCCAGGTTGGTCTCCCCGCTTCTCACCCGGCGCTCGCCGGTGGCCGGATCGTTCACCGTCAGATCCACGGAGGTGGTGGCCAGCACCGTATTCAGGGTCTCCTGGAACTGGGCCTCAATGTCGGCGATAAACTGGGCGGTCTGGGGATCCTCCGCCTTTCCGTCCTCCGCCGTCTGGCTTCCGGGGATGGTGAGCACCTGTCCCGGGCGGATGACGTTGGGATTGCTCAGCTGATCCCGGTTGGCCTCATAGATCACATTCCAGAGATTGTAGGAGCCCAGCTCCCTCTTGGCGATCCTGGAGAGGCTGTCCCCCCTCTGCACCGTGTAGGAGGCCCCAGCCTCCCCGCCGGTCACCTGGTCCACCAGCTCCGCTGTGATGGTGCCGTCGGTGCCGATGGTCATCTTGCCGATGTCCGCCAGCTTGGTTCCCGTCTGGGTGAGAAGAACGTCCTCCCCGTCCTTATTCTTCAGGGTCGTGGAGGCCACCGTCTCGTGGGAGTGGCCGTCGATCACCGCGTCGATGCCGTCCGTGTTGGCCACCACCGCCTGGGATGCCCAGCGGGGCGTGATCCCGGCGTTGCCCAGATGTCCCACCAGGATGACGTAGTCTGCTCCCGCCGTCCTGGCCTCATCCACTGTCTCCTGGATCCTGCTGTAGAGCGCCTGCCCCGTCTCATCCTCGCAGAAGCCGTAGATGTAATTTCCGCTGTCGTCCTGGAAATACTTGGGGGTGGATTTGGTGAAGCTCTCCGGGGTGGTCGCCCCCACGAAAGCCACCTGCACCTGCCCGAAATCCATAATCTTGTAGGGCTCAAATACGCTCTCCCCAGTGCGCAGATCCGTGAAATTGCAGCTGTAGTAGCCGCAGTTCAGCTGATCGGACAGCTCCAGAAGGCGATCCATGCCGTAGTCAAACTCGTGGTTGCCGGGGATGGCAAAATCGTAGCCCACCTGATTCATGATGGAGACGATATCTCCCCCCTCCGACAGAGTGCCGATGGGAGCGCCCTGGATGGCGTCCCCCGCGTCCACCAAGGCCACGTAGGGGGTCTCCTCCTTCATCTGCTTCTCATAGAGCGCCAGGCCGGCATAGCCGATGTTGTCCGTCACTCCGCAGTGCACGTCATTGGTGTAGAGAATGATGATCTCCTGATCCGGAGTCTCCGCCGCCAGCGCCGGTGCACCGGCCCCAAGCACCATGGCCGCCGTCAGCGCCAGGGAGAGAATCCTTTTCTTCCACACATCTCTCATGTTCCATGTCCTCCTTTTTGAAAACATTATCGGTCCACGGGAAGATGGCGCCTCCGCCCCTTCCCACGTCTCCATTCTACCCATCTTTTCCAAAAAAGGCAACCGTCTTCTGGGCCGCGCCGCCGCCTTCCCGCCGGTTCTCCCGGCGCTCCCAGGCGCGCAGAGCGTGCTCCCAGGCGCGGCGGGGCGTGCTCCCAGACGCGGCGGGGCGATCCAGAACTCTATCAGCGGTAGGAGACGCAGATCTCAAACGCGGCCTTGGCCTGGCTCTGCCCTAGCAGGATGGAGGCGTCGGCCTCCAGCCGGTCCACCTGCATATAGCCCTCCTGGCTCACCGTCAGCTCCCCCTCCACCCGGTCAAGCCGCAGCCAGCCGCTCTCCTCCGGGACAGAGATTCCCGCGCCGGCGAGGGCGTCCGCCACCACGGACTCCATCCTCTCCGCCGCCGCCTCTCCGTCCAGCTCATAGGCGAGGACGGTACTTCCATCCGCCCGCTCCGCCTCCCGGCCGGCGACCCAAAGCCTGGTCACCATGTCCAGGTCGTAGGTGGTGCCGTTCATAAAATCGTCGGACAGGGCGCTCCACTCCTCCGGCGAGAGCTCCCGCAGCCGCTCCTCTCCGCCCCGGCTGACGCGCACCCGGCCATCCTCAAACACGATCTCCCCGCCGGATGCCAGCGAGACCGCGCCCCTCATCTGCTCCGTTCCCAGGCCTTCAAACTCCGCCGTCCCGGCGATGGGCCGATAGAGCCGCAGGCCCCCGTACTCCAGGGACCAGCCCCCGTCTATATCCGCCGCCGCATCCGCAAGTTCCCTCTGCCGCCTCTGGGCCTCCCGGAACAGCTCGATCCCCGCCTGGTCGATCTTTGCCGGATCCATCCCTGCACGGCCGCTCCCGCCGCCGGAAACCTCCCCCTGCAGCCGCCGCTCCAGCTCCACCCCCGGTCCAATTTCCGCCCCCAGGGCGTTGGAGCCGGCAGCCGGAACGGACGCCCACAGAATCCCCGCCAGAACTGCCGCTGTCCGCCGTTTTCTCTTCCCTGCTCTCTCTCCAGCCATCTCTCTTCCTCCCATCCCGCATATTTTCCCGCTGCGCCGCAGCTGCTTCCCAAACTCGCCGCAGCTGCTTCCCGGGCGCATCACCGCAGCCGCTTCCCAGGGCGCATCACCGCAGCCGCCTTCCCAGCCGCATCACCGCAGCCGCTTCCCCGGGCATACTGCAGACAGGGCGCCGCCGCATCCATTTCCATGCGGCGGCGCCCTGCTTCAATCTGCACCGGCGGTATATTCCGTTTTACAATTCTCTCCTCACCCGTCCTCCCGGACAATCCGGATTTCCCTGATCACCGGCATCTGCACCGGCTTGTTCCAGGTCTCCGGGCCATGGGTGGGAAGGGCTGCGATGGCGTCCAGCACCTCAAAGCCCTCCGTCATCTGACCGAAGGCGGCGTACCGGCCATCCAGCTTGTGTGCGTCCTTATGAACCACGAAAAACTGGGTTCCCGCCGTGTCGTAGCCGTCGTCCCGGGCCATGGAGATGGCTCCCCGCCGGTGAAGCACCGGGTTGGGGATCCCATTCTCCGCGAACTCTCCCTTGATGTGCCAGTCGCTGTCCGTCATAATGTCGTTGTCCGGGGAGCCCGACTGGATCACGTAGCCCTCCACAATCCGGCACCAGGCCAATCCGTCGTAAAAACCGCTCTCCGCCGTCTTCACAAAATTCTCAGTGGTGATGGGAGCGGACTCGGGGTACAGCTCAAACACCATATCCCCGAATCCCTCCGTGGCGATGACGCATTTCAAAGCCATCTTACTTCGCCACCTTTGCGTGCTTAAAGTAAATGTGGGTGGAGGAGTCGGTGTAAACGCCCGTCACATAGTCCTTCAACAGGTAGGTGTCCGCCTTGTAGTACAGCGGCATCACCGGATAGTCGGAGGACAGCAGCTCATCCGCCTGTCTCACCAGCTCTGCGAAGGCTGCCGGATCCTGCTCCACTTTGGCCTGCTCCACCAGGGCGTCATAGTCCGGATTGCTGTAGAAGGAGGTGTTGGTCACATCGTCGGTGGCCAGCAGCGGCAGGAAGCTCATGGGATTCACATAGTCCGCGCTCCAGCCCATGGCTGCAACCTCGTAGTCTCCGTTCTGAACGCCGCTGTAGAATACGGCCCAGTCTGCGGAGGTCACTTCCACGTTGATGCCCAGGTTGGTCTGCCACATCTCCTGAATGGCCTCAGCCACCTTCTTCACAGTATCATCGGAGTAGAAGGAGAGCTGCACTGTGGGGAATCCCTCTCCGTCGGGATAGCCAGCCTCCGCCAGGGCAGCCTTGGCGGCCTCCACATCGGCGGTGGGGGACATCTCATAGGTGGATCTTCCCTCCAGGATATCTGTTCCGTCAACCACATAGCCGGGAGCCAGGATGCTGTAGGCCGGCTCCGCGTCCAGCTGAACCACGTTGTTGATGATGGCCTCCCGGTCGATGGCCAGGTTCAGAGCCTTTCTCACCAGCGGGTTGTTGTAGGGTTCCTTCTCGCAGTTGAAATTGTAGTACACGGTTCCGTACACATGGATAGTGTGGGTTCCCGCGTTCTCCGCCTTCAGGCGGGCGATATCTCCGGACGGAATGTTTCTCACGCCGTCCACCTCGCCGTTCTCATAGGCGGTGAGGGCTGTGGACTGATCCAGAATGTAGCGGAAGGTCAGCTTCTCCAGGGTCACATTCTCCGCATCCCAGTAATTCTCGTTTCTCTCCAGCACAACGCTCTCGCCCATGTTGATCTCGGCAACCTTGAACGGGCCGTTGCTCACGTAGGTATCCGCCGCTGTGGACCACTTGTCGCCGTTGGCGTCAACGGTGGCCTGCTGCACCGGGGCATACACCCACATGCTGGTCACATCCACAAAGTAGGGGGTGGGCTGCTTTAAGGTGTACTCCACCGTGTTCTCATCCAGGGCCTTCACTCCCACTTCCTCAGCGGTTGCCGTGCCGTCGTAGTACTCCTGACCATTTAAAATATAATCGGTCATCATGTTGACGTACTGGGAGGTGGTGGTGGGCGTCATCACGTGGAGAGCGGAATACACATAGTCCTCCGCCGTCAGGGGGGTGCCGTCGCTCCACTTCAGTCCCTCTCTCAGGTGGAAGGTGTAGACCGTCATATCCTCGTTCACATCCCAGGACTCCGCGTTTCCGGGAGTGATCTCGCCGTTCTCATCATAGGTCACCAAGCCCTCAAACAGGTTGGTGAGGAACGGGGCCGCAAAGGAATTGTTGGTGTAGGACGGATCCAAGCTGTCCGGCTCATTGTTGAGCACAAAGGTCAGCTCCTGAGCCCCTGTGGGCTCCACAGCCTCCGTCTCCTGGGCGCTCTCCTCCGCCTCCGCGGTGGGCTCGCCAATGGTCTGGGGCTCCGTCTCACTGCTGCCGCCACCGCCGCAGCCTGCCAGGATGGCAGCACACAGGAAACCTGCCGCCAGTCCTAAACTGAGTTTCTTTTTCATAAAGACTCCTCCTTCTCTTTTTTCTATGGCATCGCCCCGCAAAATGCCGGGCGCTCCAAGCATTGTCTCAAACCGCCTTCCCCAAAATTTCCGGCGGACGCATCACCCATGGAGATGGCAGGCCACCCTGTGGCCGCCCCCCACGTCCTTCAAAACCGGGGCCTGCTCCGAGCAGATGGGCTTGGCGAAGGGACACCGGGTGTGGAACCGGCATCCGGACGGGGGATCAATGGGGCTGGGGATATCCCCCTCGATGCTGCTCTTCTCCTTCTCCCTGGCCAGCCTGGGGTTCGCCAGGGGAATGCTCCCCAAAAGGCCGACGGTGTAGGGGTGCAGGGGGTTGCGGTAGATCTCCGCGGACTCGCACACCTCCACCAGCTGCCCCAGATACATCACTCCCACATCGTCGGACACATAGCGGACCATGGAGAGATCATGGGCGATGAACAGGTAGGAGACCCCCTTCTCCTCCTGGAAATCCTTCAAAAGGTTGATCACCTGGGCCTGAATGGACACGTCCAGGGCGGAGATGGGCTCATCGCAGATCACCAGCTCCGGCTGGAGCACCAGGGCTCTGGCGATGCCCACCCTCTGCCTCTGCCCGCCGGAAAACTCGTGGGCGTAGCGGTTGGCGTGCTCCTTGGTGAGCCCCACCCGCTCCAGCATGGGGTAGACGATGTCGTTGGCCTGGTCCTTCTTCTTCACAATGCCGTGGGCCAAAAGCGGCTCGGCGATGATATCCCGGACCGTCATCCTGGCGTTCAGGGACGCGTAGGGGTCCTGGAAAATCATCTGCATTTTCTTTCTCAGGGGCTTTAGCTCCCTCTGCCTCATATGGGTGATATCCTGGCCGTCCAGAAGGATCTGGCCGTCCGTGGGATCGTAAATGCGGATAATGGTCCTGGCGCAGCTGGACTTTCCGCAGCCGGACTCTCCCACCAGGCCCAGGGTCTTCCCCTTCTCCAGGGTGAAGCTCACGTTGTCCACGGCGTGGACCAGCTGTCCCCTGCCGGCCTTGAAATGCTTCGTCAGGTTCTTTACCTCCAGCATAGCTGTGCTACTCATGGCTCTTCTCCCCCTCTTCTCTGAATGGATTGTTCTCCGAGGGAGCGTCGGCGTCCAGAAGCCAGCACCTGGATCTGTGATCCCCGGAAATCTCCGTCATCTCCGGCAGTTCCCGCCCGCAGACCACCCTGGCGTAGGGACACCTGGGGGCGAAGGGACAGCCCGCCGGGGGCTTGGTCATGTCCGGCGGCGAGCCGGGAATGGGCTTCAGCCTCCGGCTCTTGTCCTGGTCCAGGGACGGGATGGATGCCAGCAGCCCCAAGGTGTAGGGGTGTCTCGGGTTCTCAAAAATGTCGAAGACCGAGGCCTCCTCCATCACCAGGCCGCCGTACAGCACCACCACCCGGTCGCACAGCTCCGCCACCACGCCCAGGTCGTGAGTGATGAAAATAATGCTGGTTCCGTACTCCTTTTTCAGCTCCCTGAGCTGCTTTAAAATCTGATCCTGGATGGTCACATCCAGAGCCGTGGTGGGCTCGTCGGCGATCAGCAGCTCCGGCCGGTTGGCCAGGGCCATGGCGATCATCACCCTCTGGCGCATGCCGCCGGAGAACTCATGGGGGAAGGAGTGATACCGCTTCTCCGGCTCAGGGATCCGCACTCTGGAGAAGAGATCCAGCACCTCCCTCTTGATCTCCCCCTTGTCCTTCCCCGGGTGGTGCACCCGGATCATCTCCGCCACCTGCTTCCCCACAGGGATCAGGGGGTTTAGGGAGGACATGGGATCCTGGAAGATCATGGAAATCTTCCCGCCGCGGATCTTTCTCATCTGGGCCTTGGAGTATCTCGCCAGGTCCTCCCCCTCAAAGAGGATCTTCCCCTCCTTGATTCGCGCGGTGTCCGCCAACAGCTTTAAAATGGACATGGAGGTGACGCTCTTTCCGCTGCCGGACTCTCCCACCAGCCCCACGATCTCCCCCTTGTCCACGGAGAAGCTGACGCCCCGCACTGCCTGCACTTCCCCGTTGCTGGTCATAAACGATGTCTTCAGATTCTCTATCTTTAAGATCGGTTCCATATTCCCTCTCCTATTTCTTCAATTTGGGATCCAGGGCATCCCGCAACCCGTCGCCCACAAAGTTAAACGCGAACATGATCAGGCAGATCACCAGGGCCGGTATGAACAGCTGATACGGGCAGGTTCTCAAGTTGGCCGACGCGTCGTTGCACATGGTTCCAAGGCTTGCCAGGGGCGGCTGCAGGCCGATTCCCAGAAAGCTCAGAAACGCCTCCATGAAGATGGCGGAGGGAATCAGCATGGTCACCGTCACCAGGATGGATCCCATGGCGTTGGGGATCAGGTGCTGGAACAGGATGGTCTTGGCCGATGAGCCGATGGTCCTGGCCGCCAGCACGAACTCCTGCTGTTTTAAGCTCAGCACCTGTCCACGCACCACCCTGGCCATATCCACCCAGTACACGCTCCCCAGGGCCACGATGATGCTCTGAAGCCCCGTTCCCAGGAGCACCATGATCAGGATCACGTACAGGGTCAGGGGGATGGTGTTGATGATGTCCACCACGCGCATCATCACCACATCCACGTTCCCTCCCAGGTAGCCGGAGATTCCGCCGTAGAGGATGCCGATGACCATGTTCACCGCCGCCGCCACGAAGGCCACCAGCAGGGAGACCCGCACGCCGTACATCAGGCGGGTGAGAATATCCCTGCCCAGGGAATCCGTCCCAAACAGGTAGGAGGCATTGCGGACCGTCTGTGAGGGGTAGATCACCTTGGTCTCCGGGTCCGCCATCACGTAGGGCTTCTGCCCGTAGTAGAGCCCCACCTCCTCCCCCTTGTAGTCGAAGATCGTCATGCTCATGTCCGACTCCTCCCGGACCTTCTTCAGCTGGTCCCCCAGGGTTTTGTCCGGGTTGACGTAGAGCACCTTCAGGCTCTGGGTTATGTAAAAATACCCGTCCCCGTCGGGGGTGTCATACACCTCCATCACCGGCGGGATGTTCACCACCTCCAGATCCTGCACCGAATAGCTGTATTCCGTAAACATCGGCCCCGCCAGGGCAAACAGCAGCAGCAGGATGATCATCGCCAAGCCGGCGATGGCCGTGGGCTTCCTGCGGAACCGGAACCAGACATCCCCGGCGAAGGTTCTGTTTTTCGTCCATATTTTTTCTCTCTCCTCGTTGCTGGAGGAGAGCATCTCCCATTTATTCTCCATCTCTTCCAACCTCATCCTACTCGTATTTGATCCTGGGATCAATCAGGCAGTAAAATATGTCCACCACAAAGATCATCACCATCAGGAAGGTGGCGTAAAAAATGGTCACGCCCATGATGGTGGTATAGTCTCTCTGGGACACGCTGTTCACCAGATATCCCCCCAGGCCGGGAATGGCAAAGATCTTCTCGATGACAAAGCTTCCCGTCATCAGATTGGCCACCGTGGGGCCCAGCACCGTGATCACCGGGATCAGGGCGTTGCGCATGGCGTGGCCGAAGATCACCCGCACCTCCGACAGCCCCTTGGCCCGGGCCGTGCGGATATAATCCTGGCCCATGACTTCCAGCAGGCTGGAGCGCATCAGCCTGGCCATGTAGCTGATGGAGTATCCTCCCAGGGCCACCACCGGGAGAATATAGCCCTTCCAGCTGTCCAGCCCGTAGGTGGGCAGCAGATTCAGCCGGAAGGAGAACAGGTAGATCAGCAGGGAGGCGATGATAAAAGAGGGGATGGTCACCCCGATGGTGGCCACCGCCATCACCGCCATATCCACCCATTTCCCGTTCTTCACAGCCGCCAGCACTCCCATGGGAATCGCCGCCAGCAGGACGAACACGATGGTGATTCCGCCCAGCTTCGCCGACACAGGAAAACCGTTGAAGATGAAATCGTTCACCGACTTGCCGGGGTACTTGTAGGACGGGCCGAAATCTCCCTGCAGCAGCCCGCCCACGTAGTCCAGGAACTGCTCCGGAAGGGGAGCGTCCAGATTGTATTTGGCATTCAGAGCCGCCTCCACCTCCGGCGTCACCTTCCGGTCGCTGGTGAAGGGGCCGCCCGGTATGGAGTGCATGATCGCGAATGTCAGGAGCGCGATCATGAACAGGGCAATCACCATCATGCCGATCCGTTTTGCAAAATATCGAACCATTCTCAATCCCTCGCATCTTTTCTTATTGTCCCCGCCGTCCGCGCGGACTCTCCGCCGTTTTCGTCTTTCCTTGACGTTCAAATGTCCTTATATCAAAAACAGCCGCAATTTCTGAAAATTATACTCCAGGTTCCCATTTTTTGTCAACAATAAAACGCGGTTGCTTTAAAGTTTTAGCACGAAAACGTCCCGCGGATAAAAAAATTTTTCATATAACAAAAGCTGCCGCATCCACTGCGGCAGCATAATGTTTTCTCTCACAGAGCATTCAAAGATCGCTCAGGCTCTCCATTAAGCCAGCTTGGACTTAGCCAGCTCAGCCAGCTTTGCGAAGCCCTCTGCGTCGTTGATCGCCATGTCGGAGAGGATCTTGCGGTTCATCTCCACGCCGGCCTGCTTTAAGCCGTACATAAACTTGCTGTAGGATAAGCCGTTGATGCGGGCAGCCGCGTTGATGCGGGCGATCCACAGCTGTCTGAACTGTCTCTTTCTCTCCTTGCGGCCTGCGTAGGAGCTGGTGAGAGCTCTCATCACAGACTGCTTTGCCACTCTGTACTGTTTGGAACGGGCGCCTCTGTAGCCCTTCGCCATTTTCAGGACTCTATTGTGTTTCTTCTTTGCGTTTAATCCGCCTTTTACTCTTGCCATCGGTCAATTTCCTCCTTCTTAATTTCAAAAATCCTTACAGATACGGTAAAATTCTCTTCATTACCTTTGCGTTGGTAGCGTCGGTAACGATGTCTTTTCTGAGATTTCTCTTTCTCTTAGTGGACTTCTTCGTTAAGATGTGAGACTTGTAAGCTTTGTTTCTTACCAGCTTTCCAGTTCCGGTTACTTTGAAACAGGACAGAACGGAGCCTTCAGGATGCTGAGGAGCGCCAAGAACCGTTTTGGCTCCACCAATGAGATAGGAGTATTTG
>DXEU01000144.1 GCA_019114845.1 Candidatus Lachnoclostridium stercoripullorum | reverse complement strand
TCTTTCGGAGGGAGGATATTTTAACTCCGGCGAAGTTTATACGGGCTATATCAATATATTGATTCAGAAATTCCAGAAAAAATTCCGGAGAGTAGAGGAAAGAATATATATTGTAGGTAGAATCCTTCCGCTGAATCCGGCCGAACCGTTCCGCATGGATGGGGGTATAGGTGATGGTGTTAAAATTTCCCCATCAGGCATTCATCCCCCATACACCGCGATCCCAGCCGCGCCGGAGATGACGATCAGGAGAATCGGGGACAGCTTTTTCCCGGTGAAACGCCGGTATGCCGGAAAGGAAGCGGCCAAAATCGCCGTGAGGAAGACGGCACGGGGCTGGACGGCTATGGCGGGGAGGCTTCCCAGGCAGCTGTTAAATACCATGTAGATGCCGGTGGCCAGGACGACGCCGATCACGCACGGCTTCAGCCCCCGGAGGACGGCCTGCACGTAGCGGTTCTTCAGGGCGGTTTTTAACAGCGCCGTCACCAGCAGGATGATCAGAAAGGACGGGAGGACGACGGCCAGGGTGGCGATGACGGAGCCGGCGAAGCCGGCCTGATTGCTGCCCACGTAGGTGGCCAGATTCACCATGATCGGCCCGGGAGTGCTCTCGCTGACGGCGATCATGTAGGTGAGCATTTCATCGTCCAGCCACCCGTAGGACATGACCACGTCCCGGATCAGGGGGATGGCGCCGTAGGCGCCGCCGAAGGAGAAGCAGCCCACCTTCAGAAAACCGAGAAACAACTCAAGATAGATCATTTGCGGTCACCTCCCCGCTGCTTTTTTTCGCCGATTATAAAAATGGACAGGCTCACCAGGGCGGCGATCAGCATCAGGCGGATGGAAGAAAAATTCCACGCGAAGAAGTTGACGCACAGCATGGCGGCGCAGGAGCAGACCATGATCGCCCGGGGCAGCTTTCGGCCGGGCATTTTTCGGATCATGGTGACGGCTGCATCCAGGATCAGGATCCCCACGGCGATTTTGATGCCCTTGAACGCGTTTGCGATGAGCGTCAGCTCAAGAAAATTGTCCAGAAACATGGAGATCAGGTAGATGACGGCGAAGGAGGGGGTCACGATGCCCAGGGTGGCGAAGAGGGCGCCGGAAAAACCGGCCTGCCGGTAGCCCGTGAAGGTCGCACAGTTGATGGCGATGGGGCCGGGGGTTGACTCCGCAATCACAGTGATATTCATCATCTCATCGTGGGTGATCCATTTCTTTCGCTCCACGCAGTCGTTCTCAATCATGGCGATCATGGCATATCCGCCGCCGAAGGTGAACAGGCCGATCTTTGCGAATGTCAGAAACAAATCCAGCAGTAAATTCATGGCGGTTCCGCTCCTTTCCACACTTTTTTTCATTGTACTGTGCAGGGCCGGGTAAGTCAATATCGCCCGGCAGCCGGATTTCCCCCGCCGCCGGGGAATAGTGTTTGTCTTTTAAAGGGACATGGGTTATACTGAAAAACATAGTAATTTGAAAAAGGGGGATTTTATGAAAAGTTCAGCGGTCAGTTCGGTTATCGACGGCATTTCCGGCATTTTTCAGCCGATCATCGGCCTGCTCAGCGCCGCCGGAGTCTTAAAGGGGGTGCTGATCATCCTGACTACGGCCCAGGTGCTGTCGGAGACGGGGGATACGTACCTGGTGCTCAACGCCATGGCGGACAGCCTGTTTTACTTTCTTCCCATGCTGCTGGCCTTCACGGCGGCGAAAAAGTTCGGGGCCAACCCGTTCACTGCGGTGGTGATCGGGGGCGTGCTCCTCTACCCCACGGTGACGGAAGCGTTCGAGGCGGGAAATGACCTGATCTTCGCAGGGCTTCCCATGCGGGCGGTGACCTACCACTCCAGCGTCATCCCCATTCTTCTGGCGGTGGGGGCGCTGGTGTTCGCGGAGCGGTTTTTTGACAGGGTGCTGCCGGAGCTGGTCAAGGGATTTCTGACGCCGGCCCTGTGCATCGTGTGCGTGGGTCTGATGACGCTGTTTGTGTTCGGCCCGGTGGGGAGCGCCGTGGGGGACGGCCTGGCGGCGGTGTACGAGAAAATCTACCAGGCCAGCCCGGTGATCGCCGGGAGCGTGTTCAGCGCCGCCATCCAGCCCATGGTGATCTTCGGCTTCCACTGGAGTTTTGTCCTGGTGGCCATCAACAATATTGCCGCCACCGGCGGCGACACCATTCTGGCCTTCATGGGGCCGCCGGTGTTCGCCCAGGCGGGGGCCGCCCTGGCGGTCTTCCTGAAGAGCAGGGACCGGCAGTTCCGGTCCGTCTGTCTGTCCGCGGTGATGTCCGCCTTCTTCGGGGTCACGGAGCCGGTGATGTTCGGCGTGAACCTGCCCCTGAAGAAGCCCATGATCGCTGTCTGCGTGGGCGGCGCCGTGGGGGGAGCCCTGGCGGGCGTGTCCGGGGCCCAGGCGGCCACCTTCGCCTTCCCGGGGGTGGCGACGATGCCCATATTCCTGGGGGAGGGGTTTGGCCTCTACCTGGTGAGCTGCGGCGTGGGCTTTGCGGTGGGTTTTCTGGTGTCATATTTCTTGAAATACGACGTGGATTCCGTCATGGCGAAAAAAGCTTAGTTTGCCAACGGCTCATCCGGTGTGTATAATAGACCAAAAGGAGGTAGACAACCATGGTGAAAGAAGTGATGGATTTTATCGCTGCCTATGACAGCGAGGTGGGGGCGGCCATCCAGGCCGAGTACGACAGGCAGTCCAGGAATCTGGAGCTGATCGCGTCGGAAAATATCGTGTCGGAGCCGGTGATGATGGCGATGGGCACGGTGCTCACCAATAAATACGCGGAGGGGTATCCGGGGAAACGGTACTACGGCGGCTGCCAGTACGTGGATGTGGCGGAGAATATCGCCATCGAGCGGGCTAAGAAGCTGTTCGGCTGTGATTACGCCAACGTGCAGCCCCACTCCGGCGCCCAGGCCAACATGGCGGTGTTTGTGGCCATGCTGAAGCCGGGGGACACGGTGATGGGCATGAATCTGGACCAGGGCGGCCACCTGACCCACGGGAGCCCTGTGAATTTCTCCGGAATGTACTTCAACATCGTCTCCTACGGGGTGAACGAGGAGGGCTTCATCGACTACGACCAGGTGGAGAAGCTGGCCATGGAGGCCAGGCCGAAGCTGATCATCGCCGGGGCCAGCGCCTACGGGAGAACCATTGACTTTAAGCGGTTCCGGGAGATCGCCGATCAGTGCGGGGCGTATCTGATGGTGGATATGGCCCACATCGCCGGGCTGGTGGCAGCGGGACTTCACCCCAGCCCCATCCCCTACGCGGACGTGGTGACCACCACCACCCACAAGACCCTGCGGGGTCCCAGGGGCGGCATGATCCTGGCAAACAGGGAGGCGGCGGAGAAATTCAACTTCAACAAGGCTATTTTCCCCGGCACCCAGGGCGGTCCTCTGGAGCATGTGATCGCCGCCAAGGCGGTCTGCCTGGGGGAGGCCATGAAGCCGGAATTTAAGGCCTATCAGGGGCAGGTGGTGAAGAACGCCAAGGCCCTGGCGGCTGCTCTCCAGAGGCAGGGATTTAAGATCCTCACGGGAGGCACCGACAACCACCTGATGCTGGTGGATCTGCGGGGCATGGATATCTCCGGCAAGGAGCTGCAGAACCGCTGCGACGAGGTGTACATCACCCTCAACAAGAACGCGGTTCCCGGGGATCCCAGAAGTCCCTTCGTCACCTCCGGCGTGCGGATCGGCACGCCCGCCGTCACCACCAGGGGCCTCAAGGAGGCGGATATGGAGAAGGTGGCGGAGCTTGTCTGGCTGACGGCCACGGAGTTTGAGGCGAAGGCGGACTACATCCGGGACGAGGTGACGAAGATCTGCGGCAGATACCCCATTTACCGGTGAAGATTCTATAGAACATAGGAGGGCAAAGCATTGGTTGAGACAAAGTTGAACACGTACCTGGAAGAGATCGACCGGAAGAAAGCCGGCCTGGAGAAGCTGAGCGACGATATCTGGGAATTCGCGGAGACGGCCTTCAGCGAGCACAACTCGGTGAAAGCCTTGGCGGATTTTCTGAGAGCGGAGGGATTTTCCGTGACAGAGCATGCCTACGGCGTGGAGACTGCCTTCACGGCGGAGTTCGGGCAGGGACGGCCCCGCATCGGCATCCTGGGAGAATTTGACGCCCTCTCCGGCCTGAGCCAGAAGGCAGGCCTGGAGGAGAAGGAGGCCCTGATCCCCGGCGCCAACGGCCACGGCTGCGGCCACAATCTGCTGGGGGCCGGCTCTGTGGCCGCCGCTCTGGCGGTGAAAAAGTATCTGGAGGACGGCCACCAGGGCACGGTGGTCTACTACGGCTGCCCCGGAGAGGAGGGCGGCTCCGGAAAGGCCTTCATGGCCAGGGGCGGAGCTTTTAAGGATCTGGACTGTGCCCTCACCTGGCATCCCGGCGTGGTGAACGCGGTGAGCAAGGACAGCTCCCTGGCCAATTTTCAGGTTCTCTACAGCTTCAAGGGAATCAGCGCCCACGCCGCCGGCTGCCCTGAGATGGGCAGAAGCGCCCTGGACGGCCTGGAGCTGATGAACGTGGGGACCAATTTCCTGCGGGAGCACATGCTGGACAAGGCCAGAGTCCACTACGCCATCATTGACACCGGCGGATACTCCCCCAACGTGGTGCAGAGCGAGGCCAAGGCCATCTACCTCATCCGCGCCCCCAAGGTGGGGGAGGCGCTGGAGCTCTACAAGCGGGTGGATAAGATCGCCCAGGGAGCGGCCCTGATGACGGAGACGGAGGTGGAGAAGACCCTGATCAAGTCCTGCGCCAATTTGGTGTCCAACCGGGTGCTGGAGCAGGTGCTGGATCAGGCCATGACGGACATCGGCGTTCCGTCCTACACGGAGGAGGAGTACGAGAAAGCGGCGGCTTACACGGCCACGGCGCCGGCGGGGGCGGACCGCGGATACCGGGATCTCATCGAGGACCATCTGGACCCGGAGAATATCTCCTTCCTGAGGAAGAATAAGAACCGCAGACTGTACGATTTCATCGTGCCCTACGAGAAGATTCACCTGGTGAAGAGCGGCGGCGGCTCCACGGACGTGGGCGACGTGAGCTGGATGTGCCCCACAGCCCAGTTCAACACCGCCACCTGGGCGCCGGAGACTCCGGGGCACTCCTGGCAGGTGGTGTCCCAGGGCAAGTCTGAGACTGCCCACAAGGGGATGCTGTACGCGGGGAAAATCATCGCCCTGGCGGCCATGCGGCTGATGGAGAATCAGGAGCTGATCCGGGCGGCCAGAGAGGAATTCGACGAGGAGTTTGAGGGGCAGACCTACGTGCCCATCCCGGACGAGGTGAAGCCTAGGGCCATCAGCGATATCCAGTGACAGAGCGATATCCGGCGGCAGGAACATGCAGACGGATACATAGAACGAAAAGAGGAGCGGAGTGCCGCGGATCAACCGCAGCGCTCTGGCTCCTCTTTTTGTGCGATGAGCATCGGCTTTGCTAGCCGTTTTTCTTCTTCAGGTTCTTGTGGGCGGTGGCCAGCATCAGCTTGATTCGGTTCAGCTGGTTCACCTCGCTGGCGCCGGGGTCATAGTCTACGGCGATGATGTTGGCGCCGGGATACTGCCTGCGCAGCTCCTTGATGACGCCCTTGCCCACGATGTGGTTGGGCAGGCAGCCGAAGGGCTGGGTGCAGACGATATTCTCCACGCCGGAGTGAATCAGTTCCAGCATCTCGCCGGTGAGGAACCATCCCTCGCCGGTCTGGTTGCCCAGGGAGACAAAATCCTGGGCCATGGCGGCCAGATTGGATATCTTGGCCTGGGGGGTGAAATGGCGGCTGGCCTCCAGCTCCTTCCTGGCGGTCCTGCGGAAATACTCCAGCAGGGAGATGCCCAGGTTGCACAGCCTTGCGGTGGAGCGCTTGCCGCCCAGGTGATCCGCCTTGAAGTTGCTGTTGTAGAAGCAGTACAGCAGGAAATCCATCAGGTCCGGCATCACGGCCTCGGCTCCCTCGGACTCCAAAAGCTCCACGATGTGGTTGTTGGCCAGGGGGGAGAATTTCACCAGGATCTCCCCCACGATGCCCACCCGGGGCTTTTGGATGTCCCGGCGGGGCAGGTTGTCAAAGTCGCGGATGATGCCCTTCACGTTGCGGGCAAACTCCATCATGGCCGGGTTCCGCTTGGAGAGGGAGCGGACGCAGCGCTCCTTCCACTTCTCGTGGAGGGCGTCGGCGGAGCCGGCCTCCTTCTCGTAGGGGCGGGTGGCGTAGAGCACCCGCATGAACACGTCCCCGTACACCACCGCCTGCAGGGCCTTGGTGAGCAGAAGCGGGGTGATGGAGAAGCCGGGGTTGGTCTCCATGCCGTTGGCGTTGACGGAGATCACCGGGATCTGGGGCATGCCGGCCTTCTCCAGGGCCCGGCGGATAAATCCGATGTAGTTGGAAGCCCGGCAGCCGCCGCCGGTCTGGCTCATGATCACCGCCGTGCGGTCCAGGTCGTATTTGCCGGACAGCAGGGCGTCCATGATCTGGCCGATGACGATGAGGGACGGGTAGCAGGCGTCGTTGTTCACGTATTTTAAGCCCACATCGATGGCGCTGCGGTTGTCGTTCTGCAGCACCTCCAGCTTGTAGCCGAAGGAGCGGATGGCGGGCTCGATGAGGTCAAAATGGATGGGCGACATCTGGGGGCATAAGAGGGTGTAATCCTTCTTCATGTCCTTGGTGAACAGCACCCGGTTGTAGGCGCTGGACACCACTTTGCGCTCCACATGCCGCTGATTCTTCAGCCTCAGGGAGGCGATCAGGGAGCGGATGCGGATTCTGGCAGCTCCCAGGTTGTTCACCTCGTCGATCTTCAGAACCGTGTAGATCTTGCCGGAGCGGGTCAGAATATCATTGACCTGATCGGTGGTGACGGCGTCCAGGCCGCAGCCGAAGGAATTTAACTGGATCAGGTTCAGAAAGTCGGTGTTTTTCACCACCTCCGCCGCCCGGTACAGACGGCTGTGGTACATCCACTGGTCCGTGACGATCAGGGGGCGGTCCGGGTGTCCCAGGTGGGAGACGGAATCCTCCGTCAGCACGGCAAAGCCGTAGGAGGTGATCAGCTCCGGAATCCCGTGGTTGATCTCCGGGTCCACGTGGTAGGGGCGGCCCGCCAGCACGATGCCCTGGCGGTGATGTTCCTTCAGCCAGGCGATGACCTCGTCCCCCTTCTTCTCCATATCCGCCCGGGAGGCCAGAAGCTCCGCCCAGGCGGCCTTGGCCGCCGCGGCTGTCTCCGCCTCGGGGATGTCAAATTCTGTCTTGAAAAATGCCGTCAGCTGGCCCGCCAGTACCTCCTCGTTTGTGAAGGCGACGAAGGGGTTTAGGAAGCGGACGTTCTTCTCCCGCAGCTCCTCCACGTTGTTCTTGATGTTCTCCGCGTAGGAGGTGACGATGGGGCAGTTGAAATGGTTGCCCGCCTCGGGGGTCTCATTGCGCTCGTAGGGGACGCAGGGGTAGAAGATGGTCTTCACATCCCTGGCGATGAGCCAGGCGATGTGCCCGTGGACCAGCTTGGCCGGGTAGCACTCGGACTCGCTGGGGATGGACTCGATGCCCAGCTCGTAGAGCTTTTTCGTGGACTGGGGGGACAGCACGGTGCGGAATCCCAGCTCCTTAAAGAAGGTGGCCCAGAAGGGGAAGTTCTCGTACATGTTGAGAACTCTGGGAATTCCGATCTCCCCCCTGGGAGCCACATCCGGCGTCAGGGGCTCGTAGTCGAACATGCGGTGGTATTTGTAGTCAAAGAGGTTGGGAACCTCCCTGGTCACCTTCTCCTTGCCCAGCCCCCTCTCGCAGCGGTTGCCGCTGACAAAGTGGCGGCCGCCGCCGAACTGGTTGATGGTCAGCACGCAGTTGTTGGTGCAGCCCTTGCAGCGGGAGATGGAGGTGGTGTACTTCAGGCCCAGGATCTTCTCCATGGGCAGCATGGTGCTCCCCTTCGCGGCGTCGTAGCGCTCTCTGGCGATGAGGGCCGCCCCGAAGGCGCCCATGATGCCGGCGATGTCGGGGCGCACCGCGTCGCAGCCGGCGATCTTTTCAAAGCTGCGGAGGACGGCGTCGTTGTAGAAGGTGCCGCCCTGCACCACCACGTGCTTGCCCAGGTCGGAGGCGGAGGTGATCTTGATCACCTTGAAGAGGGCGTTCTTGATCACCGAGTAGGCCAGTCCGGCGGAGATATCCGCCACGGAAGCTCCCTCCTTCTGGGCCTGCTTGACGTTGGAGTTCATGAAAACGGTGCACCTGGTTCCCAGGTCCGTGGGGTTTTTGGCGAAGAGTGCCTCCTTTGCGAAATCCTCCACGCTGTAGTTCAAGGATTTGGCGAAGGTCTCGATGAAGGAACCGCAGCCAGAGGAGCAGGCCTCATTTAACTGAACGCTGTCCACGGTGCCGTTCTTGATGCGGATGCATTTCATATCCTGGCCGCCGATGTCCAGGATGCAGTCCACGTCCGGCTCGAAAAATGCCGCCGCGTAGTAGTGGGAGATGGTCTCCACCTCCCCCTCGTCCAGCAGGAAGGCGGCCTTTAGGAGGGCCTCGCCGTAGCCGGTGGAGCAGGAGTAGACGATCTTAGCCGTGTCGGGCATCTGCTCGTGGATCTCCCCCATGGCCCGGATGGCCGTGGCCAGGGGACTGCCGTTGTTGTTGTCGTAGAAGCGGTAGAGAAGGCTTCCGTCCTCCCCCACCAGGGCCACCTTGGTGGTGGTGGAGCCGGCGTCGATGCCCAGGTAGCAGTTGCCGCTGTAGGTGGACAGATCCCCCTTCTTCACGCAGTGGCCGTTGTGGCGCTCCGTGAACTGGCGGTACTCCTCCTCGCTCGCGAACAGGGGCTCCATGCGCTTGACCTCAAACTCCATCTGGATGCCGTGCTCCAGCTTGTGGATCAGCTCCTCGATGTCGATGATGGCCTCCCCCTCGCTGTTCATGGCGGCGCCGATGGCGGCGAACAGGTGGGAGTGCTCCGGGGCGATGATGTGCTCCGGGGTCAGATGCAGGGTGCGGATGAAGGCGTTTCTCAGCTCCGGCAGAAAGTGGAGCGGCCCGCCTAGGAAGGCCACATTTCCGCGGATGGGCTTGCCGCAGGCCAGGCCGCTGATGGTCTGGTTTACGACGGCCTGAAAAATAGAAGCAGCCAGATCTTCTCTGGTAGCTCCCTCATTGATTAACGGCTGAATATCCGATTTTGCGAACACGCCGCAGCGGGCGGCGATGGGGTAGATGGTGCGGTAATTCTTGGCGTACTCGTTCAGGCCGGACGCGTCCGTCTGAAGGAGGGATGCCATCTGGTCGATGAAAGATCCGGTGCCGCCGGCGCAGATGCCGTTCATCCGCTGGTCGATGCCTCCGGTGAAATAGATGATCTTGGCGTCCTCGCCGCCCAGCTCGATGGCCACATCGGTCTGGGGGGCGTAGTCCTGAAGGGACGTGGCCACGCTGACGACCTCCTGCACGAAGGGAACCTCCAGGTGCTTGGAGAGGGTCAGTCCGCCGGACCCGGTGATCATGGGGGACAGCTTCATCGTCCCAAGCTTCTCAAATGCTTTTCTCAAAAGACGGGCCAGAGTGCCCTGTATATCGGCGAAATGCCGCTCATAGTCGGCAAACAGCATATGGTTTTCCTGATCCAGGATGGCGATCTTCACCGTAGTGGAACCAATGTCGATGCCTAAAGTGTTATGTAAATCATTCATATATACGCGGGATAAATCCCTGCCTCCTTTGTATATGAAACATATGTGGTTGACGTAACTTTGAGTACGGGGAACA
>DXEU01000143.1 GCA_019114845.1 Candidatus Lachnoclostridium stercoripullorum | reverse complement strand
TTCAAGGTATTCGACGAGAACCAGCTGGAGTATATCCTTCTGGCCAGGGGCAGCAACGAGGATGTCTACATGGTGGGCAAGATGGTAGTGTTCCAGATCCAGAATCTGCTGGTTGCCTATAAAGAGCGGTTCGACAAGGACAATTTCATCAAGAACCTGCTTCTGGACAATCTGCTTCTGGTGGATATTTACAACCGCGCGAAGAAGCTCCACATTGAGACCAATGTCAAGAGAGTTGTGTATGTGATTGAGACGGCCCACGAGAAGGACGGAAGCGCCCTGGAGACCGTGCGCAGTCTGTTTGCCGCCAAGACCAAGGATTTTGTGACGGCGGTGGACGAGAAGAATATTATTCTGGTGAAGGAAGTGAAGCCGGGGGAGACCTACGAGGACCTGGAGAAGACGGCCAATATGGTTCTGGATATGCTGAACACGGAGGCCATGTCCAAGGTGCATGTGGCCTTTGGAACGGTGGTCAGCGAGATCAAGGAGGTATCCCGTTCCTACAAGGAGGCGAAGATGGCCCTGGATGTGGGCAAGATCTTCTACAGCGGCAAGAACGTGGTGGCATTCAGCAAGCTGGGCATCGGCCGCCTGATCTATCAGCTTCCGCTCCCGCTGTGCCGGATGTTCATCAAGGAGACATTCGACGGCAAGTCCCCGGACGAGTTCGACGAGGAGACCCTCACCACCATCAACAAGTTCTTCGAGAACAGCCTGAATGTGTCCGAGACGTCCAGACAGCTCTACATCCACAGGAACACCCTGGTTTACCGCCTGGATAAGCTCCAGAAGTCCACCGGGCTGGATCTGCGGGTATTTGAGGACGCCATCACCTTCAAGATCGCGCTGATGGTTGTGAAATATATGAAGTATATGGAGAACATGGACTACTAGGGATAAGGCGTATGATAGAATTTTCAAATGTTACCAAGACCTACAAGGCCGGAAATAAGGCGATCCGAAAGCTGAACATCCAGATTGCCGACGGTGAATTCGTATTCATCGTCGGCAGGAGCGGGTCCGGGAAATCCACCCTGCTGAAGATGCTGCTGAAGGAGGTGGAGCCTACTTCCGGCTGTATTCTTGTGGGGGGACAGAACCTGCAGAGGATGCCCCGGCGCCAGGTGCCCAGGTACCGGCGGCGGCTGGGAATGGTTTTTCAGGATTTCAAGCTCCTGAGGGATCGGACGGTGTACGAGAATGTGGCCTTCGCCCAGAGGGTGATCGGCGTGTCGCCCCGGAAGATTCGGGAGAGCGTTCCGGCCATGCTGAAGCTAGTTGGCCTGTCGGCCAAGTACAAATTTTACCCCCACCAGCTCTCCGGGGGAGAGCAGCAGCGGGTGGCCATCGCCAGAGCCCTGATCAACAATCCGGAGGTTCTGCTGGCGGATGAGCCCACGGGAAATCTGGACCGCAAGAATGCGGACGATATTATGTGGCTGTTGGAAGAGATCAACGCCCGGGGGACCACGGTGATCGTGGTCACTCACAGCCAGGAGATTGTGAGCAGCATGAAAAAACGGGTGATCACCATGGACAAGGGCATGGTGGTCAGCGACAAGAGGGGCGGGGAGATCTATGAGATTCAGCACAATTTGCTATAGCTTCCGGCAAGGCATAAAAAATATATGCAGAAATACTTTGTTTTCCCTGGCGTCTGTGGCAACAATTTCTGCGTGTATTTTTTTATTTTGCCTGTTTTTTGCCGTGGCGGCCAATATAAGAAATATGACCCGGCTGGCGGAGTCCACCATCGGAATCACGGTGTTCTTCGACGAGGAGCTGGGGGAGGAGGAGATCCTGGCCCTGGGGGAGGAGATCTCCGCCAGGCCGGAAGTCCGGGAGATCCACTTTATCTCGGCGGATGAGGCCTGGGAGACGTTCAAGGCGGAGTACTTTGCGGGGATGGAGGAGCTGGCGGACGGCTTTGCGGATGACAACCCCCTGGCGTCCTCCGCGTCCTATGAGATTTTTCTGGAGGATATCTCCATGCAGGATGGGATGGTGTCCTATCTAAATGGCCTGGAGGGGGTCCGCAAGGTGAACTACTCCAACGACGTGGTGGCGGGATTTGCCAGCGTCAATCGCCTGGTGGGGCTTCTGTCCGTGTCCATCATCGGAATCCTGCTGGCGGTGTCGGTGTTCCTCATCAGCAACACCATCCACGTGGCGGCGGCGTTCCGCAAGACGGAGAATCAGATTATGCGCCTGATCGGGGCTACCAACTTTATGATCCGGGCGCCGTTTGTGGTGGAGGGCACGGTCCTGGGATTGGTCGGCGCCCTGATTCCCCTGGGAGCCACCTATGTGCTCTACCGCAGGGCGGTGGAATACATCGGCGCTCACTTCCTGGGAGCGGCGGGCGGCATGGGGGGCGTGCTGCAGGTTCTCCCCATTGAGCGCCTGTTTCCGGTGATGACTGCTGTGGCCCTGGCTCTGGGGGTGGGGATCGGCTTTTTCGTCAGCTTCTTCACCATCCGCAGGCATCTGAAGGTTTAGGGGGCGGTTTCGTGTACAGAAAAAGGAAGACGACGGCAGCCCTCCTTCTTGCGGCCGCTTTTCTGGCCGGCTGGCCGGAGGTGGTCCCCTACGCCACCAGGACGGAGATGTACGACGCCAGGGAGGAGAAATCCGCCCTGGAGCAGGAGAGGGAGCGGGTGGAGGAGAGTCTCGGGGAGCTGGAGGCGCTGAAAGGGGACGCCTCGGCCTACATCGAGAAGCTGGACGGGGAGCTCGCCCAGATTGAGGGGGAGTTGGAGAGCCTGGAAGGCCAGGTGGAGCAGAAAGAACAGGAGATTCAGGCGGCCGGCCAGGAGCTGGAGGCGGCCAGACAGGCGGAAGCCCGCCAGTATGAATCCATGAAGCTTCGCATACGCTATATGTACGAGCGGGGCGAGACCAGCTTTCTGGATATGCTGTTCCAGTCGGACAGCGTATCCCAGCTCCTCAACCGGGCGGAGTACATTTCCCAGATCGCCGATTATGACCGGAAGAAGCTGGAGGAGTACGGCCAGATCCGGGAGGAGGTGGCCCGCAGGGAGCGGGAGCTGGAGGAGGAGCGGGAGACGCTTCTGGAACTCCAGGAGGCCGCGGAGGCCAGGCGGGAGTCGGTGCGCACGTTGATGGCGGAGAAGTCGGCGGAGATCGAGCGGTATGAGGAGCGGATCGCCGGCGCTGAGGGCCAGATTTCCGAATACGATAGGGATATCGCGGCCCAGGAGGAGATCATCCGGGCCATCGAGGCGGAGATGAAGCGGAAGGAAGAGGAGGAGCGGAAGAAGGCGGAGGCAGCCGGGCAGACGTATACTCCCGTCAGTTTGGGGAATATTAGCTTTATATGGCCCTGTCCCTCCAGCAGCCGGATCACCTCCGAGTTCGGCGGGCGGTCCTCCCCCACGGAGGGGGCTTCCACCAACCACAAGGGGGTGGACATCGGCGCAGCCTCCGGCAGCGACATTCTGGCGGCGGCCTCCGGGACGGTGACCATCTCTACATACAGCGTTTCCGCTGGAAATTATATTATGATCGATCACGGGGGCGGGGTCTCCACGGTGTATATGCACTGTTCCTCCAGGCTGGTGTCTGTGGGGGATGAGGTGGAGCAGGGCCAGGTGATCGCAAAAGTGGGCTCAACCGGGTATTCCACAGGTCCTCACCTGCACTTCGGAATCCGGTCCGGGGGAGACTATGTGAATCCCCTTCAGCACGTGAGCCCGTAAAAGATAGGAGAGTGCAAGTGGACGGCAGAAATAAATTTTGGAAGGGTGTCCTGGCGGGCGCCCTGGTGACAGCCCTGGCGGGGCTTGTGGTGATCGGCATGGCCACGGGAATCTGGGTTGTGGGGAGAGGCGTCATGGAAAACCAGGTGTCCGGATCCCGGGCGAGCCGGTCGGAGATGGGCGGGGAGTCCCTCGACATCGGCAGGATCAGCCAGAAAATGGCCCTGATCCAGAAGATTATCGATGAGAATTACCTCTTCGAGGAGGATCCGGAACTGGTGGAGAGCGGCATCTTCATGGGAATGATGGCCGGTCTGGGGGATCCCTACTCCACCTACTACACGGAGGAAGATTTCGAGGAGCTGATGGACAACAACATAGAGGGAGAGTACTGCGGCATAGGGGCCATGATCAGCCAGAACCGGGAGACCATGCAGATGACCATCATCCGCGTCTTCGAGGGGACGCCCAGCGCGGAGGCGGGCATGCTGCCGGGGGATGTGATCACTGCGGTGGACGGGAAGAACGTCACCGGCATGGAATTGGACCTGGTGGTGGGCAGCTACATCAAGGGCGAGGAGGGGACGGACGTCACAGTGACGGTTTACCGTGAGACCACAGACGAATACCTGGACTTCACCATGACCCGCTCCAACATCGAGACGCCCACGGTGGAGCACGAGATGCTGCCGGACGGGATCGGGTATGTGCTGGTCACCCAGTTCGAGGGGGTGACTGCCGGCCAGTTCAAGGCGGCGGTGGAGGATCTGGAGAGCCAGGGGATGGAAAAGCTGATTATCGACCTGCGGAACAACCCCGGCGGTCTTCTGGACGCAGCGGTGGAGATGGCGGCCTACATGCTGCCGGACGGGACCATCGTGCGCACGGAGTACAAGAACGGGAAGGGGGACGACTACTTTTCCGAGGATGGGAAGCTGATGGCGGAGACCACGGCCGGAACCAGGCTGAGCCAGTATCCCATGGAGGACGGCCACGAGATGGATATCCCTGTGGCGATCCTGATCAACGGAAACTCCGCCAGCGCCGCAGAGGTGTTTGCGGGGGCCATGAGAGACCACGACAGGGCGGTGCTGGTGGGCACCACCAGTTTTGGAAAGGGCATCGTCCAGAGCGTCATCCCCTTCACCGACGGGGACGCCATCAAGATCACCACCGCCCACTACTTTACCCCCAGCGGCTACGACCTTCACGGCAAGGGCCTGGAGCCGGATGTGGAGGTGGAACTGTCGGAGGAGCTTCTCCTCCAGGCGGAGATCTCCCTGGAGGAGGACAACCAGATCCAGGCGGCAGTGCAGTATCTGAATGAGACGGCAGAGCCGGGGGAGGAGGCCCCGTAGAGGGCGGTTTCCCCGGCGGGGCGGCGGCTCCCGGAGGAAGGCTCCGGGAGCCGTTTCTTCTATATAAAAGAGCGTAGGGAAAGCTGCACAGGAAAAGTCTGATAAATGCGGGGAAAATCGTGAAAAAAATACTTGCATTTAAAAATGAAATATGCTACACTCATTACGCTGTGGCATGATAGCGATGAAGCGTGAGGTTGCCGCCTGCAAATGGCGGGTTTTCCGTGGAGCGAATGTCAAGTTAGGAAACTGGCGACAAGTCACTAAGCGGTGTCTGTCCGAACAATTTCCCCTTTGGATG
>DXEU01000142.1 GCA_019114845.1 Candidatus Lachnoclostridium stercoripullorum | reverse complement strand
CGCTCACATCCTCGCCCCCCAGATAGTAGCTCCCGTCCGTGGGGACGTCCAGGGCGCCGATGATGTTCATCAGGGTGGATTTGCCGCTCCCCGACTTGCCCACGATGGCCACAAACTCCCCCTTGTATATGGTCAGGGTGATGCCGTCGTTTGCCCGCACGTCCTCATCTCCCATGTGGTAGATCTTATAGATATCCTTCAGCTCAATCAATGGTTCTCTCACGGCCGGCCCTCCTATCTTCTGGGGCCGCCCCCTCCGGGGCCGCCCGCGGGAGGTCCTCCGGCCGGCGGGCCCATACGCATCATGGCCGCGCCCGCGTCCTTGGAACTCTCGTTCACATAGACCTCGTCCCCCTCGGAGAGGCCTTCCGTAATCTCCACAAACTCATCGCTGATGAGGCCGGTCTTCACCTCCACCGCCCGGAAACCGGCGGGAACCCCCGGCTCCGCCTCAGCGGCGGACGCATCCTTCACATACACCCGGTTGCCCCGCATCAGGGAGTCTGCCGGGATGGCCAGCACGTCCTTCGCCTCGTCCAGGAGAATGGTGCCCGTCACGTTCATGCCGGGAATCAGTTCCCCGGCATCGTCCAGGGTGACCGTCACCGGGTAGTTGGTGACGCCGTTGGAGTAGGAGCCGTTGATGCTCACATTGGTCACGGTGCCGGTGAAGGTCTGCCCCTCAAAGGCGTCCGCCTCCACCTCCACCTTCTGCCCCGCTTTCACGCTCTTGATATCCATCTCGTCGATGGACATCTCAAAGGTGAGGGCCGACAGGTCGTAGATCACCGCCAGGGTGGCCTCCGAGTTGGAGTCCCTGGTGATGGTCTCCCCAGCGTTGACATTCTTGGTGATCACCTGGCCGGAAATGGGCGCGGTGATGGTGTAATTTTCGTAATTGTCCTGGGTGGAGTCAATGTTGTTCTGCGCGCTCTCCACCTGCTGCTCGGCGGAGTTCAGATTATTCTCATAGCTCCGCATCATCCGGTCCACGGAGCTGGCCGTCATGGTGAACAGAGGCGTCCCCTCTGTGACGTAGTCCCCCTCCGCCACCAGGACCGTCTCGATCTCCACGTTGGACTCCAGATCCTCCGCCGTCATAGTGGTCTCCACCGCCGGCTCGAAGGTTCCCTCCTCCACGCAGGTCAGATCCCCCACCGTCACCACGGCCATGTGGGCGGTGGTGAGGCCGCCGGGGTTTGCCACCTCCACGTGGACGTAGCGGACGATTCTCCCGCCGGAAATGGTCTCATCCATGTTGGAGACGGAGGTGACCGTGCCGGTGATCATCTCGCCGGTGTCCGTCAGGGTGACGCTGCAGGCCGTGCCGGGGGCGATGGCAGCCGCATCCCCGGAGAGGAAGGGCACTTTCAGCTTCATGGTCTTGTCGTTGTACACATCCGCCACCGTGGTCTGGCCGCCCACCCGGTCCCCCGCATGGATGTACAGGGTGCGGATGTAGCCGGAGCGGGTGGATTTGTAGGTGTTCCCGGAAAACTTCGCCTGGGCCTCATTGTAGTCCAGCTGGGCATCCGACAGGTTCCCCTGGGCCCGCTCCAGATTGTTTCTGGCGGAGTTAATCTGGGATTCCATGGAGGAGGCGTCGATCTGGTAGAGCACCTGGCCCTCCGTCACCTGATCCCCCTCCTCAAAATCCGCCGTCAGCACTTCCCCCTCCACCAGAGAGGTGATGTTGTAGGAATCCTTGGCGGCGAGGCTGCCGGAGGCCGACAGGGTGGAGGTGATATCCTGCCTCTGCACCACCGCCGTCTTCTGGGCCTGGGCGCCGGGGGCAGCCGCCTCCTTCTTTCCCCCGCAAGCTCTGGTGATCCCAAACACTGCCACCGCCAGAACCACCACCGCCAGGATCTTCTGCTTCCTGGTCATTTTTTTGAGATTGATTTTCTTTCTTTCCCTGCTCATGTTCTCGCTCCTAATCTATGTCGTCGTCCACGTAGTCCATCACCGTGTAGGTCTCCATGCCGTCTGCGGATGTGGACGTGGAGTAGATCAGGGTGATCCGGTCTCCCACCTCCAGGGTGCCGTACATGGAGAAGGCGAACTGCATCTCCGAGCTGTCCAGGCGGTAGCGCTCCCCGCTGCTGTCCAGCTCCACCTCCGTGGGCGTCATCACATCGCTGGAGTTATAGTAAATGTGGGTGATATGTCCGTTGATCACGTTCCGGTCCGAATACCCGTCGGCGCTCTCGCTGTAGGCCCACACCGTCTTGGCCCCCGGATTGTAGTAGATCACCAGGTAGCCGCTGTTTAAGTAGGATTTGAAGGTCTCCATCTCCACTCCCGTCCCGTTGACGAAAAAGTTGGCCTCCCCCATGCCAAAGGGCATGGACTCCTCAAAGCGGCTCCACTCCGTCACCACCTTGGGCCCCTTCAGACTGTTGTCCGCCATGGCCAGGGGATTGATCTCCCCGTCGGAGGTGAGCTCACAGCCCAGAACGGCCCCGTAGATGCCGCTGCTCTCCTTGGGCTTCGCCTTCAGCAGGTTGTAGAAGAGGTTGATGCAGTCCTCCTTGGTCAGCGTGTCCGACCCGCTCTTGCCGATCTCGTCGTTTAAATCCAGGTACTCGAACATGCTCATGCGGCCGCCCATCTGATCCCCGGAAAAGCTCTCGTTGGTGTAGCCCAGCAGGGCCAGAACTCCCCTGGCTGCCTCCTGGAGCGTCACGTGCTGGTCCGGCCGGAACACGCCGCCCAGATAGCCGGTCATCCACCCGTTGGTGACGGCCGTGCGTATGTAGGAGGCGTACATGTTGTCCTTGGGAACATCGGCGTACACGGACACTGTGCTGTGGTCCGAGGTGATGTTCCGGTACTCCGACGCGTTCACCAGCATCTGGGCAAACTGGGCCCTGGTCACCGGCTGATAGATGCCGGTCAGATCCGTGATCCCGGAGATGCCGATCACTTTTTTGCGCAGCTCAAATTCTGTGGAGGAGGAAGACGCCGCCTCCGCCTCCGCGGGCGTGAGGACACACGCTGCCGACACGGCCGCAAGAACGGCCGCAGGGATTCTTATGTTCATGAAATACTTGCTCCTTTTCTCAGACTGAAATCTCACTGAAACTTTATCAGAGAATTGTGTATATTTTGTGTTCTATTTTCGCTTTATGTTCTATTCCGCCATTTTCCCTCAGGAATACGCCCCGGACGCTGCCTCCCCGCCGTCACATCAGCGGCGCCAGCAGACGCAGCAGGCTCCCCGCCAGCTTTTTGACGCCCGGATACCGCCGGCACTCCTCCAGGGTGATCTCCTGGCATTTGGACAGGGTATCCTGAAAATCTTTCTCCACACTTTGCACCGCCGGGTTCCCGTAAATGTAGGCGGCGCACTCGAAGTGGAGGTACAGGCTCCTGTAGTCCATGTTGATAGTCCCCACCACCGCCTTCACGTCGTCGCTGACGTAAACCTTGGCGTGGACAAAGCCGGGATCGTACTCATGGATCTGCACCCCCGCCATGAGCAGCTCCTCATAGTAGGACCTGGCCAGGAGATAGGCGTAAATCTTGTCCGGAATATGGGGCATGATGATGACGGTCTCCACCCCTCTCTTGGCCGCGTAGGTCAGGGCGGAAATCATATCCTGGTCCAAGATCAGATAGGGGGTCATCATGTGCACGTACCTCTTCGCCTGGTAGAGGATGTCCATGTACACCTGCTTCCCCACATTCTCGTTGTCCAGGGGACTGTCGCCGTAGGGCATCACGTAGCCGGCCCTGGGGGCTGCCGCCGGGCATCCGTCCTCAAAGTGTTCCAGATAGCGCTCGTAGGACTCCTGTCCCCTCTCCGTGATGTTCCAGTTCTGCAGAAACATCATGGTAAAGCTCTTCACCGCGTCCCCCTTGAGCATCACCGCCGTGTCCTTCCAGTGGCCGAAGCGCTCCTTCCGGTTGATGTACTCATCCGCCAGATTGACGCCGCCGGTGAAGGCCGTGTGGCCGTCGATCACCACGATCTTCCTGTGATCCCGGTTGTTCTGGTAGGTGGACAGCACCGGGCGCACCGGGGAGAACACCTTGCAGCGGATGCCCATGGCCTCCAATTCCGCCGGGTAGCGGTGGGACAGAAGGGTCAGACAGCCCATGCCGTCGTACATGACGCGGACCTCCACCCCCTCTCTGGCCTTCTCCTTCAAAATCTCCAGGATGGACTCCCACATGACGCCCTGGCCGATGATGAAATACTCCAGAAAGATAAAATGCCTGGCTCCCCGCAGCTGGCGCTTCAGCTCCTCAAATTTGTCCTCCCCCAGGGGAAAATACGTGACCGACGTGTTCTCGTAGGTGGGATATCCGCCCCAGCGGTTCATGTACCGCAGAAGGGAGCCCCCCGCCGGGTCGTCCTCAGAAAAATCCCTCTCCGTCCCGGGATCCTGGGCCAGATAGGGGCTGGTCTCCCCCGTCACCCGGCGGACCCTCGCCGCCATCAGCCGGGTGGGAATCTGCAGCTCCACAAACAGGTAGAGAAGGGCGCCGAACACCGGCAGGGCCAGCACCGGGATCACCCAGGAGATCTTGTACTCCGGGCTCTCCTTCTTATTTAAAATATGCAGCACCACCGCGATGCCGAGAAGAATATACAGGCCAAATATGTAGATAATATGTTCCATGAAAAACAGGCCGCACCAGACCAGGATGCCGATCTGGGCGCTCAGAGCCAGAACCGCAAAGGTGGTCCGCCCGAATATGATCCGCAGCAGTCCCTTCATTCTTCTCTTCATATCGATTTCCTCCTCAGGCAATACCGTCCGCCGGTTACAAAGATGCTAATTTGAAATTATACACTCTTTTCCCCTCCGGGACAACCCCCGGTCTTTGAAGTTTTCGTTGATGGATGGCCCAAATTGCGCTATAGTATATGAGAATAAGCCCGGCCGCCGGCCGGTGCGAACACTCAGGAGGGAATAATTATATGGCAAAATCGAAGGTTTATTTTACCAACTTTAGAACCACCCTGCAGGAAAATCAGCTGCAGAAACTGGCCAGACTGGTGAAAACGGCCGGAATGCTGGAGAACATCCAGTTTAAGGACCGCTACACCGCCATCAAGATCCACTTTGGCGAGCCCGGCAACCTGGCCTTTCTCCGCCCCAACTATGCAAAAGTTCTCGCCGACCTGATCAAGGAGCAGGGCGGGCGGGTTTTCCTCACCGACTGCAACACGCTCTACGTGGGCGGGCGCAAGAACGCCCTGGATCACTTAAACGCAGCCTATGAGAACGGCTACTCCCCCTTCTCCACCGGCTGCCATGTGATCATCGGCGACGGCCTGAAGGGCACGGACGAGGTCCTGGTGCCCGTGGAAAACGGCGAATACGTGAAGGAAGCCAAGATCGGCCACGCCATCATGGACGCCGACATTTTCATCTCCCTGAACCACTTCAAGGGACATGAGGCCACCGGCTTCGGCGGCGCCTTAAAGAACATCGGCATGGGCTGCGGCTCCAGAGCCGGCAAGATGGAGATGCACAGCGCGGGCAAGCCCTACGTGAAGCAGGAGAAATGCGTGGGCTGCGGCTTCTGCCAGAAGAACTGCGCCCACAGCGCCATCACCATTGAAAACCGCAAGGCTTCCATCGACCACAGCAAGTGCGTGGGCTGCGGACGCTGCATCGGCGCCTGCCCCATGGACGCCGTCTCCTCCCCCAGCGATGAGTCCAACGACATCCTGAACCGGAAGATGGCGGAGTACAGCTGGGCCGTACTCCACGGCAGGCCCCATTTCCACGTGAGCCTGGTGGTGGACGTATCCCCCTACTGCGACTGCCATGCGGAGAATGATGTGCCCATCGTTCCCGATGTGGGCATGTTCGCCTCCTTTGACCCGGTGGCTCTGGACATGGCCTGCGCCGACGCGGTGAATGCACAGACTCCCCTGCGGGGAAGCCTTCTGGACGAGGTGGAGCACTGCCACCACGACCATTTCACGGACGTTCACCCCACCACCAACTGGAAGAGCTGCCTGGAGCACGCGGAGAAGCTGGGCATCGGCACCACGGACTATGAGCTGATCACAATCTGAGAGGTAACTGGAAAATGACATTTGTACTCGACATCATAAAAGGCATGATGATCGGAATCGCCAACGTGATCCCCGGAGTCTCCGGGGGCACCATGGCCCTCTCCCTCGGCCTCTACGATAAGATCATCGGCTCCGTGTCCAACCTGTTTAAAAATTTCAAGAAGAGCGTCCTCACCCTGCTGCCCATCCTGCTGGGATGTGTCCTGGGCATTGTGGGATTCACCTACGCCATCGAATACCTGCTCACCCAGCACACCTTCGTCACCTGCATGACCTTTGTGGGGCTGATTTTCGGCGGCCTCCCCATGCTCTGGCGATCCTTCCGGGAGAAGCGGCGGGAAACAGGCGGACGGGTGGGAATCTCCGGCTTCCTCGCCTTCCTGATTCTCTTCGGGGTGGCGGTGGGAATGCCCCTCTTAAACGCCGGCGGGGATGTGATGGCCACCATCGATCCCACTCCCGGCACCATGATCCTGCTGTTTATCATCGGTGTGGTGGCTGCGGCCACCATGGTGGTTCCCGGCGTGTCCGGTTCCCTGGTGCTGATGATCCTGGGCTACTACTACGGCATCATCAACAGCCTGAAGGGCTTCTTTGACGCCCTGAAGATATTTGACCTCGGGACCATGCTTCATCTGTGCCTGATCCTGGTGCCCTTTGGCATCGGGGTTCTGCTGGGAATCTTCCTCATCGCCAAGCTGATCACCTACCTGTTTGAACAGTACGGCATCCAGACCTACTGCGCCATCTTCGGCCTGATCCTGGCATCCCCCTTTGCCATTTTCTACAATACGGGGCTGTTCGG
>DXEU01000141.1 GCA_019114845.1 Candidatus Lachnoclostridium stercoripullorum | reverse complement strand
GTCCGGGCGGGGCCAGTGGATCAGGTAGAGGTCCAGGTAGTCGGTCCCCAGAGCCCGGAGGGAGGCCTCAAAGGCCGCCCGGGGGTCGTCCATCTGGGTGCGCCAGAGTTTTGTGGTGAGGAAAAACGACTCCCGGGGAATCCCGCTCTCCCGGACGGCCTGGCCCAGCGCCTCCTCCGTCTGGTAGAAAGAGGCGGTGTCAAAGTGGCGGTAGCCCGCCTCGATTGCGTCCAGAAGAATCCGCTTCTGCTCAGGGGGATTCAGGGCGTAGCACCCGAAGCCGATGGCGGGGATATTCATGCCGTTCGATAGAATAAAAGATTCCATTTCAAAGACCTCCTTGTCGTGGAAAATACCTTACCATTTTATCGCGGCGGGCACAGAGGCGCAAGAAAGAATTTTGTGAAATTTACACGATAAAACGGGAACTGTTATTCACAGAAATACTATATGAAGTATAGTTAAAATGTTATAAATACAAAATGATGCGTTGCTAGGGGCGTTTTTTTGTGCTAAAATAACATCTGGCCGGGGCGGAAACGGTAAAATATGGACCGCGTGTCGGGAGCGGCAGGAAACCAGCATCCCGGAACAAGGACCTGAAATCGATTTCACCGCCGCCCTGCCTGCGTAAAAAGCGTTTCAGTGTGTGGAAAAAATCAGCCGCCTGTACCGTCCTTGAGGAGATCCTGGAGACTGAGGAAAAGTTTGGAGAGGATCATGTTGGCGAAGAAAGTTTCATTTGGCTTGGGAGCGCTCCTGATGCTGGGGATGCTCCTGATGGGAATTTGGAATCGGGCCTCCCTGTCCGGAGCGGGGGGAGAGGTCCC
Source organism: Candidatus Lachnoclostridium stercoripullorum (assembly GCA_019114845.1). GTDB lineage: Bacteria > Bacillota > Clostridia > Lachnospirales > Lachnospiraceae > Lachnoclostridium_A > Lachnoclostridium_A stercoripullorum. The sequence goes on along the minus strand of DXEU01000141.1, from coordinate 2,433 downwards.
GCTTTGGCTGAGCATCCCCTTTGCGGGGCTGCTGCTGTGCATCGCCCTGTGTCCGCTGCTGTGCTCCTCGTGGTGGGAGAGCCATCAGCCCTTGGCGGTGGCGTTCTGGTCGCTGGCCTTTCTCATCCCCTATGCTCTGATGGGGGGACTGGGTACGGCGGTGGAGACGGCGCTGGAGTGCCTGATCGGCGACTACCTCACCTTTATTGTGCTGCTGTTCGGCCTGTTCTGCGTGGCAGGCAACATCTCTCTGGAGGGGGACCTGGCCGGTTCTCCCCGGATCAATGTGTTTCTCCTGCTTCTGGGCACGGTGCTGTCCAGCTGGATCGGCACCACCGGTGCCAGCATGCTCATGGTCCGTCCGGTGATCAAAATGAACGCCTGGAGGCGGCACCGCAGCCACATCATGGTGTTTTTCATCTTCCTGATCTCCAACATGGGCGGCTGCCTGACCCCCATCGGAGACCCGCCTCTGCTCATGGGCTTCTCCCGGGGCGTGCCATTCTTCTGGAGCCTTCAGCTGGCCCCGGTGCTGCTGTTCAACGCGGTGATCCTGCTGGCGGTCTTTTACTGGATCGACATGCGGGCCTACCGCAAGGACATCGCCGCCGGCAACATGCCCGACATCCGGAAGCCGGGCACGGAGATCCACATCCGGGGCCTCCACAATCTGATTTTCCTGGTGATGATCGTGGCCGCCGTGGTCATCAGCGGGGTGCTCCCCACCCTCCCCATGTTCCAGAATGAGGCGGGCGAGGTGATCGGCATCCCCATCTTCGGCGAGGTCACCCTCACCATCCCCGCGCTGCTGGAGATCATTATTATCCTTCTGGCGGCTTTCCTCTCCTTCAAGACCACCGATGTGTCGGTGCGTAAATCCAACCACTTCACCTGGGGGGCCATCCAGGAGGTGGCGGTGCTCTTTGTGGGCATCTTCATCACCATGCAGCCCGCCCTGATGCTCCTCACCGCCAAGGGCGGCGAGCTGGGGCTCACCCACCCGGCGGAGATGTTCTGGGCCACCGGCGCCCTGTCCAGCTTCCTGGACAACACCCCCACCTATCTGGTCTTCCTGACGGCGGCCTGTGCCCAGGGAGCTCAGACCGGGCTGGCCACCACCCTGGGGGTCGTGCCCACCAAGATGCTGGCGGCCATCTCCTGCGGCGCCGTATTCATGGGGGCCAACACCTATATCGGCAACGCGCCCAACTTTATGGTCAAGTCCATCTCGGATGAAAATGGTATCCGCATGCCGTCCTTCTTCGGGTATATGTTCTGGTCGGTGCGCTTCCTGATCCCCGTCTTTATCCTGGATACGCTGATCTTTTTCTTGTGAGGAGGGCTGAGTTGTCATGGAAGAGACGAGAAATTTAGTGCTTGAGATCGCAAACCGCCTGTATGATCTGGACGCCGAGGTCTACCGGGTGCTGGGGTCCGGCCTGGGCCGGGTGTTTAACGCCAGCCGGGAGGAGTCCATCCGAGAGCTGACCCAGATCATGAAGGAGCACCGCACCAGCCACTACCTGCGCAGCTCCCTGGCCCTGATCGGCAACATGGCCCGCACCATCCCGGAGCGGCAGGAGCGCTCCCGGGTGATGACCGAGTACAACGAGATCTGGAAGCTGATCCAGAAGCTGCCCGACCGCTTCGGCGCGGTGGATATTTTGGACGAAACCCTGGCTGGGCTCAACCAGTCCTTCTCCCAGAACAGCTGGAAGGGCCGGTTCAACGCGGGAAACCATCTGGTGATCTGCATCGGCCGCACCTATGGCAGCGCCGGGACCGACGTGGGTTTCAATCTGGCGGACACCCTGAAGATCAACTACTATGACACGGAGATCTTTGCCGAGGTTCTGAAGCGGCTGGAGGCCCAGCAGGACCACATCCGCGACCGGGCCAGCTTCACCAACCCCCAGGATCTGAATCAAGACCCCATGGCGGTGGAGAGACCCAAGGGGCTCAAGGCCCGGATTCGGGAGTTCAGCCGCTACCACGGCCTGCCCAAGGCGGAGGCGGTCTTTTTCAACCAGAGTGAGCTGATCTGTGACATGGCCCGGCGGGAGGACTTTGTCATCATGGGCCGCTGTGCCGACGTGATCCTCACCAACCACCAGATCCCCCATGTGAGCATTTTTGTCAACGCCCCCTTTGAGGTGCGGGTGCGCCGGGTGATGAAGCAGGACAATCTGGACTATAAGAGCGCTCGGAAGTTCCTCAAGAAGGTGGACCGCCGCCACCGCTCCTACTACGAGTTTTTCACCAGCCGGAAGTGGGGAGATGTGGTCAACTACGACCTGTGTATCAACTCGGCCAGCTATGGCATCGAAGGGTCCGTGCAGCTGATCGAGCGGCTGCTTCTGCAAAAATAATAGACGCCCGCCCTCCGCAGGGCAGGCAGAGCAAAGACCGCCGTACGTTTCGTACGGCGGTCTT
>DXEU01000140.1 GCA_019114845.1 Candidatus Lachnoclostridium stercoripullorum | reverse complement strand
CCAGTAACATGGCAATCATTTCTTTTGTAATCATTACGCTACCACCTCTTGCTGTGTATTTTTAGTTATAGGCGTATTATAGCACATATTTTAGAAATAGTGAACAATTTAATTGGTAATGTTTCCCTTTTTTTGTGCATTTTCCGACATTTTTTACAGTCTGTTCACACACGGATCTCCGGCGGTGAACAAATTCGCCGCAAAACCTTGAACAGAGGAAAAAAATACAGTATAATCTCCTTTAGTTTATAAAAAATAGGAAGAAACTAAAAGGAGATACGGTTATGAATCTGACTACCATCAAGGAAATATATAAAAACCGTGAAAACTATCTGGATCAGGAAGTGACCGTCGGCGGCTGGGTCAGAAGCATCAGGGACTCCAAGGCCTTCGGCTTCATCGTGCTCAACGACGGCTCCTGCTTCGACACGCTCCAGGTGGTTTACCACGACACCATGGAGAATTTCTCTGAGATCTGCAAGGTCAACGTGGGCGCCGCCCTGATTGTGAAGGGCACCCTGGTTGCCACGCCCCAGGCGAAGCAGCCCTTTGAGATCCAGGCCACAGAGGTGACGGTGGAGGGGCCGTCCAGCGCGGACTATCCCCTGCAGAAGAAGCGCCACACCTTTGAGTACCTGCGCACCATCTCCCACCTGCGCCCCAGGACCAACACCTTCCAGGCCGTGTTCCGCGTGCGCTCCCTCATCGCCTACGCCATCCACCAGTATTTCCAGGAGCAGGGCTTCGTGTACGTGCACACGCCGCTGATCACAGCCAGCGACTGCGAGGGCGCCGGAGAGATGTTCCAGGTGACTACCCTGGACCTGGAGAATCCGCCGAAGAACGAGGACGGAACCATCGACTACTCCAAGGACTTTTTCAACAAGGCCACCTTCCTGACCGTCAGCGGCCAGCTGAACGTGGAGACCTACGCCATGGCCTTCCGCAACGTGTACACCTTCGGCCCCACCTTCCGGGCGGAGAATTCCAACACCACCCGCCACGCCGCTGAGTTCTGGATGATTGAGCCGGAGATGGCATTCGCCGACTTAAACGACAACATGAAGATGGCGGAGGGAATGCTCAAGTACATCATCCGCTACGTGCTGGAGAACGCGCCGGCGGAGATGAATTTCTTCAACCAGTTTGTGGACAAGAACCTTCTGGACCGGTTAAACGGCGTGCTGAATTCTGAGTTCGGCCATGTCACCTACACGGAGGCCGTGAAGATTCTGGAGCAGAACAACGACAAGTTTGACTACAAGGTATTCTGGGGCTGCGATCTCCAGACGGAGCACGAGCGCTACCTCACGGAGGAGGTCTTCAAGCGCCCGGTGTTCGTCACCGACTACCCCAAGGAGATCAAGGCCTTCTACATGAAGCAGAACGATGACGGGAAGACCGTGGCTGCCATGGACTGCCTGGTGCCCGGCATCGGAGAGATCATCGGCGGCAGCGAGAGGGAGAACGACTACCAGAAGCTGCTGACCCGCATGAATGAACTGGGACTTAGCCCGGAAGATTACAAATTCTACCTGGATCTGCGCAAATACGGCTCCACCCGCCACGCTGGATTCGGCCTTGGCTTTGAGCGCTGCGTCATGTACCTCACCGGCATGGCCAACATCCGCGACGTAATCCCGTTCCCGCGGACTGTAAATAACTGCGAACTGTAAATGCTGATGTTCTGCGGGCTGCCTTTCCAGGCAGCCCGCATATTTTTGCCCGCGCGGGGATCCTCGCGGGCCGGGGAGGTTTAGTATGAAATTTATCCACACAGCCGACATTCACTGGGGAATGAATCCGGACAGCGACAAGCCCTGGAGCAGAGAGCGGGCCCAGGCCATCAAGGACACCTTCGTCCGCATCATCGGTGAGGCGAAGGAGCGGGACGCCGACTGCCTCTTCATTTCCGGGGACCTGTTTCACAGCCAGCCGCTGGTGCGGGACCTGAAGGAGATCAACTACCTGTTCTCCACCATCCCCGCCATCCATGTCTGCATCATCGCCGGGAACCACGACCGCATCCGGAAGAGCTCCGCCCTGCTGAGCTTCTCCTGGTCCCCCAACGTCACCTTCTTCATGGGGGAGGAGATGTCCTCCGTCTTCTTCGAGGACATCAACACGGAGGTGTTCGGCTTCTCCTACCACAGCGCTGAGATCACGGAGAACCGCCTCGCGGGCTTAAAGGCCCCCGCCGGCGGGCGCATCTCCATCCTCATGGCCCACGGGGGGGACGCCAAGCACCTCCCCTTCGACCGGGAGCAGCTCCTTGCCACCAGCTTCTCCTACATCGCCCTGGGCCACATCCACAAGCCGGAGATCTTCCCCGGCAACCGGATGGCCTACCCCGGCTCCCCGGAGCCCCTGGACAAGACGGAATCCGGCCGCCACGGCATCGTGGTGGGGGACATCAACTACATGACCGGCAAGGTGACCTCCCTGGAATTCGTCCCCCTGTCCCAGACGCAGTACATTTCCCTGGTGGTCCACGTGACCCCGGAGACCACCAACGCGGAGCTGGCCGACCGGATCGACGAGGAGATCAAAAAGCGGGGACAGGAGCACATTTACCGCTTCCGCATCCGGGGCATGCGGGACCCGGAGATGTCCTTCGACTTGGACGCCCTTTCCTACCGCTGGAAAATTGCGGAGATCATCGACGAGTCCGAGCCCCAGTATGATTTCAGCGCCCTGTTCGCCGAGCACCCCAGCGACATGATCGGCTTCTACATACAGGCGCTGCAGAAGGAGAACGCCAGCCCCATCGAGAAAAAGGCCCTGTACTACGGTATCAACGCCCTGCTGCACACCACGGACGAAAGGAGCCAGTCATGAAGCTGCTTGATCTTCACATAAACGGTTTTGGAAAATTTCACGGGAAAGATATGGATTTTCAGAACGGCCTGAACGTGGTCTACGGCAAGAATGAGGCGGGAAAATCCACCATCCACACCTTCATCCGCGGCATGCTCTTCGGCATTGAGCGCGGGCGCGGGCGAGCCTCCAGAAACGACCTGTACACCAAGTACGAGCCGTGGGAGGACAGCGCCAACTACCAGGGCTGGCTGCGGCTGGAGAGCGGCGGTTTTACATACCGCATTGAGCGGAAATTCAGCAAGAACAGCAAAGAGGTCCACGTGATCAACGAGACCCTGGGCAAGGAGATCACCCCGGACAAGACATTTTACGACCAGGTGCTCTGCGGCCTCACGGAGACCTCCTACAACAACACCATCAGCATCGGCCAGCTGAAGAGCGCCACCGACAGTTCCATGGTGGCGGAGCTGAAAAATTACATCGCCAACCTAAACACCTCCGGCAGCATGGCCCTGAACATCACCCGGGCCTCCGCCTTCTTAAAGAAGCAGAGAAAGGATCTGGAGAACCAGATCGTCCCGGAGGCGGCCCGCAACTACACCACGCTCCTGGGGGAGATCCGGGGAATCGAGCAGGAGATCTCCTCCCCGGAGTTTGAAAACCAGCTCACCTCCTGCCGCTCCATGCAGAAGGATGTGAATGAGCGGCTGGCAAAGAAGCGGGAGGAGCGGGAGGAGATGATCCAGAAAATCGCCAGGGGACGCCAGATTCTGGCGGGAAACCAGTTTGACGGGGAGGCCTCCATCCGCGCCTACCTGCAGAAGGCGGAGAAGGTCTACGGGGAGTACAAGACCGCCCGGGCGGACTCGGAGAAGAAATCCCGCCCGGTGCTGTCCATCCTCTGCTTCCTCCTGGCCGCCGTTTCCCTTCTCGCGTCCGCAGGCCTCTTCGCCGGCCTGCTGCCGGTTCCCTTCCCGCCCCTGTGGGGCGGAGCCGCCCTGGCCGCTGCGGCCGTCCTGCTGCTCTTAGCCGGGCTGCTCCTGCGGATGAAGATCAAGCGCTGCCAGAAGGAGCTGGAGCTCTCCGCCGGGCTGATCCGGGAAATCTTCGCCCGCCACCTGGGGGACGGCTCCATCTCCGACGAGGCCATGAACGCCCTCTCCCAGCGGATGGAGGAGTTTGTCCGCTTAAACGCCGCCCTGGAAAAATCCGAGGCCTCCCTGCGGGAGCAGCAGGCGGAGATCGAGACGCTGCAGCAGAAAGCGGAGTCCTGCTCTGCGGAGATCGAGACCCAGCAGCGGCTCCAGTGGGAGCTGGAGAAGAAGCTGGAGCGCCTCTCCTTCTGCAAGGATCAGGTGGCCGCCCTGCAGCACGTCATCGACGAGAATGACCGGCTCCGGGACGAGATCACCGCCATCGATCTGGCTCTGGAGACCATGACGGAGGTGTCCACCTCCATCCGGGCCTCCTTCGGCCTCCTTCTCAACAAAACGGCCTCCGATCTGATCTCCGGCATCACCGGCGGAATCTACCGGAGCATGAGCGTGGACGAGAACCTGAACATATTTATGAACACCCGCACCAAGCTGGTTCCCATCGAGCAGGTGTCCAGCGGAACCATGGATCAGATCTACCTGGCGCTGCGCCTGGCGGTGGCCAGGCTGATGCAGGGCAAGAACGATCCCCTGCCGCTGATTTTTGACGACAGCTTCGTGCAGTACGACGACGAACGTCTGCGGACTGCCCTGCGCTGGCTCGCCGCCAGCTACGACGGGCAGTGCATCATCTTCACCTGCCACCGGCGGGAGCTTCAGATCCTGGAGGAGGAGAAGATCCCCTTCCACCGCATCAATATCTGACCCAGCCGGGCGCGGCCGGTCCGCCGGCCCGCCGGCCCCATAAAAAAAGTGTGCGCTCCTGCGCACGCTCGCGCCGGAGCGCGGTTGCGTCAGCAACCAATTTCCTCAAGCGCGGAGTGCGCATCCACAGCGGAGCTTTTTTGTTTAATAGGGAACGAAGTTTCCTATTAAACAAAAAAAGGTGCCCCCCAAACCATCCGATGATGGCCTGAGAGGCACCTTTCTTTATAAGGATTTATCCCGTATCACCCTGTTTCCTGCCGGGGGATCAATACTCTCCCTTGCGGTAGAGATTCAGCACGCGGTTGATTCGCTTCGTGGGATCCAGAAGCTCGCTCAGAGAGTCGTCGTGGTTCAGGTTATCGATGATGAGGGCGATGTACTTGCTCATGTCCACGCTGGTGTAGTAGGGCTTGGTCAGCAGCTCCGGAGTCTGGTACACCAGGTTGGTGGTGAAGATCCGGTCGATCAGGCCGTTCTGGTAGTACTCGTCAAATTTGGAGAAGCCGTTGGTGAAGAGTCCGAAGGTGGCGAAAATGAACACCTTTCTGGCCTTTCTCATCTTCAGCTCCTTGGCCACGTCCAGCATGCTCTCGCCGGAGGAGATCATGTCGTCGATGACCACCACGTCCTTGCCCTCGATGTCGGAGCCCAGGAACTCGTGGGCCACGATGGGGTTGCGTCCGTTGACAATCTGCGTGTAGTCTCTTCTCTTGTAGAACATACCCATATCCAGTCCCAGCACGTTGGCGAAGAAGATGGCTCTCTTCATGCCGCCCTCATCCGGGCTGATCACCATCATGTGGTCGCTGTCGATCTGCAGATCCTTCTCCACCTTCAGGAGGCTCTTGATGAACTGGTAGATGGGCTGAACCGTCTCAAATCCCTTCAGGGGGATGGCATTCTGCACCCTGGGATCGTGGGCGTCAAAGGTGATGATATTCTCAACCCCCATGCTCACCAGCTCCTGGAGAGCCGTGGCGCAGTCCAGGGACTCTCTGCCGGAGCGCTTGTGCTGGCGTCCTTCATACAGGAAGGGCATGATCACGTTGATTCTGCGGGCCTTTCCCGCCGCAGCCGCAATCACGCGCTTCAAATCCTGGAAATGATCGTCGGGGGACATGTGATTGACCATTCCGCAAAGAGAATACGTCAGGCTGTAGTTGCAGACATCCACCATGAAGTACAGATCGTCGCCGCGGATGGATTCCTCAATGGTTCCCTTGGCCTCACCGGAACCGAACCGGGGCGTCTGAGCGTCAATGATGTAGTTGTCTCTCTGGTAGCCGGTGAAGGCGATGGTGGATTTGTGCTCGCTCTCCCGCTCACGTCTCCACTCTACCAGGTGTCTGTTCACCTTCTCCCCCAGCTCCGCACAGCTCTTCAAGGGGATCAGTCCCAGCGGGCCAACCGGTATGGTTTCGATGGTCTTCTCTTCGTATATCATCTTTGTCCTCCTACTGTTTATTTTCGGCGTTTCACCGTATATTTATAGCATCATCGACATGAATAGTCAAGGTCATTCCCGGCCTTCCCGGCGCTTTTTCAGCCGGATATCGTCCCCGTACACCGGCAGAATCCGGTAATAACTCATAATCCTGGATGTGACCCGCTCCGTGTAGGTGTCCCGCAGAGCGTTCAGGGAGAGGTTGGTGGAGATCACCGTCCCCTTCTTCCGGTTCAGCCGCTCGTTCAGACAGTAGAACAGCTGGGAGGAGGTGAAGCTGTTGTTCAGCTCCGTCCCCAGGTCGTCGATCACCAGCAGGTCGCAGTCCAGAATATACTCGTACATGTCCTTCATCCCCTCCTCCGCCTGGGAGTCGAACTTCCACTTGGAGAAAATGTCGAAGAGATCCCCGGAGGAGAGGTAGATCACGGAATAGTACCGGTCCATCAGCTCCTTGGCGATGCAGTTGGCCAGGAACGTCTTTCCCACCCCGGTGTTCCCCGTGAGGAGGATATTTCCCTTGGCCTCGCCAAACTCCTCCACGAACTGCCGGCAGACCGCCGTCACCTGCCGCATGTGTTCTCTGGCCGTCCTGCCGATCCCCGGAAGAACCTTCTCGTCGTCGTAATAGTCATAGGAGAACGTGGAAAAATTCTCCCTCCTCACCACTTCCTCGATGTTGGACTGGGCGTAGAGCAGGCGCATCTGCGCCTTGCGGAAACAGTGACACTTCTTCCCGTCCACGTAGCCCGTGTCCCGGCAGTCCGGGCAGCGGTAGTGCATCTCCATGTAATCCGCCGGGTACCCCTTGGACCGCAGGAGCACCTCCTTCTGCTCCCTCAGATCCGCCAGGGACGCCCGCATCCTGGGCAGGGCCTGGTCATCCCCCGCCAAGAGCCTCCTGCCGGCGTCCGCCGCTGTGGTGGTGATGGCCTCGTCCAGCTCCCTCACCGCCGGGATCACCCGGTAGATTTCCGCCACGCGCTTGTCCTGCTCATGCTTGTTCTGAAGCTGCTGCCTGCCGTATTCCCGGATGATAGCGTCATACTGGGAATTGCTCAGAGCCATTTCTCACCCTCCTCTTTACTGCCACTGTTCCAGGATCATGGCATCGTAGTCTGTCTTGCGCTCCTCGAAGTTGCGGAACTGGTTGCCGCCCCGCCTCCTGGCCTCCGGCTGCGCTGGCTTCCTCCGCTTTCCGTCCGCCTTCTCCACGTCCTCCATGGTGTGGACGCCGCTGCGGTTCCATTCCTCGAGAATCCGGTCCGCATACTGGAAGCTGGGCTTGTGGATGGCCTCCATGGTCCGGTTGCAGGCCTCCACCACCAGCTGCCGGGAGAAGCCCCAGACCTTGTACCAGCGCTCTATGGTATCCCACTCCGTGTTGCCGGGCCGGCGGTCGTTGATGCCGAAGGCCTTCATCACCGCGAAGGCGTCCTGGTTGAAATGCTCCGTCCAGGCCTTGGCCTTCTCCACGGTGTCGATCCCCTTCTCATGCCAGCTGAGGGCCACCTTCTCCATGTACCGGATGCTGTTGTGGCGGTTCTGGACGCAGTACTCGATCACGTACTCGATCACGTCGCAGGGCATATGCAGGCCGTCGTAGAGGTAGGCCAGCATGTCCGCGTCCTGGGGCTTTAAGAGGCGCCCCATGTACTGTCCGGCCACATAGAGGAGCTGGCTGAACTCCCCGTCCCCCTGCAGGCGGTCCAGGTCCGCCTTCCCATAGCTCCTTCTCTCCTCCTGCTTCTCCATGGCGGCCGGCGTCTCCGGCAGGGAGGCGCTCTTGGACGCCGCGGTCTCCCTGGACGCCCGGCTCTCCCCGGATGCCAAGTTCTCCCTGGGTGCCAGGTTCTCCCTGAATGTCCGGTTCTCCTCCCCGTCGCCCAGGACGCCCATCTTCTTCCAGTAGGCGAGGGCGCGGCGCACGTCTGCCTCCGTGTGGTTCAGCGCGTCGGCGATGGAGGCCAGATTCACCTCCTCGCCCCGGTGGCGGAGCATGTAGAGATACACCTTCACGTACTCCCCGTTGGCTGCGGCCATATATGTATCGATAAACTCGTCTGCGACCAGCGTCGCGCGAACTTCAAGCTGATTTCTCACAGGCAAACTCCCCTTCACTCTCCGGCAGATTTTCTGTTTTCATCATAGCACATCCCGGGAGAAAAGAAAATAGCCCCTCTTATCCACAGCCTGGATTGTGGATAATGTGGATAACGTGGATATTTTATTTGTATCCCTGCGAAAAAATTGCTGGAACCTGTCGAACAGGCTGTAAAATCAAGATTCTTCAAATTTACTGACGATTATTTATGTCAATCAAAGAATCCACATAGCTTCTTTACATAAAATGTTGAAAACTATGTGGATAATGTGGATAACTACATTCCCAGCAGTTTTTCTCCCACTTTTACAATATCTCCGGCCCCCATAGTTATCAACAAATCGCCGTGTACACAATTTTCCAAAATAAATGTCTCAATCTCGTCAAAGGACGGCAGATAGGTGGCCTTGGTGCCCAGGGCGCAGATCTTCTCCGCCAGATCTCTGGAGCTGATGCCCAGCGTATCCGTCTCCCTGGCGGCGTAGATGTCCGCCAGAATCACCTCGTCCGCCCCGGAGAGCGCCTGGGCAAAGTCGTCCATGAACGCCTTGGTCCTGGTGTAGGTGTGGGGCTGGAAGACGCACCAGATTTTCCGGTGGGGGTAGTTCCTCGCCGCAGACAGGGTGGCGCGGATCTCGCTGGGGTGGTGGGCGTAATCGTCGATCACCGTCACCCCGCCGATCTCCCCCTTCCGCTCAAACCGGCGGTTGGTACCCGTAAATTTTTTCAGGCCGGCGGCGATCTCCTCAAAGGGCACTCCCAGCTCCAGGCAGGCCGCTGCCGCCGCCAGGGCGTTGGACACGTTGTGCTCGCCGGCGACGCCCAGAACCAGGTGTCCCAGCTTCTCCCCCCGGCGAATCAGGTCGAATTCTGCCCGGGCCAGCTCATCGTGGCGCACGTTCTCCGCCTGAAAATCGCCGTCCGCCCCGCCAAAGGTGAGCACCCGGCAGGGAAGGCCGCCGGTGATCTCCTCCAGCCGCTCAATCTCCCCGTTTATGATGAGAACACCGCTCTCCGGGAGCTTTTCCGCGAACAGGCGGAAGGAGTGCCGGATATCCTCCAGATCCTTGAAAAAGTCCAGATGATCCTCCTCGATATTCAGCACGATCTCCATGGTGGGGAAAAAGGACAGGAAGCTGTTGGTGTACTCGCAGGCCTCCGTCACAAAGAGGTCCGAGCCGCCCACCCGGATGTTGCCCCCGATGGAGTGGAGGATTCCCCCCACGGAGATGGTGGGATCCTTCCCGGCGGCCAGCAGAATCTCTGTGATCATGGACGTGGTCGTCGTCTTCCCGTGGGTGCCGGAAACTCCCAAGGAGCAGCGGTAATTCTTCATCATCTGCCCCAAAAGCTCCGCCCGGCTGAGCATGGGAATGCCCCGCCTGACCACCTCCCCGTACTCCGGGTTGTCGGGATGGACCGCCGCCGTGTAGACCGCCAGGTCCACCTCATCGCCGACGTTGGACGGGCGCTGGCCGTAAAACACCTTCGCACCCTTCGCCTCCAGATGTCTGGTGAGCTCCGACTCCTTCGCGTCGGAACCGCTCACCTGAAATCCCTCGTCCATGAGGATCTCCGCCAGTCCGCTCATGCTGATACCGCCGATGCCGATGAAATGTACATGGCATGGCTTTTTAAAATCTATTTCATACATAACATAATCCCTCTTATCCTTCTATGATATTCGCGGAAAAAGGCCCCTCGCCTCGTCTTCCGCCTTTCTTATATTATAGCGGATTTTGCAGGGAAGGCAAACAGGATTTTTCCCCCGCCCCGCCTGCATCCCGAAAAAATGGGATTTTTCACAGAGGTCCCCATCTATTTTTCCTCCCCGTTGGGCTATTTCATGGATTTTACAAATCTTTTACAGAATTGATGAGGAATCCGCTGAAAAACCTCTCCAAATCTGCAAATTCAACCGTCCAAAATGGCCATAGTCCGTTTTTTTCCAAATGCAGAATGAAATATTAAATTTATATTAAGTTTGAGAAAAATACTTGTAATATCGCAGAAATGTGGTAGTGTTTTGATGATATAACAGCATCCGCACCGAGGGCGGGTGCCGTTCTGCCTGTCGGCAGGAAAAATTATAAAAGAGGGAAAAGATACTATGAACAATTTCACACAAACATTCAACACTGCCATCGCAGTGATTTTGACCTTGCTGTATCTTTACCAGCTGGTCTACCTGCTGATTGGCATCATTCAGAAGAAACGCGGCACCCACCCCGCAGCCGCCCGTCTTCACCGGTATGCCGCCATCATCTCCGCCCGCAACGAGGAGAACGTAATCGGCGGCCTGATCAAGAGCCTGAAGGACCAGAATTATCCCCAGGAACTTTTGGACGTCTACGTGATCGCGGACAACTGCACGGACAACACGGCCCAGGTGGCCAGGGAAGCAGGCGCCATCGTATACCGCCGCTTCAACCATATCAAGGTGGGAAAGGGCTACGCCCTGGACTATCTGTTCAACCTCCTCACCGAGGAGGGGAAAAATGACTATGACGGCTATTTCGTATTTGACGCCGACAACTATGTGGATCCCAATTTCGTGAAGGAGATGAACGCCTCCTTCGACACGGGAAAATATGCGGCTCTCACCAGCTACCGCAACTCCAAAAACTTCGGCACCAACTGGATCTCCGCCGGCTACGGCCTGTGGTTCCTGCGGGAGGCCCGCTTCTTAAACGCTCCCAGAACCGCTCTGGGAACCAGCTGCGCCATCTCCGGAACCGGTTTCCTGGTGTCCGGGGATCTGATCCGGGAGAACGGCGGCTGGCCGTTCCACCTGCTGACGGAGGATATTGAGTTCTCCGTAAACTGCGCCCTGCAGGGCAAGGTCATCGGCTACTGCGACAAGGCGATCATCTACGACGAGCAGCCCATCACCTTCAAGCAGTCCTGGGATCAGCGCCTTCGGTGGTCCAAGGGATTTTACCAGATCGACTACCGCTACGGATTCTCCCTGCTGAAGGGGATTTTCGCCGGCGGGAGAAAGGGCTTCTCCTGCTATGACATGTTTATGACCGTGGCACCCGGCATGTTCCTGACCCTGGCCGCCATCCTGATCAACCTGATCATGATCACCGCCTGCATGACCATGCCCTCCGCGGAGGCGGAGATCGTCATCCGGGACTGCTTAGGCTTCATCGCCCAGACCATCTTCGTGTTTTACCTGGGGCTTTTGATGTACGGGACCATCACCACCCTCACCGAGTGGAACTCCATACACATCCCCACTGGGAAGAAGTTTTTATACCTGTTCACCTTCCCCATCTTCATGTTCACCTACGTGCCCATCTCCGCTGTGGCCCTGGTGCGCAAGGTGGAGTGGAAGCCCATCTATCACGGGGCGGATCAGGGAAGCTTCATGCCGGCCGGCCGCAAGAAGGGCCTGTCCATGTAAGCAGCATTTAAAATGCGCGGCCAGGGAGCGGCAGCTGCCTGGCCAATGTACAAAAACCGCCGTCTGCGGCGCCTCCGATCATCTCGGAAGGCCGCAGGCAGCGGTTTTTTATTCTCGGACGGCACGGTCACGATTTTCAGCGGCTCTCCGCCATTATAAAATGCCCAGAATCACCGACAGCACTCCGTTGAACACGGTGGCGCTCAGGACGCTCACCGGCACAGCGATGAAGAGCAGTCTGGGGAACATGGCATTTCTCTCCTCCTCCTTGGAGCAGGAGCCGAGCACCAGGCTTCCGCCGGAGGAGAAAGGGGAGATGGCTGAGCTCTGTGCTCCGATCACGATGCATGCGAAGAGAATCAGCGGGCTGATACCCGTGGTCTCCGCCAGAGCGGGAACGAGAGGGAACAGGGCCGGGCACACAACGCCCAGGGTACTGGAGAAGAAGCTCATGATCGCTCCAATCACGCTGAATACGATGGGGATCAGCCATGCAGGCAGACTGGAACCAGCCCAGGATGCCAGCAGATCGATGGTGCCCGCTTCGATGGCCACGTTGATCAGCATTCCCACGCCGCAGATCATGATGATGGTGTTCCACGGTACCTTATCAATGACCTGCTTCTGGGGCGCCAGATTCATGAACAGGCCGATCACGGAGAAGATGATTGCCACCAGGCCCACGTCCATCCTGGCATTGATGAAGGTGATGAGCTCCACGTCCGGCAGGACAATATGGAGAATCGGGAAGATCAGCACCACTACGATCATGGCCACCATCAGGTACAGATTCTCCTTCTGCTTTTTCGTAAAAGGCTCCGGCTTCTGGAAGGACATTCCCTGGCCGATGTCCCGGTTGCTCTTGGGAATATAGCGGAATCCCGCGATCAGCAGCAGGGAAAAGACCACGCTGGCCACAAAGATGACGCCCGTATATCCGAAGGACACCTCGGAGAGTCCTCCCTCGTCCATCAAGCCCCGGAAAATAATTCCACTTCCGCTGGTCATAAAATTGGCTCCGGACAGGGCGCCGCAGTTGACGGCCACCGCTCCCACCAGCTTATCCATCTTCGCCTCATCGCAGATCAGCAGGGCGAGGGGAGCCATGAAAGCCATCACCGTGAAGAACCCGGCTCCCAAGGCCGCAATCAGGGCCGCCGCCAGATAGAGGGCAAAGGGAAGCAGACCCGGAAAGCGGCGGCAGGCGTAGAGAAGTCCGCCGGCGGTCTTTTCCAGAGTGCCGTTCACCATGGCGAAATTGTAGAACAGAGAGACGGCAAAAATTACGTACATCGTGCTGACTGGCCAGCCGTTAATCACATCCTTCGCAGACATCCCCAGACCGAAGCATCCGATCAGATAGGCGAAAACCATAGCGAACAAACCTGTGTTAAACTTTGTCTTATACCCGATCGCCACCGAGACAGCGATACTGGCCACAATAAGAATACTCAACATTCTATATCCTCCTCAAATCAACCTTTTTCTCCGGTTACTGATCCAGGCCCAGCAGGCGCTCCTGAATAGTGTGAGTCATGTAATAAATCTGATCCTCCGGGATTCCGTGATCCGCCAGATAGTCCAGATATTCGCCCAGGGCCAGCTCCCAGTGGGGATTCTCCACCTGGCCGCCGTCGGTGCTCACCATCACATTCCTGTATCCGCACAGCTTGATGATCTCCACATTATCCGGCAGATTGCTCTTGTACTTGCCGCCGCCCATGTTCTGGGCGTAGCAGCGCTCCAGGATCACATCGTAGTCCTTCACCATGCGGACTTGGTCCTCCACGCTCATGCCGACCACCCACCACTCCGGATGGGTCACAACCACCTTCTCCAGCCCCATGTTTCTGGCTTCCTCCACCACGACAAAGCATTCCCCCGGGGAGATATGGCCGGTTCCCAGCACAGCGCCGTAATCCTTCACCAGCTGAAGCACCGTCTTTACCTCCGGCAGCACCTTGCCGTCCCTGGTAACCTCCACGCAGCCGTCCAAACTCTGGCCCATCTTCTCCCTGTGTCCTCTCGCCGACTGGGTCGGCAGCCAGACCACCTTAGCCCCCAGTTTCAGAGCCGTCTCCGCCGCCACAGGATTGATGCCGCCCACCACCTGGTTCAGAGTGATACTCCCAAACATGGTAAAATCGTTATCACCGCTATGGACGATCTCATTGTGGCGATTGCAGAGGTAGGCCCGATCCATGGTTGTCCCCTGGTGGGTCTTGATCACAATTCCCCTGGCTCCGACCCGGATTCCCGCCTCCATCAGTTCAATGTCATCGTAGGCCCGCTTTCTCAGATCCGGGTTGGAGTGAACGTGCATGTCGATGACGCCCTTCAATGAAATTTTGGACATAGACTCTCCTTTCCGCGCTCTCCCTTTCGCGCTTTCCGCAAAATATTCTGTATATTTCGCGATCGTCCCATTGATTTTTGTGTAATTTTAATATATACTTTTTAAGTTATCGGCGAAACGAACAATATTGATTGTTTCCATCGGTTTTTCCGATATCGAAGGCAGCGCTGTGTTTTGGAAAGAGGAGAGCAGACCACATATGTTATTGAAAGAATTGGAATATATCATCGCGATTGCGGAGGAAGGGAGCATTTCCCGGGCGGCGGACCGGCTTTTTATGGCTCAGTCTAGCCTGAGCGAATTCTTAAAACAGTACGAGGCCGAACTGGGATCTCGGCTGTTTGTCCGCACGTCATCGGGAGTTCGCCCCACAGATTCCGGGCGGCTTCTGGTGGAACAGGCCAGACTTATGATTTCCCAGTATAAGAAAGTTCGGAATGAGATCTCTGACATCGAAGATCTGAAAAGCGGCACTTTGGAGCTGGGGATCAGCACTTTTCGGGGAACCTACATGCTTCCGGCGGTTCTCCGCCGCTTCAAACTGCTGTACCCCGGCGTCTCAGTGAATATTCATGAGGAAAATAGTTTTGAATTGGAACAGATGATCTTGGATGGGAAGCTGGACATGGCCCTTGTGGCGCTGCCGGTGAAAAAATTGACGGGAAATGCGGATTTTCTTCTGAGAGATGAGATCTGTATCGTGGCTCACAAGAGCCATCCGGTACTGGCGGATGCTTACCGCTCCCCCAGTGAGCCGGAACGCCTCTTTGTAAATCTGCGGGATACCGCAAAATATGAATTTGTTCTGAGTCCCCGGGAGACTATCCTTGGTGACAGGGGACGCCGAGCCTTTGAAAAAGCCGGCGTATTCCCCGTCGTATACAACGACAGGATCAACGCATTCTTCGCGGTGGCCATGGCCAGGGAAGGCATCGGCCTGGCATTCACCTACCGCTCCTGTATTCAGAGCGTCTCCAGCGCAAATATTCTCTCCATCGCCCCGGACGGCTACTACCTGGATCTGGCGCTGGTCTACCCGGAAGGGTATCGCTCCAAAGCTGCACGAGCGCTGGGGAAAATGTTTCATGAGTATTTTTCATCCCAGAGCCACGTCCAGAATCATCATCAGCACGAATCCGGCGGCGAAGCCGATGGTGCCGATGTTGGAGTGTTCCCCCTCCGCTGACTCCGGGATCAGCTCCTCCACCACCACGTAGATCATGGCCCCAGCGGCGAAGGACAGCAGGTAGGGGAGAACCGGCGTGATGTAGGCGGCCAGCAGCACCGTGAGGGCGGCCCCTATGGGCTCCACGATCCCCGAGGCGGCCCCGTAGAGGAACGCCTTCCCGCTGCCGAATCCCTCGCTCTTCAAGGGCAGGGAGATGATGGCTCCCTCCGGGAAGTTCTGGATGGCGATACCCAGGGAGAGGGCGAAGGCCCCGGTCAGGGTGATCAGTCCCTCCCCCTGGAGCATCCCGGCGAACACCACGCCCACAGCCATCCCCTCAGGGATATTGTGGAGTGTCACCGCCAGAACCAGCATGGTGGTCTTCTTCCAGCTGCTCTTTAAGCCCTCCGGCTCCTCGCAGCCCATGTGCAGGTGGGGCACCAGATGGTCCATGGCCAGCAGGAAAGCGATTCCCAGCAGGAATCCCACCGCCGCCGGCACAAAGGCAAATTTCCCCATATCCGCCGCCATATCCATGGACGGCATCAGCAGCGACCAGACCGAGGCCGCCACCATCACCCCCGAGGCAAAGCCCAGGAGCATTTTCTGAACCAGCGGGCGGATCTGCCCCTTCATAAAGAAGACGCAGGCCGCGCCGGCGGCGGTTCCCAGAAATGGAATCATAATTCCAAGTGCAAGATTATTCATTCAAAACCTCATTTCTGATCCTTGGTGTGAAGGATGGAAATCCCCGTGTACCCGTAAAAGATGGAGAACACAGGTGTCAGCCACAGAAGGGGCACAAACAGGATGTACTGGGACCAGGCAACCCCCAGAGTTCCTGCCATGTAAATCCCGTATCCGTGCCAGGGGATCATGGGGCCGGCCAGGGTGCCGCTGTCCTCCAGACATCTGGACAGGATCCTGGGCTCGATGTGTCTCTCCTTGAACAGGGGCTGCATCAGCCGTCCCGTGAGCACGTGGGACATGGGGCTGGAGGAGCTGACGATGCTGGTCACATAGCCCACCAGCATGGTGGCCAGAATCAGGGAGCCATCGCTGTGAATCTTCTTGGTAAACAGGGAGAGAATCCGGTTCAGCACTCCCAGGCGGTCCAGCATGCCGCCCATGCCCACGGCGAAGGTGATGATGGCCACATACTGCAGCATACTGCTCATGCCGCCCCGGTTTAAGATGGCCTTCAGCACGGCGATCTCCGTGTCGCTGGTGAAGCCGTTGTAGGCCACGCTGAACACCGACTGCAGGCTGCTGCCCTGGAACGCCATGGCCACCACAGCGCCGGCCACAGCGCCGATTCCCAGCGCCTCAAAGGCCCCCACCCGCAGCAGCAGAAGGGCAATCAGCAGAATGGCCGGAATCAGGGTCACAAAGCCGATGTGAAAACTCCCTTCCAGATAATCCACGTACATATTCAAATCGCCGGGATTGTAGCCCTCCCCCGTCTGGCTGAAGCCCAGAACCGTGAAAATCACGATGCTGATGAGCATGGGCGGCACCGTGGTCCACAGCATGCTCTTCACGTGATCCCCCAGCTTTGCCCCCGCCACAGCCGGTGCCAGGTTGGTGGTGTCGGAGAGGGGGCTCAGCTTGTCGCCGAACATAGCGCCGCAGATGACGGCTCCCGCCACCATGCCGGGGTTTAATCCCATGGCGTTTCCGATGGCCATCATGGCCACTCCCGCGCTCCCCGCGGAGCCGTAGGAGGTTCCCGTCACCATGCTCAGCACAGCTGTGAACAATAAGGTGAAGGTCAGCAGAAACGTGGGATTGATGGCCTTTAGGCCGTACACGATGATGGTGGGGATGGTGCCCGACTGCATCCAGGCGCCGATCATCACGCCGATGGCCATCAGGATGGCCATGGTGGGCAGCACCACCTTCAGGGCGTCAAAGGCCCCCTGGTTCACCTGCTTGTAATCAATCTTAAACACTACGCAGAAGCCGTAGATAATCAGCCACGACAGGAACAGCCCGATCATTGGGCCTCCCACCTTCAGCCCCACGCACAGAGCCACCGATGCGATGATCAGCACCAGCAAAAGGGCGGACTGCCAGCCGTTCAGCGTTTTCAGTTCTTTCTCTTCCATAGGTTTATCCCCCTATAACATATGTATTTTCTCGGCGGCAGTGTTTTTCTTACTTTAACGCGTTGGCGCGTTTCACTGCCGCATTTGATTATAGCACACCCCCGCCAAAATGAACACCCTTATTTTTTGCAGTTTTTGGATTCTTTCCTGTATTTCCTGGGCAATTCTGATAGTTTTTCCCTCTATTGATACTATAATTATAATCATCAGCTAAAATAAAAACAACCTGCGCCAATTAGAGGAGGAAGTGCATTATGGGAAAAATTATCTTTCTGGACGTGGACGGCACGCTGGTGGACTATGACGGCCATACCCCGGAATCCGCCGTCCGCGCGGTGAGGAAGGCCCGGGAAAACGGGCACCGCGTCTACATCTGCAGCGGCCGCAGCCGAGCGGAGGTCTACCCAGAGCTCTGGGAGATCGGTCTGGACGGCATGATCGGCGGCAACGGGAGTTACGTGGAGGATCATGGACATGTGGTCATGCACCAGCTGATCACCCCTGAGCAGTGCCGGCGGGCGGTGGGCTGGCTCCACAGCCGCGGCCTGGAATTCTATCTGGAGAGCAACAACGGCCTGTTCGCCAGCGAACAGTTTGCAGAAAAGTCCCTGCCGGCTCTGATCGAATACGGCCGGCGCAAGGGAAAAGGAAATCCGGAAACCATGAAGGTCACCGACTTTTTCCCGGACATGATCTTCGGCGGAGAGCTCTACCGGAATGATTTGAACAAAATCAGCTACCTCTTAGGCAGCTATCAGGACTTCCTGGACACCAGAGAGCAGTTTCCGGATCTGGAAAACGGTACCTGGGGCGGAACCGGGTCCACCGCCCTGTTCGGCGACCTGGGCGTGAAGGGCATCACCAAGGCCAACGCCATCGATCACCTGCTGGCATACCTGGGGGCAGATGCGAGGGATACCATCGCCTTCGGCGACGCGGCTGTTGACATCCCCATGCTGGAGTACTGCGCCGTGGGCGTGGCCATGGGAAATGGCAGCGAGGACATCAAAAAAATCGCCGATCTCGTCACCGGAGACGTGGAGGAGGATGGGCTCTTCCAGGCCTTTGAAAAATTGGAGTTGATCTAAATCATCGGTTAAAAGAAAGGGGAGTGCGCCTGGCACTCCCTCTTTTTGTCTACTCTTTTTGTCTACTCTTTCAGCGGCTCGTTTTCCAGCCTCTCGCTGTAGTGATGAGCCGACTCCAGCATCATGTCCTTCACCTTCATCAGCCTGGTCTGAGAGCTCCTCTCGTTCTCATCCAGCTTCATGGTGATGTAGCGGATATTCCGCCTGGTCTCCGGAATCACCACGTGCTCCAGAGCGTTTACACGGCGCCTGGTCTTCTCAATCTCCGCCGCCATCAGCTGGCAGGATTTCTCACACTCCGCCAGCCGCAGAAGGTCCGGCAGCAGATCCGCCAGCTTCTTCACCGCGTCGTCCAGATCCCCGGAGGTGAAGGCGAATCCGTAGGAGTATATGTCGTTGGGATCCGGCGTCCTGGTGTTGATGTGAAAAACGGGGATCTCCACGCTCATCACATTTCTGGTCTCCGCCTCCAGATATACCTCCTGCTTGGGCGCCA
The DNA here is from genome assembly GCA_019114845.1 of Candidatus Lachnoclostridium stercoripullorum. Classification (GTDB taxonomy): domain Bacteria; phylum Bacillota; class Clostridia; order Lachnospirales; family Lachnospiraceae; genus Lachnoclostridium_A; species Lachnoclostridium_A stercoripullorum. Next base: position 11,093 of record DXEU01000140.1, on the reverse strand, counting down.
TCAGCGCCACGTTGAGGGCTTCCTGGGACATCCCGGCCCTGGCCAGAACGAAGTTCTGGTTGGCCTCCCGGATTCCCGCCTCCACCTTCTCCCTGAGCGCCTTGTTCTCCCGGACCAGCTCCAGAAACTGCCGCATCAGCTCATCCCGCTTATCCTTCAGCAGCTTATAGCCGCGCATGGCGGTGACCAGCTTCTTCTTCAGTCTGGTCAGCTCCATGCGGGTGGGATTTACATGTTTTGTGCTCATGCCGTCCGCTCCCTTTCTAACCTTCGTTGTAATACTGATCCAGATACTTGTCCTTGATTCTCTTTAATTCGCTCCTGGGCAGGATCCGCAGCAGCTTCCAGCCGATCTCCATGGTCTCTTCTATATCACGATTGGTATAGTATCCCTGAGATACATACTGTTTTTCGAATTCATCCGCAAATTTCGCGTACAATTTGTCCATATCCGTCAGCGCCGCTTCTCCCAGGATCACCATCAGCTCCTTGGCGTCCTTGCCCCTGGCATAGGCGGCAAACAGCTGGTTCATCACGTCGGCGTGGTCCGCCCGGGTCTTCCCCTCGCCGATTCCTTTATCCTTCAGACGGGACAGGCTGGGCAGAACGTCGATGGGCGGCGCAATATTTTTCCGGTAAAGCTCACGGCTCAGGATGATCTGCCCCTCGGTGATGTAGCCGGTCAGGTCCGGGATGGGATGGGTCTTGTCGTCCTCCGGCATGGTCAGAATGGGGATCAGGGTGATGGAGCCATTCTTTCCCTTCTGCCGCCCCGCTCTCTCGTAGAGGGACGCCAGATCCGTGTACATATATCCCGGATATCCCCGGCGTCCGGGAACCTCCTTGCGGGCCGCGGAAATCTCGCGCAGGGCGTCGGCGTAGTTGGTGATGTCCGTGAGAATCACCAGCACATGCATATTTTTCTCAAAAGCCAGGTACTCCGCCGCCGTCAGGGCCATGCGGGGCGTGGCGATTCTCTCCACCGCCGGGTCGTTGGCCAAATTGATAAACATGACACTCCGGTCAATGGCCCCCGTCTCCCGGAAGCTCTCCATGAAGAAGTTTGCCTCCTCGAAGGTGATGCCCATGGCCGCGAACACCACAGCGAAGGGGTCGCTGGTTCCCCGCACCTTTGCCTGGCGGGCGATCTGCGCCGCCAGATTAGCGTGGGGCAGACCGGAGGCCGAGAAGATTGGGAGCTTCTGTCCCCTTACCAGGGTATTCAGCCCGTCAATGGCGGAGATGCCCGTCTGGATGAACTCCTGGGGATAGTTTCTGGCCGCCGGGTTCATGGGCAGGCCGTTGATGTTCATGCGCTTCTCCGGCAGGATCTCCGGCCCGCCGTCGATGGGGCGGCCCAGCCCGTCAAAGATACGGCTCAGCATGTCCCCGGAGACGCCCAGCTCCATGGAGCGGCCTAAGAAGCGCACCTTGCTGGACTCCAGGTTGATGCCCGCCGACGCCTCAAACAGCTGCACCAGGGCATTTCCGCCGTCAATCTCCAGCACCTTGCAGCGCCGCTTCTCACCGTCCGCCAGCTCGATCTCCCCCAGCTCGTCGTAGGTGACATTCTGCACGCCGCGCACCAGCATCAGAGGACCGGCCACCTCTTCTATGGTTCTGTATTCCTTTGGCATCAGAAGTCCTCCTTTCTGCCCAGCTCCTCGCGGATCTGGCTGTTTAACATCTCTTCCGTCTCCTCAAAGACTCGATCCACATCCGCTTCCTCTGTATATTTGTAGCGTCCGATATTCTCCCTCACCGGCAGAGCCACCAGCCGGTCGATGGAGACGCCGTTCTCCAGGGCCACCCCCGCCTTCCGGTAGTAGTCCAGGATCAGCTTCATCATCCGGTACTGTTTCTTCATGGATGTGTAGGTGTCCGTCTCGTGGAAGGCGTTCTGGTGGAGGAAATCCTCACGGATGGACCTGGCCGCCTCCAGCTTCAGGCGGTCGGGAGCCGACAGGGCGTCCATGCCCACCAGCTGCACAATCTCGTTCAGCTCCGCCTCCTCCTGGAGCAGCCGCATGATCTGCGCCCGCAGATCCGTCCACTCCTCGCTCACCTGGGCGTTGAACCACTTCTCCATGGTATCCACGTAGAGGGAGTAGCTGGTCAGCCAGTTGATGGCCGGGAAATGGCGCTTGTACGCCAGATCTGCATCCAGGCTCCAGAACACCTTCACGATGCGCAGCGTAGCCTGGGTCACCGGCTCCGAGGTGTCTCCGCCTGCGGGGGACACCGCTCCGATCACGGACAGAGCGCCCTCCCTGCCGTCCTTTCCCAGGGAAATCACCCGCCCCGCTCTCTCGTAGAACTGGGCCAGTCTGGATCCCAGGTAAGCCGGGTATCCCTCCTCGCCGGGCATCTCCTCCAAACGGCCGGACATCTCACGCAGGGCCTCCGCCCAGCGGGAGGTGGAATCCGCCATCAGGGCCACCGAATATCCCATATCCCGGAAATACTCCGCGATGGTGATTCCCGTGTAGATGGACGCCTCACGGGCCGCCACGGGCATGTCCGAGGTGTTGGCGATCAGCACCGTTCTTGCCATCAGAGACTTCCCCGTCTTGGGGTCCTTCAGTTCCGGAAACTCATTCAGCACGTCCGTCATCTCGTTGCCCCGCTCGCCGCAGCCGATATAGACCACAATGTCCGCATCCGCCCACTTGGCCAGCTGGTGCTGCACCACCGTCTTGCCGGAGCCGAAGGGGCCTGGGACAGCCGCCACTCCGCCCTTAGCGATGGGGAACAGGGTATCAATCACCCTCTGCCCTGTCACCAGGGGCATGTCCGGGGAGAGCTTCTTCTGGTAGGGGCGGCCCCGGCGCACCGGCCATCTCTGCATCAGCCCCACTGGGTGCTCCTTCCCCTTCTCATCCGTCACCACGGCCACCGTATCATCCACGGTGTGCGCTCCTGGGTAAATGGCCGTCAAGGTCCCCTTCACCGCCGGCGGCACCATGATCTTGTGCACCACCACTTCCGTCTCCTGAACCCAGCCCAGGATGTCTCCTCCCGTGACAGCTTCCCCCACAGCGGCGGTGGCCACAAAATCCCACGTTCTATCCCGCTTCAGGGCGGGAACCTCCACGCCCCTGTTTAACAGGTTGCCCCCCGTCACCCGCATAATGTCGTCCAGGGGGCGCTGAATCCCGTCGTAGATGCTTCCGATCAGCCCCGGGCCCAGCTCCACGCTCATGGGAACTCCCGTGGACTCCACCGGCTCCCCAGGCCCCAGGCCGGAGGTCTCCTCATAAACCTGGATGGAAGCCTGATCCCCATGTATCTCTATGATCTCGCCGATCAGCCGCTGGCTGCTCACGCGCACCACGTCGGACATGTTCGCATCCCGCATGCCCTCCGCGATCACCAGCGGCCCGGCCACTTTCTTTATTACACCTCTGCTCATCTCTACCTCCTGTTCGCCGTCCAACTCCTCATCGGACGCCGGATTATCCGTTAAATATGATATCGGATCCCACAGCCTGTTCCACCGATTTCTTCACCGCCATCATGCCGCGCCCCGTGTTCCCGGACGCCCCGGGGATCAGGATCACCGCCGGCAGGCCGGCGGACCGATGCCGCTCAATCTCCGGTTCAATCTGGGCCGCCAGGGCCTCCGTGATAAAAATCACCGCGTAGCCGCCCCCCTCCGCCAACTCCCTGAGCTTGCGCTCAGCAGCCTGGGGATTGGTGATGGAAAAAGGCTCCAGACCCAGGGCGGCAAATCCGTAAATACTGTCCTGATCTCCCATTACCGCGATCTTATACATAAGTCTCTCTCACCCTTTCCCGTATCGACTCCTCCGGAAGTTCATTCTTCTTTCCGGACAGCACGATGCGAACCGATTTGATCTCATTCTCCCGGGCCAAAATGTACGCCGCCAGGGGGCCCAGCCCGAAGGCATTGTGCAGCTGGGGGCGAATCCTGCGGATCATCAGATTGTCACACCACCGCTCAAACGCGGACAGCGATTCCTTCAATCTCTCCGCCCCCTCCTCGTACTCCGTGCGGGCGAGATACCTTCCTATGGCCTCCTCCCCCTCCAGGGCTGCCTCTGTCAGCTCCTTTAAGTCCAGGGAGTCGCAGGGCGCCAGCGCCCTCTCCAGAAACTCCCGGCTCTTGCCGGTCCGGCAGGCCCGAACCGCCGTCTTGATGTCGGCGCAGGCCACGGTGAGCTCTCCGTACAGCATGAGAAATTCATTCCGGGAATCCTTTCCCGCCTGATAGATCGCCTCCAGCGCCGCCCGGTCAATGACCACGTCGCAGAGCTGCCCGTCGTAGGTCTGCAGCAGAATCCTCTGGGCCTCTCTGGCCGGCTCCCGCATCTTTTCCGGCAAATCCTCAAAGCGGTTTTCTCTGAGCGCCGTCCGGATGACGTCCACCGGCACCGTCCCCTGCTCAATATATACGTTCTCCAGCTCTGTGCGGTGGCGGCACCCTTTCACCGCAGCCTTCAGATTGCTGTAGTCGTTGGCGTATAAAAACACGTCGAACACGGAGGTGTCACCCAGCAGCTCTTCCATCAGCTTCCATGTTTTCTGTCTCTCCCGGGACAGCATTTCCTCCCAGTCATTCTGTCCGCCCTCCCAGCCCTTCTCTCTCAGAAGGCGGATGCAGGCCTCATAATCCGGAGCAGACAAAAGCTGCTCAAAAAAGGAAGCAGACAGCAGAGACAGCTCCTTTGTCCGAATGCGGGCAACCGCATATAAATATTGATCTTCTGCCATCGCCAGTTCCTCCTCCATTCAAACCTCGTCCCTGCCGCTCACGCGAACAGAATCCTCTGCACTGCATCCTGCAGATGCTCCCTTGCAGAGTCAAAAATCGCATCAAAAGAACAATTCTCCTCGATTCCTCCATAGCAGAGAATGAATCCGCCGTCCATGGCCCTGGGCTCCGAAGAAATCTTCAGAACCGCGCCCTTATCCTTCACGGCATCATTCATCCTCCTCTCAAGGTCGGAGGGAAGCCTCTGTAAATCCGCCTCCGAAAAGAAGACGACTCCCTCCCCGGCCATCGCCGCGTCCGCTGCCAGCCTGACAATCACCTGAAAATACCGCTCCGCCTCCAGGTTCTTGGCCGCCTTCAGAGCGTCCGCCAAAACGGAGCCTATGATCTCCTGCTTCTTTGCCAGAAGCCCCTGGCGCACCTTCAGCTCCGCCGCTGAGCGGCCTCTCTCCAGGATGTCCTCCTTCTCCTTTGCGGACCTCGCCCGGATCTCCCCGCACTGCGCCTCCGCCTCTTCTCTGGCCTGCTGCAACATATTTTCCGCCTTTTCCCTGGCGGCGGCGATGGTTCTGGCTGCGGCATCCTCCGATTCCTTCTGAATCTGACCGATGATCTTATCTAATCCAGCCATATCTCCCTCTCCCTTCTCTCCAGTCAGCTGCCGTTAAACTGCCAGGCCGTTGATGCCGAAGATGGAAAGAATGGAGATCAGAAGGGCCAGAATGGCGTAGGTCTCAACCATAGCCGGGAAAATCATAGCCTTACCGAACTGATCCGGGCGCTTTGCCACCAGGCTGATGGATGCCACGGAGGCTCTCGCCTGGCGGATCGCCGATTTATATCCCACAAACGCCATGGGAAGGCAAGCGACGAAATACAGAACCCCCTTGATCAGGGAAATATCCGCGCTTCCTCCCATGATTCCGATCTGAGTCAGAGTGATGAAGCCGATCAGCAGTCCGTAGATTCCCTGGGTGCCGGGCAGAAGCTGAAGCACCAGCACCTTACTGAACTTGGACGGATCCTCCGTCACAACCCCTGCCGCCGCCTCGCCGGTCATGCCCACACCGATGGATGAACCGATTCCTGCCGCCAGCGCCGCGATCACTGCTCCCAAAAGCGCCAATACCACTCCCATATTCTCCATAATCGCCATAACTAATTGTCCTCCTTGACTTTATAATATTTTGTATGCTCCGCGAACGGGCTGAATTTCCGTCCGCCGCCTTCATAAAACTTTCCGAAAAATTCCACAAACTGCAGTCTGTTTGTGTGCACGTAGGCTCCCATGGCGTTGATGGCCAGATTCAGCGCGTGGCCGATCACAAACACCAGGATAAACAGAATAATTCCCGGGATGGAGTCACCCAGCATGCTGCCCATCTTGTTAAACACGGTGGAGATCACGCTGGTCGCCAGCCCTAAAGCCAGCAGGCGGGAGTAGGACAGGATATCGCTCAGATAGGACGTAATCCCGTAGGCGCCGTAGAGCCCCTTCAGTATCCTCTTCCCCCAGTTTCTGGACTCTCTGCCGCTGGTCAGCACCACGCCCACAAGCCCCACAGCGGCGACTGCGGCCGACGCCGTCCCTGCCGCGGGGGGAAGGGTGAAGCCCAACCCCAGCATGTCCGTGAACATGGACATGGTGAGCATATAGACGATGGCTCCTCCCACCAGCATATACCAGAACACCGCGTCGTAGATTCCGTCCACCAGGTGTCCGCTCTTCACGGAGCAGTACAGCTTCACTCCCAGGCCGGTAAACAGGTGGATGATGCCGAAGGCAAAGGAAAATACCAGCATCTTCATGGGCAGATCCACCGGCTCAAACCACAGGGGCGGCATGGAAATATCCGGCCTGCCGAAAAATGTGGTCGCAATCACATTCACCGCATCCCCGAAAAAGCTTCCGAACATAAAGCCCCAGAACGTGGTGGAAATCCCACTGTACAAAAACATCTTCAGGGCTTTCTTCAGCCCTTCCTCCATATTTGGACATTTCTTTAGACAGTAGAGGCAGCCGAACACCATGATCAGGCCGTAGGCCGCATCCGACAGCATCAGGCCGAACAGCAGATAGTAAAACGGCGCCGTCACCGCCGACGGATCCAGTTCGCCCTTCCCGGGAAGGCTGTAGCTCTCCACAATTCCCTCCACCGGCTCTGCAAACCAGTTGTTGCGGAGAATCACCGGCACATCCTCCTCCTCGGAGGGATCCTCAAACTCCACAAACACATCGTACCGCTCCGTCAGCTCCCGCTCCAGCCGATCCACCTGATCCGCCGGCACGTAGCCGGTGATGAGAAATACGCTTCTGGACTGGGACAGGCCATTTAACACTCCGTACTTTTCCGCCCGCATGGTGTAGTAATCCACCACAAACTTCAAGTCATTCCTGGACGCCGCCAGGGAGCAGATCTCCCTCTCGTCCGCCTCCAGCGCTCTTCGGATCTCCTGAATCTCCTCCTGCAGCTTTCTCTGGTGCTCCGCCGGAACCTCCGACGTGCGCGGGGCACTCACAAAGCCCATGGCCTTTAAGGCCGACTCCACCTGGCCCGCGTCCTCCTTTCCGCAGACGGTGAAAAAGCAGGTCTGCTCCTTGCTGGAGCTGACAATGGAGACATCCACCGCCTTGCCGCACCTCTCCGTCAGATCCCCCACCAGCTCCTCCAGGGAGACTGGCCGGGGAACCGAGCCGATAAATGCCGACGTATGCCGGGTTCCCTTAAAGTCCAAGGGCAGATCAAAGGTTCTCCACGGCTCCAGCTCCTGAAGCTGCTGCTCCAGGCGGGGAAGACTTCCCTTCTTCTCCCCCACATCCTTCGCCAGGGCGAGAATCCTTCCGGCCGTCTTCATAATCTCGTTGTGCCGCCCCGCCAAAGCCTCGTAAGTGTCCAAGGGCAGCGGCTCTCTTCCCTGAAAAGCGGCCAAAATCCCCTTCTTCTCCGGAGAATAGGTCTGCAGAATCCCCAGTGCCTGCTCCGCCTCCGCCGCATTTCTCTCAAACACAGCCTTCGACGAGAGCACGTTCATGCGCTTAAAAATCTGGTCTTCCTCCACTGCCGCGGCAATCTCCACTGCCCCCTGCCTCTGAAGATACTCCAGCGTCCTCTTTCTGTTCCGCTTCAGCCCACAGATAAGCACCTTCTTCATAGGCAATACAGCCAATCTACAACACCTCCTATACCAACTCCGCCAGGACTGCCTTCACTGCCTCCCGGCGCTTGTCCGTCAGAAGCGCTTCCAGACGGATTCCCTCTTCCTTCTCCTGTTTCTCTGCCTCCGACAGCATCACGGCACATTCCTGTTCGGCTGCCTCTCGGACGGCCTCCGCCTCATCCAGAGCCTTCTTCGTCATCTCCTTCTTCAGCGCAGCCGCCTGCTCCTCAGCCTCCTTCAGAATTCTCTCCGCCTCCTTCGCCGCAGACGCAGACCGCGCCGCAGCCTCCGTCTCCGCCTGTCGAATCGCGTCAATGATCTCTCTGGTCAATGGCTCCTCTCCTTTCCATGCAATATATGGCAAAATTCCGTTTTTTTGCATAATGTGTTTAAATTATATATCTTTTTTCCAATTCTTGCAATTAATTTAGAAAGAACTATCCATTAAAGTTTCTTCAAATCAAAAAATAATATACATTTTTCTCTTATTACAGAATTCTTTTTTGTTTAATAACCGACAGAAAGCGCCGGGGAAGTCAAAATCTCCCCGGCGCCCATGCACCGCACTATCTGTCCGCTTTCTTCAATTTTCCAATGAGGAGCCCCGCCCCAAAGCCCACAAGCGCCGGGATCATCCAGCCGAATCCCTCCGCCGCAAAGGGCACAAACCTCTCCGCCAACTCCGTCAGGCCGTTCAAATGCAGCACATATCTGGCATTCTCCGGAAGCGCCCGCAAAAAATCCACCGCCGCCGCCACCGCTGTCAGCCCGATGGTCCACTGGAGCACCGTCCTGTCCCCGCCAAAAAGCCGGCTCCCCAGGGTGAGGAGAATGAGAACGATCGCCAGCGGGTACAAAAACATCAGCACCGGCAGGGAATAGGCGATGATCGCGTTCAGTCCCAGGTTGGCGATGAGGAAGGACAGCGCGCAGAACGCCGCCGCCCACATTTTATAGGAGGGGCCGCCCGGGAAAATCCCCACAAACGTCTCACTGCAGCTCGTGATCAGTCCAACTGCCGTCTTCAGGCAGGCGACCGTCACCGTCACAGCCAGAATCACCGCCCCGGCACCCCCAAAATAATATTCCGCAATCTGTGCCAGCGCCTCGCCTCCGTTGGAGGCCGCCTCAAACACGCCCCGGCTCTGCGCCCCCACAACCGTCACAAGCACATAGATAAATGCCATCAGAATGGAGCTGAAGACACCGGCGTACACCGTATTCTTCGCAATCGCCCCCGCATCCCGGATCCCCAGACTGCGAATCACGTCCACCACAATAATTCCGAAGGCCAGCCCGGCGAGGGCATCCATGGTATTGTAGCCCTCCAGCAGCCCGGTGGCGAAGGCGGAGGACACGTAGGCTCCCTGGGGCGCAATCTCCGAGACATCGCCCAGGGGCGAAATCAAGGCGCGAACCATCAGCACCGCCAGAAAGCAGAGAAACAGCGGATTCAACACCTTGCCGACCCATGTGAGAATCTCCCCCGGCCTGAGGGAGAAGAACAGCACCGCGGCAAAAAACAGCAGGGAGAAGACCGCCAATCCCGCCGTCTGCCCCTGTCCGGGCACCATCCTCTCAATCCCGACCGTGTACGACACCGTCGCACACCTGGGAATCGCAAAAAATGGCCCGATGGTGAGGTACAGGGCACAGGTGAAAAACAGGCCGTACCCTCTTCCCACCCGGCTGCTCAGGCCCAAAAGCCCGTCCTCACGGCTGATTCCCAGGGCCGCAACCCCCAAAAGCGGAATTCCCACCCCGGTAATCAAAAAGCCAGCCGCCGCCTGCCAGAGATTCTGGCCCGCCAACTGTCCCATAGATACAGGAAAAATCAGATTCCCCGCCCCGAAAAACATGCCGAACAGCATGCTGGCCACCGTGATGATCTCCCTGAATGAAAGTTTCTTCATTTTCAATTCCCCTTCCGTCTATCTGAGCGCCGCCCTCGCGTCGTCAATGCCGATGTTCCATATCATCGTAAACTTCCGCAAACCTTGCGGCAAAGGACGCCGGCTCATGTCCGGCATACAGATGGGAAATATCCCCCACCCGCAGACCGCGGAAGCTGGCAATTCCCCTCTGCCGCTCCTCCGTCACCACCTCCGTCACCGACGTGGGCGCCAGGGCCAGCCCGTGCCAGAGCACAAAGGGCGACACATTCAAAAGGTGAGACAAAATCACGCAGGTGACCCCGAAATGGCAGAAAAACGTCACCGTCTCCGTGCTGGCCCGCTCCACCCTGTAGTGATTCCGCTCCCGCACGTACCCGTGATCCGCCAGAAAAGCATCCAGTCCGCCGGTCACCCAATCATATTTCTCTATCACATTCGTATAGCAGGTAATCTCCGATTCCCGCCATTTCTCCCGGTCAAAATACTCCGGCCGCTCCGTCCAGTAGCTGGGCAGCATATCCCATACGCCTCTGGGAGCATAGCTTCCATCCTCCAGCCTTCTCACATTCTGATAGGCCTTCTCCATCTCCGGATGTCTGTTCAGATCGATCTGGCCGGAAAACTCCTCCAGCCAGTCTATGGTCTCCGCCGTCCGCCCGATCTTTTTCAGGCTGTAGGCCGCCGTGTCCTGCGCCCGGCCCAGGGGCGATACAAAGCAGGTTCCCAGGTTCATATGCGGCGCCGCCTCCGCCAGAAGAGCCGCCTCCCTGCGCCCTTTCTCCGTCAGCGTGTCATTATCATAATCGGGATCCCCGTGCCTGATCAACAAAATTCTCATAATTCTCTTAACCTCACAAATCCGTCTATTCCAATGTCCTATTCTAACATAGATTAGCACTGGAACCAATCCCAAATTCTATCTTACCATCAAACCCAAAAATGAAATTTTAAATTCCGCCTCCCCTAGGGGCAGTAGCTTTTACTTCTGCACAGTTGATATTTACTCTTTCATACATCCATGGTATGGTTATCTCTCCTTCTGACAGCAGTAGAAGGAGGTTCATGATGAGTAAATATATTCCTGGTAACCAGAAACATCTTACCCTCGAAGACCGTATCTATATCGAAAATGAATTGAACAAGGGCACATCCTTTAAGGATATTTCCAGGTTTCTGTGCAAGGATCCTACCACGATCTCGAAAGAAGTCAGGGCTCACCGCCTTTCTGACTGGTATCACAAAGGTACCTTCTATAATGCAAAAAACTTCTGTATCCACCGCTATCACTGCAAGAAGACCAATGC